>CAIJXB010000001.1 GCA_903824495.1 uncultured Chlamydiae bacterium
ATATAATAATGCTTTTTAACTAAAAAAGAGGGATTATGACAAACGACAAATTAACACAAGTAAATACAAGCCCAGTAGTGTTAAGTTTTTCAGCTTCAACGAAGGCTAGCGTCCCTCTTGAACCTACTACTACGCAAGGTGACCTTGCCCTCTTGGGAACCATCCAAGCTCTTTCTTCTATGACAGAAGAGCTGGCTCCGACTACAGCTCAGGACACTACAGCTGAATATACTGCTCCTCCAGCTGATGAAACCACAGGTTATGGCACATCCCCAGGTGATGAACTTTCTCATAAAGGACTTATTGGTGGGAGTGCCCTCAGTATGGCATCTCTATCTCTGATCGACTTAGAAAAAAACCTTTTGAAGATTTCTTTGAACTCGATCAATCAGTCTATTTTATCGAACCAAGAGATGAGTGCTACAGCTCTAAACCAATACAATGCCTTGCTTGATGCTGCAGAAGACTCATACAATGCAACTATGCAAGAAGCGTATTCACAATGGACATCGTGTGCAACTACCGGTATGTCTGCTACTGCTGCTCTAGGAATGGGCGGTGTTGCTTTAAAACAGATGAGTGAATCTGCAGCTGAAATGAAATCTCTTAAAGCTCAACAAAGTTATTTCCAAAAAGATGAGCGTAATCCTACAGCGCCGATAAGACCAGACCACGAGCCGATCGGCATAGAGAACCATGATATACAAAATCCAGCAAACCAACGAGCGTTCAAAGCAGACTTAGAAGCTAACAAAGGAAAGCTTTCTGCTCAGCTTCAACGAACTCACGGATTGGATGAAAATGGAAAGAATGTCGATGGTGAAGTGGATCTTGACTTTGCTATCGCAAAATACCAATACAATACAGACAAAATCGCAGCTATTGAAGCGGCTATGCAAGCAGCCCCTGCCCCAGGAAGACTCGACAACCCGACAGAAAGAACTTATGCACAATATTTTACAGGCCGATCAAGAGTATACTCTTTAAAAGGCGATATCGCTAATGAAGATGGAACGTTCCGAGAAGTGAACTATGGAAAGTTCGACATTCACAATGATGAGATCGCTCAATATGGGCTCCGCAGAGCTGCTCATAATATGAGTAATGAAGCTGTAAAAGGAGCTCAAGGCAGATTAGAAGAGTTTCATACTACTGCTAAAGACACATACGATAAAGCTCATATGTTAATCTCTCAAGGAATTCCAACCTTTAGAGAGGTTATGAGCTCGATTGAGAACGGTGTTAAAGGACTGTTTACTGAAAGAAAAGCTGATTTTGATCAGAGTGCTGCAGAAGAAAATGCGGCTGCATCTCTTTACAAATCTGCTTCTGACCAGCTTTCAGCTCTTCAAAGTACATGGAGCAGCTTGAACTCTAAGTACTATGACCAAGCATTATCGCTGCTTCCTAATCAGATGGCGGCTTTAGTAAAAGCAAACTCTGCAAACTAAAGTAAGACAAGAATTATACTTCTCCTACCACCCTTGTTAAATAAAGCAAGGGTGGTTTTTTTAACCCTATTTAAGGAGGTAAATTATGTCAGCTGTTACCAATGATCAAGACATCGTGCAAGCTTCTATTCAAGCTAAAATGCTTGCAAATGAAGCTGTTACTACCGACCTCAAGAAAAAGGAAGAAAGCTCTGATTCTTTTAAGCCAGAGCAGGTCGCAGGGATTGTGCAGCTTTGCAGCAATCAAATAGCAACTATTACGGATCAACTCTAGATAGAACTTAGTGGATCTATTCTTCGTGTGTTAGATAGTGATTCTCTTCAGGCATAGGGATCGGATCTAACACAGGAGTTGCTTCTTCTTTTAAATGAGAGATTGGGAAGACTTTGGACTCCAAAGTCTCTTGATTGATCAAGGTCACATAAAAACAGTCCTTAAAATCTTCCGTCTTTACAAAGAACACTCTGTTCATTGTCGTGTAAGGAGGAACGATTTCTTCCTTTACAGATTTGACCCAAAGATCTTTTTGGATCCTTTGGTAATTTTGAAGTGTTTTGATTCCATGCATCCCACTTGGAATGGAGAAAGGCCAAAAGATAAATCCTGCCACTTTAAGACCAATTGAGGTAGGCAAAGAGGACGCTTGAGTAGCCTTGGCAATTGTTTTCGAATCGATGCTAGGTAGTGAAATCGACTCCCCATTAATGAGGTAAGGATCTGGAGATTGATTTTCGATCGTGATCTGGATTGGCTTATAGCCTAAGTTCAAAATATCGCTTTTTAGATATTGTTCACTTTCAGCTACAGTCAAAGGCTTAATAGAAATAGATACCCTCCCCTCACTTGCAAAAAGCTCTTTTGAAACAAAAAGAGCTGGCATTGGTCTTAAGGACAAGACATTCAATTGTCCTAAGACCATAACAAGTCCTACCAGGCATAAAGCAGGGAAAAGAATTATTTTTTTAATCCTGTTAATCATTCAATCTCCAATAAATATTTTGATCGAATTATACAGAAATTAAACGATAATAAATAGACTTAAATTAATTTAAGTCTATTTACGTTAATTAAATATTTGTGGCTGGCTTTTTTACTGCCGAAACGCTTTTGAGAAGGCAGATCATATGAGGAACCGCCATAAAACAAAGTACTATGTCGACCAAAGACCATACTGTCCGAACCTCTCCCAATGCCCCTAAAAACACCATAATAAGGGTGGCCACGAGATAGTAAATTCTATTTTTATTTTGACTTAAGTACCCAAAGCACTGGCTCCCATTAAAGCTATTGCCCAAGATCGTTCCCAAACCAAATAAAAGGGCCATGACTGCAACGATAACCACTCCCCCAACGGAGAAATACTGCTCATAAGAAGCTGTGACCATACCAATGCCTAAAGGCAGAGAAGGATCTTGCCAGGTATTTGTGATAAGAGCGACGCATCCCGATAAAAATGTCAATCCACCTGCACTGAATGTTGAGAGCATCGCAAGAGCCCCTTGGGCCATTGGATCTGAAGTTGCAGCCATGGAGTGAGGGATGGTTTGTGTTCCAAGTCCAGCTTCCGTAGCTTGGACTCCCTTAAAAATCCCCCATCTAAGAGCCGCAACGGCTCCCCCAACCATCCCACCACTAGCGAGTGCATGCGGAGTAAATGCGGAGCTAAACACGTCATAGAAAACGCGTCCCATTTGATCCAAATTAGAGCCGATGATCCAAAAGCTCGATCCTACATATAGAATGAACATCAAAGGAACTAGCTTTGCAGAAAAAGATCCAATTCTACGAATCCCTCCCATTAAAGCAACCCCTATAAGAAGAGCAATACCTAGGCCTGAATAGACTTTTGAAATCTGAAAATCCCCCATGGAAGGAGAGCTTAAAATAGCAGCCAGTTGGTTCGCCTGGGCTGCAGACCATACGGTCATGAGGACCATGCAGCAAAGGGCATACCATCTGGCAGATCCAGGAGACAAGATATGAGCCAGATACTGCATAGGCCCCCCCATCACCTTCCCATCAGGCAGGGTCTTTTTATGGCGGACGCTAAGATGGACCTCTAAATAGGTCGCAGCACTCCCAAAAAAGGCTGTCAGCAGAAAACCGAGCAAAGCGCCAGGTCCCCCCAGCTTAATCGCAATAACAGGCCCTACGATGCTAGAAATGCCTATTGTGGTCGACATAGCCGTAAAAAGGGCTTTATAGGGGGATATCGTATGCTGATCCGCAGATCTCCCCTTCTCTGCAAAGGAGGTTTTGAGGTGGCGAACCAAAAATGGGAAAAGGCGCACCTGGACAAATCTCGTCTTAATGCTTATATAAATACTTGATCCTAAAAGAAATAAGCAAACAACAAAAAGAGCTTGATCAGAGACGTTTTTAATGATCGTTTCAAACATAAATTTCCTACAAATAAGGAGTTTTTTATAAAATTTTTCTAAAAAAGTAAGATGTGAGTATTTTTAATTGCCTTCGCAGCTACGCTGGAAAGAGAGAAGAGAAAAAACAAGAATGGACTTCCTATTAGACACGTCAAAACTTCCTTACTTAAGAATCCTCATAAGGATGACAGCTTTTAGAAATTATGTAAAACTAAAAAGTTCGGAATGCAATCCGAACTTGGATTTACAGATTCCCAAGCACCCACCAACTCGCAGCTTTTTGCTCTTCGACAACAGGAGCTGGCTCCTCTTTAGGAATGAACTTCTTCACTTGTCCGTACAGCTTTTCTACGTCTTTCTTTAGATCCATGGAAATAGGCTGAATCTGTGGTTGTTTGCATTCTTCCATCATCTTTCGAAGGTGCCTGATTTGATGCCGGATAAGATGCTGTCTTAGGCGATCTAGTACAAGTCCTAGTTTAGGTTGATCTATGACCGATTCCTTTTGTAACACCTCAATCTTATTTTTCAGGTGATTGAAAACCTTTATTATATGCGCTCGCATTGGATCAGGTCTGTCAAATTCCTGCAGTGATTTTAAAGTTGCCTCTAACCCCTTCATTTGAGACACCAAAGAACGTAGCTCGGTTAGATTGGAAGGATTAAGCATGTTCAACAAATCTTGCGCCCCTGTTGCAGCAGCAAGTTTGAGTAAATCACCTCTTACATAATTAACAAGAGCCAAGTTTTCCATCCCAAGTCTTCCGTTTGTCATTTCTGATACATTAAGTTCGTCTGCTATATCGGCTATTTCAGCTTTAAGGTTTGTATTTTCTAGCTTAACCTGATCCCGTTCTTCTTCTGCTGATCTTAAGGCCACTTCAAAAACCATGGTTTTAAGTACCTCTGCAACGCAATCTCTTGTTAAAATATCTACTTCGCTCAAAAGACTTTCGTTTTTCTGCATTTCTGCGTTAAGTCTTGCTGAAAGGTTTGATACTTTTTTTTCTCTTTCTTTATTTTTTTGCTCTAATTGTTGCGCTATCAACTTCTTTACTTGAGAGGTAACATCTTCCACATCTTGTCTTGATTCCTCTGACGTATAAGTGGTTGCCATACTTAGAGCTAGCTTCTCTAAGGAGGAGTCATCGCTATAAGTTTCACTTTTGCTTAAATTAGGATCAAAGAATGCGGGAGATTTTCCGTAAGAATTGCTAACATTCATAAAAGACTCCTTTTTAAGGATGTTCTCAGTCAGATTTTCAAAAACGCGAAGAGCCTAACACAAAAAAAACTTATTTGCGAATAGATCCTCCAAAGTTAAACATACTTTTGCTTTTACTGACTTGCTGTGGAGGCTCGGTGGCAACAGGCTCCACAGCCTTATTTTTTAGAGTTGTATTTTCAGATTGGAGTCTTTCCTTGTCAGCTTGAAGGTGTGTAATGGCCTCTCGAAACTGTTCACATGTGCCTTCTATTTGCTTTTCAAGTTTATTTGCTTTGTGTAGCTTCTCGTTTAAGTCTGTCTCGATGATTGTTAATCTCTCTACTTCTACAGACAGCTCTAAGATCTTAGCATTAAGAGACTCAATAAGAGCCGCATTGCGAGGTTCATTTTCCTGTATACCTTGTAAGGTGCTTTTTAAAGTACTTAGCTCGTTTTGCGTCTGTCTTGTGACCTCTTCAGAGTTCCTTAAGGCAGCTTCTGCAGTTTGTCTACCAGCTGCACGTTCTAAAGCTGATTTCGCAATCAAACAAACACCTAACATCAGTCCAGAAAACACTCCCAAAACTGGAGCCATAGTAAAAATACTGGCAGCAATTCCTATGATCGCAATAACTGTCGTAACTTTTATAAAATCATCTACAAAAGTAGCCTCAAGATTTTCGATAAAACTTAAAGTCGGTATTCGAAACTGCGGTATGAAACCTACGGATGTAGCCATAACTTAAACTCCCTGATTGAGTTTTTTTAAGAATGCAACGTTTGAACTAAGGGTACTTTCGAGACCATCAATCAGTTGCTCCCCCTCTTTTTCATTTTCGTTTCCAATATCTATTACATGGGATAACGCTGCATGATTGTCCGTAACAGCGTTTACATCAGCTTGCAGATCTTGCGTTTCTTTTTCTTCTAATTTGCTGATATCTGCAGCCTCTTGCGCATCAACCTGCAACATGTTCGCATTTGCCTCTTGCTGACGTTCTAAATCTACGATCTGCTGCGGCGTGATGACCGGTGCTGGAGGGCCTCCAAGGCAGGTGTCATGTAAAAGCATGGCAGCAAGACCACCTCCTGCATAGTATAGCGCACTTAAGCCATCGCCGTTATAGGCATTGACACAAGTGCCGATCCCTGCTACTAGATAGATTGAAGTTGGGAGATATTGCTTCGCTAAAGAAAAATAAGTTCTTAGGGCCCTAGGCTCTGCACTTTCGCAGCAAGGGATATATTGCTTGAATGTCTCATAATAAGACTTGGGGGTTTGCTCTTGAGCAGTTGTTACGCCCATCGGAATTTGAGGGCTCGATATTTTATCTGCTGCATTCATATAAACTCCTCAGAATCAAAATAAAACGAAGAGTGTACGTTTTATCCTAAAAAGATCAAGTTTTTCTTAAGACTTTTTTAAGCGAAGAAAAAGATAGGTCTTTTCCAATGGATTTCCCTAGAATATAACCTGGAGAAAAATGAGGTGACTTGTATAAAATCTACGTTTTTTAAGGAGGCTCCATTGAAAATATTAGCATTTGCAGGAAGTACACGCGCAGATTCCTACAACCGAAAACTTCTGGAAGAAGCTGCTTCAATGGCTCGCTCTATGGGATCTGAAGTAACTATCATCCGCCTGAATGATTATCCGATGCCTTTTTACGATGCTGATCTTGAAAAACAAGAAGGATTGCCAAAAAACGCCCAAAAACTCCGTCAACTAATGATCGCAAGCGATTGCATCATTATTGCATCTCCTGAGTACAACGCTTCCATTTCCGGTGTGCTTAAAAACACAATCGATTGGGCTTCAAGAGGAGAAAATGGAGGACCATCACGTGACGCTTTTAAGGACAAAAACTTTGCTATTATGAGCGCTTCACCTTCAAAAATGGGTGGCATGAGAGGATTAAAACATTTAAGGGCTATCCTTGAAAATGTGGGAGCCATAGTTATTCAACAAGAAGTGACGGTTCCAGAAGCTCAGCTGTATTTTTCTCAGGAAGAAAGAGCGGAAAATCCCTTATTAAGAGAAGCGCTAGAAGCGCTTTTATCCATCAACGCGCCAAGTTAGAGATGCCTCACGACTTTTTTAAGTGAAGAAAAAGATCGGTCTTTCCCCAAGGATAGGCCGATTCCCAAGAAGAAAGAAGTTTAAACTTTTGAGAGTATTCGGTGAGTGGAAAACTCACTGTGATGAGTTTAGAGCCCGCTTTCATTTTTTCTAGCTGACGTACGGCTAATTCTAGCTCCTCTTCTTCTAAACAAAGAGCGTAGAAATAAAAAAAGCTACCAAGCTGCATGTCAAAATCACAAATCTCCTGACAAAAAAACTGTGTTTTTTCTGCTTCGATTGATTTTGCTTTTTCACAAAAAAGGGATATTCTTTCAACTCCGATTGAATTGCAATTTTTTGTAAGAGAAGCAAACAAGACTCCCCTGCCTCTGCCACATCCGAGGTCTACAAAGCAGTCTTCTGCTTTAAGATCCCCTTTTTCAAACATCTCATCAAGCACCGTAAGCGGAGTTTCTCCATACGAATGTAAAAAAGAAGAGCCTCTTTCTTTCATGTGCTGTTTGCAGATGCGATAAGGGTTTTTGAAGCGATAGGATGATTTTAAGGATAGGTCAGCTTTTTTAAATTCTGCATTTTGATGAAAAAGCCTTTTCACTTTCCTCTCTTCCTTAAAAGAAAACCAAAGCACCTTAGGAGTGATCCAAAAGGTTAAAACAAAAAACTCAGATAAAGCTGCGATCATTGGCTTTCTAGTAGTAGAGAAAGTGGTGGAAGCAAAGCGCCATCATCAAATTGAATAGGCCCTGGAAAAGAGTATTTGTCCTCTACCCTCCAAAGAGCTCTTTGCTGTGCAAAGAATTTAAAAGGTTTGCCGTTTAGATCAACAAGCGCTTTTTCAATCACAGGTTTGAGCTTGCCCTTGCGCGTTTCTAAATGGGTTAAACTAGCAAGAGGCACCGCTCCAACATCCCACTTATCTATAGGTTTATCAAGGTTTGAAACAAAACACATATACCCCGAGAGTTTGGATGTAATAGCTAAAGAAGCTACAGCCCCAAGCGTATAACAATAGCTTGCATCAAAATTGGAAGGAAAAGCAGAGCGTCCCTCATAACCAAAAAAATGGGGCAAAGCATGAAAGGATACATCTTTGATTTTCTTCATCTCATTTGCGACCATTTCAGCAAGGAGTCTTTCTGTTTCAATCAAAGACACCTGAACATTTCCGTGAGGATCTCTTTCTAAAAGAAGCTGCTTTTGAATGGCTACTGGAATAGAGAAAAAACACTCTTGAGAAGTAGATGTTAACTTCGCCTTGATCTCCTCTTCTGAATAGCCTCCCTCTTTAGAAAGAATTCCACTCAGTTCCTTCATGAGAGTAGACATTTCAGGGATCCATTCAATGAGACCTTCAGGAATGATGATAACACCGTATGATTTGCCAAGCGCTGCTCTTTCTATAATAAGCGCTACAATGTCTGAAACAATCTGATTGAGGGTCATCTTCTTTTCAAAGACCTCTTCTGCGACGATCGTAAGATTGGGATGTGTTAAAAGAGCGCACTCAAGAGCTATATGGGAAGCAGTGCGTCCCATTAACCGCACAAAATGGTAGTATTTTTTCGCAGAAAGAGCGTCCCTTGCCAAGTTGCCGATCGATTCCGCATAGACTTTAGATGCCGTATCGAAACCAAATGAGATGGGAACGTAGTCGTTTTTCAGGTCTCCATCAATTGTTTTAGGGATCCCAACAACGCAAGTAGAACACCCTTTTAACTTAAAATATTCAGCTAAAAGAGCGGCATTTGTATTCGAATCATCCCCTCCGATAACAACAAGGCCATCGAGTTTGATCTTGTTACATACTTGAAGTGCCTGCTCAAACTGCTCTTCCGTTTCAATCTTTGTTCTTCCAGATCCGAGTAGATCAAAGCCACCCGTATTGCGAAAAGCATCGACTTCGTTTTTAGTAAGAGTTTTGTATTTACCAGAGAGGATACCCGATGGGCCTCCTAAAAAACCAATCAGCTCGCTTCCCTGTAAACTATCCAAGAGGCCTGCAATCACATTATGGCCACCTGGAGCTTGACCTCCAGAAAACACAACACCAACCTTTAAAGAGAGCTTTTCTCTTTTAGAAGAGCTAGCTCTTTTAACAAGGGGAAGTGTAGAACCATATGAGAAAATGCTTGCGACTTCAGAGTCGCAAGGCAGGCGTTCTTTGCCCTCCAAGTAGACGGTTGACATGTCAGCAAGACAGCTCGGCAATTGAGGAGAAAAGCGGATTCTAATGGATTCTAAGGGACTTTGATCGCACGGCATAAGAAAACCTAAAGTTAAACTCTAACCGTACAAAATTAGGTCTTTTTATGCTAGATAAGTTAACTCTCTAGAAGGTATCCTTCACTCACCTTCATAATCCGAAGATGTAGAAAGCACTTCGTAATCACCGAAATCGAAACTCAAATGGGGTGTATCGGAAGGCTCTTGTTTAGAAGTCTTCTTTATTTCAGGGTTATATGCCTGTAGACGAATGGCATTAAAAAATCCAACGGTAAAAACATTTGTAATAGAGTTCCAAAATAGAACACTAAGATCATGTTTTTTCTCAGAAATCTCTAAATGTGTAGCCTGAAATTGTAAGACTGGTTTTGGTACCGGATCTTTACTAAACAGGGAATCTAGAGCAATCCTTGCAGCTACATATACTGAAGAAAAGGCTCCCATGAAGGGTATTGATTGCCACTTATAAGAATCCAGGTAACCTCGTCGGTATGCACAATGAAGCAGGTGTTCTGTACTATTCATGTAGCAGTCCTAAATTTTTTTCGTCGCACAAGGTTGCCACTAACTTCCAAAAAAGTCAAAATAGTTTTACTAGTATCTAGATATTGTTAACACTCAGGAAGACCAACAGTCACATGAAGAGCAAGGCCTCCTTCAGAGGTCTCCTTATAAATGCTATTCATGTCTTCTCCTGTCTGTCTCATGGATGAGATGACTTGGTCTAAAGAAACTTTGTAATCTGATTTGTTTTTAAGAGCAAGACGAGCTGCGTTGATCGCCTTGATGGCGCCCATGGTGTTTCTTTCGATACAAGGGATTTGTACAAGACCACCGACTGGATCGCAAGTAAGTCCCAAATTGTGCTCCATTCCGATTTCTGCAGCATTTTCTACTTGTGATGGAGTAGCTCCAAGCGCAGCCGCAAGGCCACCTGCTGCCATAGAACAAGCAACGCCAACCTCTCCTTGACATCCCATTTCAGCGGCTGATAAAGAAGCTCCTTCTTTATAAAGGATTCCAATGGCTGCCGCTGTTAGAAAGAATTTATAAATCCCTTCTTTGGAAGAGTTCGGAGTAAACCTTTCATAGTAGTGCAAAACTGCTGGAATGACGCCAGAGGCGCCATTTGTAGGGGCGGTAACAACTCTTCCTCCTGCTGCATTTTCTTCATTCACAGCGAGCGCAAAAAGGCTCACCCAGTCAAAGATTTCAGAAGGGTCTTCTATGCCATTTTTCTGAGAAAGATCTTGATGAAGATCATAGGCCCTTCTTGCAACGTTAAGACCACCTGGTAAGATTCCTTGCTGCTGACATCCTCTTTCTACGCATCCTTTCATCACTTCCCAAATGCGCCAAATGCCAGAGTAGATCTCTTCTTCAGATCTCCACGATTTTTCATTTTCAAACATGATTTCGCTAATAGAAAGACCTGTTTTTTGACATAGGTCCAAAAGCTGCTGTCCTGTATGGAAAGGATAAGGAATAGAAACAGAAACTGTTTCCTCTTTTTTATCGTGAGAAAACACCTCTTCGTGATCGACAACAAATCCCCCACCGACGGAGTAAAATGTTTTAGCAAAAACTTCCTCTCCAGCTGCATTAAAAGCTTTGCATTTCATGGCATTGGAGTGGAATGGCAGTCTTTTACCTTTTATAAAAAGAAGATCGGTTTCAATAGAAAAAGCAATCGGGCTGACACCTAAAAGGTTCAATATTTGCCTTTCTTTGATGCTATCGATTTTACCTTGCACGCTATCTGGATCGATCTCTTCAGGCTTTTCCCCTTCAAGCCCAAGCAAGATTGCGATATCAGTCGCATGTCCATGTCCTGTCATCGCAAGTGAGCCAAACAGCTCAACAGAAACACGGGCCACAGAGCTTAATTTCTTTTCTTGCTGAAGAAGTGATGCAAACTGATAAGCCGCTCTCATAGGCCCTACGGTATGGGAACTAGATGGTCCAATGCCTATGGAGAAGAGTTGAAACAGACTGACTGGTATGAAGATTTTTTTAGCCGTTTCCATTTTTGATCCTTTCGTAATAGTGAGCGGGTCTACTCTACATAAATTTCAGCAAAAAAGCAACGCTCTATCTCAATGTCTTTTTTGTCTTCATGTATCCGCTCTAGAAATGTACGCACTAAATGAGCGTCCTCTTCGATGTTGCTGCTACTTGCAATTCTTGCTCTTTTTGGGGCATTGTCTATTGCTATTGATTCGCACTGCCGTTTGATGGCTTCAAATCGAATTGGATCCTGATTTCTAAAATCTACAGTTGGGCCGGAAATGATCTTTCCATCCACCCTTAATTGGCCCGAAGCATTCCCTAGCTCCTCTGGGTAAGTTAATCCACCGAACTGTTTTAAAAATGCTAATGTTAACTGAGCGTCCGCCTCCATGGAGGCGTTAACCTCTAATGCCCCTATATAACGTTCTTCAAAACGATTATTTACATTCATAAAACCACCAAATTAATTTAGAAATGATCATAGTTCATTTTCAGAATAAACTCAATCACATCAAGGCAAAAACAGGAAAATCGCCAAACTACTTACCATCAAAGAGTTAAAAATAAATCAGAAAACAACAAATAACCAATGTAAAAACCTAAAAACCAGCAACTTACAAGGATTTCCTGGAAAACAATCGATTACAATGGAAATTAACACATAATTGTGGTATAATTATTATTATAATGAATTAATAAAACTTAAAAACAAATTAAAAGGAGAAAACCATGAATATCATGCATGACATGCTTGGAATGGATGTATCAGGCACAGCTCCTACCCACGCGCATATTAAAGGCACGAAAACTCAAAAATCCCAGCAAGACGCTTCAATCAGCGCCTATGCCTCTAGCTTTTTTAAAGGCTTGGGCACATGGTTTCAGGAAAAGCAGGACGCCTCTCTTGTGCGAAGTCAACTTAACAAAGTCGTCAAAGAGCGTGATATTGTTAAAAAAGCTGACAAATCGTCAAAAGAGAACACTCCAGCAACACCTGGAAACTACTTGTCACTACTTGTTGGAATGGAAAGCGGCGTTAAAACCTTGCAGCCAAAAGTTTTGAAAGACCGCTCCATCACGAACCTATTTTGCAGAGCAAAAGCTAAGGAAATCAGCCAGATCCTTTCTAGTGGTGAGACAAAAATCCAAATTACGACTGCTTACAAAAATGACGAAACCAACGAGCTTGAATTTGAAGTCACCGATGCAAAAGGCCTTCCTAGCATACAAGAGATCATTGATACTGACATCAAGCAATTAGAATCTAGAACCAAAGCCCAAAAAGTATATGATTTTGCATGCAGCTGGTTTTTTGGTGGTAGTGATGCTGAAAAAGCTCTTTCTACACTCTATAAAAATAGAGAAGCGCTCAATCTATTGAAAAACCCTGAAGCAAAGCTTATTAGCCTCGAAAAACGCTTATCGAAATGTATTATGGACTGGTCGGATCTTCACCCAACTAAAGATACACCGGGAAAGATCCTAGATGAACTTAGAAAACTCCGTCGCGAACACTCTGAAACTATTCAGGGAAGTCTCGATCTTCAAAACTCACTTAACCGAGTGGAAAACGAAGCTAAAGCTCGGCTGAATGTTATTATTGAGAGAGCCCTTGCTCCTCTAGTGAACGAGACAATCGATCGAATAATTCCCAAGATACCTCAACCAAAAACAATTACGGTCGAGAAGGAATCAATGTTTCAAAAGTTAGTGAGTAAGGCGTTCGGCAAAAAAGATGGACAAATGTCAAAGAGCGCTTCCATAGATAGCAATGATTCAAAGGGAACAGTCACTACTGGCAGCAGGTCTATAACTCCGACCATTGAAGAAGGCAAATAAATGATCCGATCTATCGACAAACTAAAACTTGCAGTATGTGAGTGTTTCTCCCCAGACGAGAATCGGAGCCAAGCTCTGGCTATTGCATCAAAAGCACTAAGAAACTATGAAAAAAACGGAGTAGAAAGGTTCCTAAAAGAAACCCAATTTAAGGCGCTTGAAAACTTACAAGCTAAAAGAAGCACACCTCAAATCGTATGGGACTGCGTATTTGGTAGCAAGGTCACAAAAGTCTTTGAAACCAAGAAAAAAGAAGAGAAGTTTTTTGCAGAGTATCTCGCTTTAAAAGTCTTACTTTCCGACTACCTTAAACCTGCAGATAAAGAAGAGCTTGAGAAATCTTTCCCTTTCATCATCGAAACACTTGATGAATTTGAAAAGTCCAAAGGGTTCATACGAAAAGTGTCTGATTTCATATTCCGCAAAAATGACATCAAAGAAGCCATGGCTATTATCGTAATTAAAAAGATCGAGAAAGAGCTAGCAGGCCTACTCTAAGCCCTCTAAATCCCCCGTCCTTCCACTAAGAACGGCCACAGGCCTTACCCTGCCTGTTCGGCCTCTATTACATTCAAAAAAAATCAAAAATCAAATTAACTATTAATTGAAATTAAATATTTAATTTGATATAATTAAATGAAATAACACCAAAAAACCATGAGGATGAAAATGAGTACACCCATCAAATCAGAAGGCGAAACTTCATATAACATCTACTCCCCTGAAGACATCCAAGGAAAGTCTAGATTTATCTCAGATAACGCTACTACTAGCAAGAAAAGCGTTGTAAACAGTTTAGAAGACCTGGCTCAGAAACTCAGCGATAAAAATGAAATTCCCAATGTTTTGCAAGAACTTGATGAAAACAAGCTGGCTGAAGTAAACGCCCTAAACGACCCTTCCACCACTAACCTATTTTATAGGATCAAAACACAAGCTGTCGCATTAAATGCTTTAGCTGCCTATGAAAACAGCGGAAGAACTGAATTCCCAGAAGATAGCACGTTTGAGATGCTTGAAAAATTACAAACCTTACGAACTCCTGCTCAAGTCGTATGGGATTGCATGTTTAATCGTAGTGCAATAAATGTCCTTAAACTCAGAAAAGTTCAAGCTGAAGCTATTGCAAAATCGATCCTTGCTGCTGCAGATCCGGAATCAATAAAAACACCTCTGATCGCTAGAGCTGTCTCCGATGATGAATCTCTTGCCTATACTAGACAATACTCAACCGGTTCCACTATCTCTGCTAGAGACGTTGAAATACTTGAAGCTCTTGAAAACTCCAAAAGTTTCATGGAGCGACTGAGTGATTGTCTTTACGGTAGGGATACTGTTAAAAAAGCCATAGCTATCGCAAAATCCTCACGAAACAGTTCTTTCGATGCTGCCTTTAATATGGATAGTCCTATGAAACAAGGTAACAGCGTGGTTTATACAAGAGTTAGAAAACTCTAAATTAAACTAAAAATTTGTCTATAGCCCCTCAAGGTCTAAAGCCTTAAGGGGCTTTTCTATTTGAGGTTGAAGTTTATCAAATATGCCCTTACAATAGGTCAATTATCATGATCTTATAAGGGATACACCATGCAACCCAAATTCATTTTTATGAGCGGAGGAGTTGTTTCTTCCCTAGGTAAAGGTTTGACATCAGCTGCCATTGCTATGATCTTAGAAAGCAGAGGCCTCAAGGTCGCTATGCTCAAATTAGACCCTTATCTAAATGTCGATCCTGGCACAATGAACCCCTTTCAGCATGGAGAGGTCTATGTGACGGATGACGGGGCAGAGACAGATCTTGACCTTGGGCATTACTATAGATTTACCAATGCTCACCTATCTAAGAACTCAAATGCAACGTCTGGTCAAATCTACGATACAGTTCTAAAAAAAGAAAGACGGGGCGACTACCTTGGAAAGACCGTACAGGTGATCCCTCATATCACAGATGAGATCAAACATCGGATTTTAGCGGCTTCTAAAATAGAGACGGGAATCCAAGTTGTCTTAGTAGAAATCGGTGGAACTGTTGGAGATATCGAATCGCTGCCCTTCTTTGAAGCGATCCGCCAGTTTAGACATGAAAGAAGCAAAGATTGCATCCATATCCACCTCACCTACGTTCCTTATCTAAAAGCAGCTGGTGAAGTAAAGACAAAGCCAACTCAGCACTCTGTTCAACTGCTTAGAAGCATCGGAATCATCCCAGATATCATCATCTGCAGATGTGAAGAGAGCCTCTCTGAAGAAATCAAAGACAAGATCAGTCTCTTTTGTAGCGTAGCCAAAGAGGCTGTGATCGATGAACCCGATGTTCCAAATAGCGTCTATGAAGTGCCTGTTTTCTTACATAAACAAGAACTGGATCAAAAGATCTGTAAACTCTTAGGCATAGAAGCTCCGCCTGCCAATTTGGCCCACTGGGAATCTATGTTAAAGAAGTTATACAACCCGAAAGAAAAAGTGGTGATTGGAATTGTTGGAAAATATTTACAACATCAAGACGCCTACAAATGTGTCTTTGAAGCTCTTATCCACGGGGCCATTGCAAACCAAGTAGAGCTTGAAATTAGACCTTTTGAAGCTGAAAAAATATCCAGTGGAAAAGAGATCGAAGGATGTGACGCTTACTTAGTTCCTGGAGGATTTGGAGAAAGAGGCTGGATCGGGAAAATCCTAACTGCACAACTTTGCAGAGAGAAAAAAATCCCCTATCTTGGACTTTGCCTTGGTATGCAGGTTCTTTGTGTAGAATTTGCCCGTGGAGTCTTAGGTCTTACAGATGCGCATTCAACAGAAGTAAACCCCACAACTTCTCATCCTATTATCTCGTTGCTTAGTGAGCAAAAGGGGGTGGAAGATTTAGGGGGCACAATGCGTCTTGGAGCTTACAGCTGCATTCTTAAAAAGGGCAGTAAAGCAGAGCAAGCGTATGGATCTAGCAAAATCTCTGAAAGACATCGCCACCGCTGGGAATTCAATAACCTGTATAAAGACCAAATGGAAGAAAAAGGTCTTTCAATCTCAGGGCAACTAGAAAACAACAACCTCTGTGAAATTGTAGAAGTCAAAGACCATCCTTGGATGGTCGGAGTGCAATTCCACCCAGAGTTCAAGTCCAAGCCTACAGAGGCACATCCTCTTTTTAAAGAGTTCATTGCAGCAGCTGTAAAAAACAAAGTTTTGGTATGATCGATGGGAAGACTTGTTAGCTTTGACTATGGAAGGGCGCGGATCGGTATTTCTCTTTCTGATGAAAGAAAGATCATCGCGTCCTCATTGACGGTTCTCAAAGTCCCTAAAACTCTACCTCTTCTTTTAAAAGAGCTTGAAAAGGCTCTTGCCCCCTATGCCCCCTTTGATCTGTTCATCATAGGCCTACCTCTTCTGTTAAACGGAAAAGAAGGTGAAATGGCTGAAGAGGTCAAAGCATTTGGCAAAGCTTTAACAGAGCACTTTTCTGTCCCTTGCACCTTTTGGGATGAAAGGCTCTCATCAAGCCAAGCAGACCGTTTTATGAGAGAAGACTCTTTAAATAGAAAACAAAGAGCTCAAAAGATCGATACAGTCTGCTCTACCTTGATTTTACAAAACTATTTGCAGGCGCAAGAAATACAGCGTCTCCGTAAAGAATAATTATTTTTTCGAAGGGAACCGATCTTCCAAATATTTCTCGGTCGCAGCCAATACTTTAGGATCAAGTCCTTGCCGGCGACACAAAGAGCTCCAAGCAGCCTCGTCTCTAGATAGAGAGACCCTAGGTAAGGAAGTTTGTTTTTCTTCGCCAAGAATCTCAGGCTCCGGGTAAGCACACTCATAGTCCCAATCTTCGGGCACCAAACTGTATTTCTCTCCGTTCCCTTCGCAAAAGGACTTCTGACTTTTCCTTACTTCATTAAACATTTGTATATGGTCAAGATCTAACAATAAACGTTTCCGTTCTAAATCGAATTTTTCCGGTGAAGGAAGAGGATCCTCGGCTCCCAATAAAGAGGCGCTATGATCGATAGACAAAGTCTTTATTTCTGTTGATTCTTCCTGATCCAAAAAAGTCAATACAGCTTCTGGAGATGGTCTCTCTTTGGGATTAATTTTTAACATTTCCTTCAAAGCAGTGTAGAAATGCGCTGACTTGAGCGAATTTTCCATTTTTTGAATTTCAATCTCTAAAACCTTTGGTAGATCTCTTTGCTGATCTCGCACAATTTTTTTCTGTTCTTCCCATCCCAAGTCCATGTTTTCGAATAAATCGAGGTGACCTAAGGCTTTTAACATAGAAATGGCTGCTGCCCACATGTCAGAGGAAGACCCATACGGGTACCTTATGGGACTCTTTTCTTGATTGTTCGCTAAAAGCAGCTCTGGACTCAAAGATGAAAGCGTTCCACAAAAAATAAATCTGTTATTTTCATCATCTTCTCTCATAGACAAGGCAAAATCCCCGAGTTTGACCCTATCTCCACTTTCTATCAAAATGCTTGAGAGCTTTATCTCTCGATGGATAATTTTGTTGTCTCTTAAAAAACCAAGGGCCTTCAACATCTGCTTAGTGATTATTTCTACACTCTCAAGGGCGATTCCTATGGGAGCCTCTTTCACACGCGCGTATAAATTCCCTCCCTCACAAAATTTCATCAGCATCATAGCCTGACCTCTTCTTGTGAGCACACCGATCAACTGAACAAAATACTCTTGGTTTGCACTCTTTTCTTGCTTGTTTATATACTTTAACATTTTAGCTTCGGAAAGAAAAAAATTCGCATACCTCAAATTAGGTTTTTTTAACGCCCATTTTTTCCCTTTAGAGTGTGCTTGCAATACTTCTGAGCGGGATCCAACGGTTATAGATTCTTTCATTTGAACATGAAAATTCCCCCGAAAATTTTCTTTGTTATACAGATCCATGCGATATCCCTTATGGAAGCAATTCCAGCAAGATGTGGGATCAGCTCCCGGATGGACGGTAAAACTTCTACTGGAATTAAAAAAAATATTCATTAGGTCTAACCGTAAATCTTTAAAAGCAGGGCAATCTACTATATAGGCCGATTAAGAACAATAAAGAAAAATTTTAAAAAAATGAGAAGGAGGAGGATTAAACATATGGACGGGACAAAGAAAAAAAGCTTCCTAAATAACCGTTTTCGTGGTTTATTCTTAGAGATAAGACACTAAAACAAAGCTACATTATGACAGAGAACAATTTTACGCATCCCTTGCAAGAACCGGGCCTCTCCTCTCGATTCATAGACCCCTGTATTTTGGTGATTTTCGGAGCAACTGGTGATCTGACTGCCAGAAAACTTCTTCCTGCCCTTTACAACCTAGCAAGAGAAGGACAGCTGCCTCCTCAATTCGCTTGTGTCGGTTTTGCAAGAAGAGATAAAACCCATGAACAATTTCGCGCTGAAATGAAAGAAGCGATCAGTCGCTTTTCCCGTGTAAAGCCAGTTGATGAGGCTCTTTGGGCCACCTTTGAAAAGCAGCTTTTCTACTACAAATCCGAGTTTCATGATGAAAAAGGATATCAAGGACTTTCTCAGTTTCTGACAGATCTTGATAACAAGCTTGGAACCAAAGGCAATCGCGTCTTTTATCTTTCAACGCAGCCTAGCTATTTTACCACAATTGCTGAAAACCTACATAAAGCGCGCCTCATCTACGATCAAGAGATCGAAAAAGAGCGCTGGTCACGTATGATCATAGAAAAGCCGTTTGGTCATGATTTAAAATCTGCAGAAGCTTTGCAAAAAGATCTGATGCAGTTTCTACACGAAGACCAAATCTACCGAATCGACCACTATCTAGGCAAAGAAACCGTACAAAACCTACTCGTGCTTCGCTTCGCTAACTCCCTCTTCGAATCTCTTTGGAATAACCGCTATATAGACCATGTCCAGATTACGGTTGCAGAAGACATTGGGATCGGAAGCCGTGGAGCTCTTTGGGAAGAATCGGGCTTTTTAAGAGACATTTTACAAAACCACATGATGCAGATCTTATCGCTTATTGCGATGGAGCCTCCTGTTGATCTATCAGCTGCTGCGATCCATGATGAAAAAGTAAAGGCAATCAAGGCCATCAGACCTTTTGATCTATCTACACTTAATGACTCCGTTGTAAGAGGGCAATATGGCCCTGGCTATATCAACGGTGAAAGCGTTATCGGTTATAGAGAAGAAAAAAATGTGAACCCAGCTTCAATGGTAGAGACGTACTTAGCGATGCGCCTATACATTGACAACTGGCGCTGGGCAGGAGTCCCCTTCTACATCAGAGGTGGCAAAAGGCTTCCTAAGAAAGGGACCGAGATTTCTGTGTTCTTTAAAGACCCACCATCGGTTCTTTTCCAACATCCAGGAAGACCGAACGACCCGAACGTTCTCACAATCCGAATCCAGCCTGATGAAGGAACATCGCTTAAGATCAATTGCAAAGTTCCCGGCACAAGCCAGCTCATTCAACCTGTGAAAATGAACTTCCGTTATGGAAAGTATTTTGGGATGGCGCCTCCTGAGGCGTATGAAAGACTGATCTTAGATTGTATTTTAGGTGACAACACTCTTTTTGCAAGAGAAGATGAAGTGTTCAACTCTTGGAAGCTCCTCTCCCCTATTTTAGATGCTTGGAGTGAAAAAGGATCTTCAAAAGACACCTTCCCCAACTATCCATCAGGAAGCTGGGGACCCAAAGCTGCAGAAGACCTACTTTTAGACGGAAGAAAATGGAGACTTTTATAATATATGATCGCATCACATCTTGTTCCTCCTTCTCAAATACAAGAAGGGCTAAACTCTTTATGGAATGCCAAAGATAACAAAAATAAAGTAAAAGCTTCTTTATTCAACATCATCTTTTTCACAAAAAAATCTCCAAGAGATGAATACATCCATAAAATAGCTCAACGGCTTGTAGAAAAGTTTCCCGCTCGGATCTTTTTCATTTCATCAGATCCGGAGCTTCCAGAACCCTCTTTAAAAACAGCTGTTTCTGTGATGACAACGAAGCAAGGTGAATTTGATATCACTTGCGATCTCATTGAAATCCACGTGCAAGGAAGTGCAGAAAAACAGGTTCCTTTTGTTCTTCTCCCTCACATCGTCCCAGACCTTCCTGTCTTTTTAGTCTGGGCAGAAGATCCAGGATTTGAAAACTGTCTTTTTAACGATCTAAGAGAGTTTGCGACAAGACTGATCTTTGATTCTGAGTGCACAGAAGATTTGTGTCGTTTTTCAAAAGCGATTGCTAAAGTGCAAAAAGAAACAGGATCAGAAATTGCCGACCTCAACTGGGCGCGCCTTGAAAGCTGGAGAGACCTTTTATCTGCGACTTTTTCAACTTTTGAAAAAATCCAGGAACTTGAACGGACCTCCTCTATTACAATCACCTACAACGCGCAAGAGACACCATTTTTTTGCCACACAAAAATCCAATCGATCTATCTGCAATCTTGGATTGCCAGCCGCCTTAAATGGACTCCTGATAAAAAACGCTCTGCGCTCGATCTTTCTAAGTTTCTCTACGAGACGGAAGGAAGAAGCGTCGAAGTCGCTCTCGTACCTATCAAAAACAGCAAGCTCCCTCCTGGTATGATCCTTTCTTTAGAAATCAAGACCACGCAAGAGGAGCATTATCTTTTTGCAAGAGACCTAGATGTCCCCCATAAGGTCTCTTTGACCTACAGTACAAAAAGTGAATGCAAACTCCCTACGCAGTTTCTCATTTCTAAAGGAGAATCTGGACAGTCTCTTGTAAAAGAGATCTGCCACCGAGGGACAAGCCAGCACTACCAAGAAGTACTTACAATGATTTCTAACTGGGGAAGGAGCGCTTCATGCTGATCCACCTCGATGCTAGACGCGATGTCATGAAAGCTGGAACTCCGGAACAAACACTTAACTTTTGTGCGGATCATTTTGTAAAAATTTATCAGGAGTCTATTCTTGAGCATGGCTCATTTTCTGTAGCTCTCTCCGGAGGATCAACTCCCAAAGCTCTTTTTTCACTTCTCACAAAAGAGCCCTACGTCTTAAAGATCGACTGGTCTAAAGTGTTTCTTTTTTGGAGTGATGAAAGATCTGTAGCCCCAGAGGATCCTGATAGCAATTTCCATATGGCCATGGAAGCTGGCTTTGCGGAGGTTTCTATCCCTCAAAGCCACATCCATCGCATGGTTGCAGAAAAAGATATAGAGCAAAACGCCCTCAACTATGAAACTCTTATTAAGTCACATCTTAAAGGACGAGGATTTGACCTTGTGATGCTTGGCATGGGAGAAGATGGGCATACAGCTTCTTTATTTCCAGAAACCGAGGGATTAAATAGTACGGGACGTCTTGTCATAGCCAACTATGTCCCACAAAAAAACACCTGGCGTATGACTTTGACCTTTGAGTGCATCAATAAAGCAAGACATATCGCCATCTACGTTCTTGGAAAATCCAAACAAGAAATGCTTAAAAGTTGCCTATCAGACAAGGGCCTCTATCCTATAGAAAGCATAGGAACGGAGCAGTCTAAGGCCCTTTGGATTGTGGATGATGCGGCAGCTACTCTTCTATGACTCCTCCCTCCACTGATTCTTCTTCCACCAATAATGATGAAACCTCAAGCTCAAAAAAACCACTTTGGTTAATCCTATCTAGGATCATTTTGCAATCAGGGCTGTCCTGGTTTTCTTGTAATCTTTGAAGTACCAAGCTTAGTTTTTCATAGATCGTGCAGTTTCGCGTAACTTCCTCTAAATCATCAAAAATGGACATGTCTTTTTCATCATCTTTAGCATCTTGAATCATGGAAAGGCATTTTTGATAAGAAACCTCTTCAACAATCCAATCCCAAAGAAATAAAGAGTTTTCGTAATGAGCTCTTTTTATCATCTCCTCAAACCCTTCATTCATCCCAAGATCTCTCACCTCTGCTAACAAGGATGTTGCTAAGGAGCAAAACGTGCTACCCAAGATCGCTTGCTTTTCAAAGAGAGTAAGCTTGTATGGATCGCTATTAATATCGTGGAAACTTCTTAAATAGCTTTTTTTCTGCGCCCAGTTCCAATTAGATCTGATGCAAGCTTCTTGCTTTCCCATCCACTCTTCATTTCTTAAGATAGAGCGTAATTTATGCAGGTCTTCATCAGGAAGGAACTTTGGCAGATTGCTTAAGGCAGCCTGGATCTTGTCTTTTGGGCTTCCATCAAGCTTATTTTGGAGTTGAGGTAGTACTTTTCTTAAAGCCTCAGTCACTTTACCTTTATATCGGGAACCGATCGAATCGATAAGTGCGATCTGATATTCCATATAAATGATCTGATCAGCCGTTTCATTCACAGCTTCCCAATCTCTTTCTTCAATCCCCTCTTTTAAGCTTTCGCGCAGATTCTTTGAGATATCAGCATTTACAACTGTATCCACAGCCTTTTGAAAGGCTGGAATTCTTCTATCATTTTTATCTTTAAAACCATTGATCAAGAACTCTTTCTGATTTTCCAATTTAGTTAATTTTTCTTTGAAATAAAGAAAGGCTTCTCTTTCCCAACGTAAATACTCCTCATAGTATATATCAGACTGCATGCAAGGCATTTGATTGATAGCGATTTCGTAAAGGCTGCTAGAAAAGCTACCTAGGGTCTTGTCTAAAACCCCTTCGATTAGACCATCCACATCTTCTGACCAGCAAAAGATAAAACTCTCAGGCTCTTTTTCATCCTTGAGCATCCCGTTCACCTCTTCAAGAAGATCTAACCAAGAACTTCCTTGGTAAGGATTTGGGGTGGGCTCTTCCAGGTTTATTTCCGCAAAGACTTTTATTGTCCGAATATACGGCTCTAGAGAATGAAGTGGCATTAAGGAAAAGAGTCCAATAAGGCGCCCCTCATCATTAATGACGCCATCTGAGCGCAAAAGTTTTCTTAAAGGAGAATCTGACCACTCTCCTTGCAAGCGAATTTCTAGCTGCTGTACTTTTTCAGCCTCTTCTTCACTCTCTTTTGAAATAAATTGGACCAAATTATCTGAGTATCCCATGAAATGAACATAGAAAAAGGAGCTAAGGGTCTCTTTGTTTTCTTTGATCATGAGCTCTTTTAAAAACTCATATCCCACGTTGAAGGATCTGGGGCTTCCATCTCTGATCGTAGCGTGAACTAGATAGGCGAAATCCATACTTCTCGCTAAATTGTCTAAAATCGCGATTTGTACAGACATATCAGTAACCGCTTCGAAGTGTCTGAGATGCTTTTCCTCGCACTTACGGCTATTTAAAGCTTCCCTCACGCTCCATACGAAACCAAGGTTATAAAGCTCTTGAACCGTGATACCATTTGGCAAGCGGATGCAAGCCGCAAGTTGATCAATCTTTGGAAGATCGAAAGGGTCTAACTTCTCAAGTTCTAAAGTAAGCGACTGTATAGTGCTAAATCTTGAGGTTCGAGCTTCTTTTGTTATTTGTTCAGTAAATTCTTCATAAAGGTAGGCAAACCAATCGCAAGGCTCTTCGTCATATCCAACCCAAGAAAAGTTATTTGCTTGAAGATAGAGATCAAAAGGCCTTGAGGTGTTTTTCCCTGACAAATACGCGCAGATCACATCTGTATCTTCCTCAGAAAGCCCTCTTGAATTATAGGGAAGCTGCTCAAGCCTGAAAAGGAAGTAGTTTGCAAGTAAGGAGTCTTCTACATTTGCTCTCACATGCTCTTTGCATTGTTTGACACGTTCAAGGATCGAGACATGTGTATTCTGCTCGTCAAGACTTAGTAGTTTTTGCTTGCCTTCATATTCTTCTCCTTTGACGGCGTTTATGTAGCGCTTATGGGCAACTTCGGCTAAAAGATATTTCAATCCCTCAATGTTGCCTTTTTTCATTGCGTGGTCCAAAACATCTAGATAAATAAATGGCATATCGAGCCTTTCCATCTCATTTATCATTTTTTCTCTAAAGACGAGCAAGGCTCTTTCAATTTGAGGGTGATTTTTTGTTCCGATTTCAACTTCTAAAGATTTAAGAAAAGAACTCTCTGAAAGCCATTTAAAAGCAGCCCTTTTTGCTTTAGACGAAGAAAAAGCTTCTTCTACATTGATTTCTTCAAAGCTCTGAGCCGGCACGGCATTAAAAAGAGAGGTGAGGCACTGCTCAAGCTTTGCTAAATGGGGTTCAGAAGGAACCCCATCCAGAGTTTGAATGCTCAAAGCTCTTTTTTCTTTAGTAGGGATATCTCGATTGCTGATCTCATGCAGCTCACTTAAAACTGCATTTTCTGGATATTTCTTTTTCGCAAAGCCTAGCCCTTTTAAGAACTTTTTATAAGCAAGCTCCATTGACACGCCATCTAACTCTTCAAGACTACCAAACACATCCGGACAAGGATCTTTCAACATCTTAGCTTCTAGCTTTAGAGCGTCTGTATAGGTTTCTATTGCAAGATGCGCCACCTCTAGTAATTGAGGCTCTTCTCCTTGACAGGCAAGAACTCTTTTTTGAAAGAGAAAATGACTCAGCACTGAAGTGTTATTTTCGTTGATCCAATCCCTAAAGGTTTTTATGTCTTTAATAAAACAGGGATCTGGCTTTTCTGGTGATGGAATATCATTGCCAACAGAAGAGGATTCTTCATTAGTAGTTGTTGGAGAAAGCGAAATCTTCGCTTCAATGACAGGAGGTTTAATAACAACTAGAGGGGGCTCACTTTCTGTCTTTTCTACATTTTGTGAAGTCCCTTCCTTGAGACTCTCATTATGATTTTTACAATCTTGCTTAAACAGACAGTAAAGATCGTAGGTGGAAACATCTAAAGGGATACTAAGATTAACTCCTTTACATAAGTCTATGACTTTAGCTCTAATGCGATCTCCCAGTTTCGGCATCTGAGATAAAACATCTGAGAGTCCACTAAAGTCACCTCTTGCTGCTGCCAAATAATGCGCCGAAAAACCTATCTCTATGTTTCTCTTTTGGCTTACTTCAAAAAGAGCCTCCAAGCACAAAAACTTAAAGCCTTCATCTCTTTGCTCTAAAAGAGATTTGCTTGGGTCCCAAGGAAGCTGTATTCCTGGGAAATCTCCAAGGTCTTCTTCTTTAATTTTGATCGAAAGGGCATCTTTAAGCTTTTGGATTCCAGGTTTGCCGGTAAGCTGCTCATTTAATAGTTTTAAAGCCTCTTCTATCTTTTTTTCGTCATTTTTAAGTTTATTGATCCCTCGGAATGCTTTGATGATAGTAGCATCATAGTTTCCTGTTTCCAAAACATTTGCAAAACGAGTGTAGAGAAGGTTTGGCGTTTTTTCATTCCAAGTCTTAAGATCATAGACTAGATCGGTCTTTAAAACTCTAGCCAGAACTTGCAAAGCATACCGGATGTTTCTTCTGCTTTCAGAAAAACCATTTTCGTTAGGAAGCTGACCTTGTTTGCCGAGAGCTCCAGCATTTATTAGATACTGTTTAAAAATAGACTTCTCTGGAAGGGACGCTATCTCTTCTTTCATTGCCATTTCACTTATCGCAAGATCTTTTACTACTTCGCATTTAGCTAAAGTATTTTCTACCAGCGCCTTGCTTGTCAGAAGATGTCTTGGATGGAAGCTTTCATCGGAAGTCACATTTCCAAAAAGACGCTCATAGCTCAAGTTCTCTTTTGCTTCACTATTTTCCCAAATGTTTGATAAAAGCCCTAGCATTTGAGCCACTTCTTGTGTCGCTTTTACATCCAGCGCTTCAAGAGTTAGCATGTAAGGTCTGGAATCAAAAGTGCCCGAATCGTCTTGCTCTAGCTTCTCTAGCTCTACTTCAAGATTAGAAAGGGGGTATACTTTTTGAATCTCTTCCCAGTAGTCTAGAAAGTCAGGCTTATCAGCTAGTTCGCATATCAAATGAAACTGCTGAGGAAAACTTGAAATGCCCCAAAATCCTTTCGCAAACAAAGGTGGATCCCAAAAGAGCATCTCTTCATATTGAGTGCGATTTTCAAGCTCGTCTATTCGAAGGTTGTGCTCATTTTGTACTGTATGCAAAAAACTACTAAAGGGATGATTTATAATATTCATAAAGCTCTCCCTAGATTACTTTCTAGCTCCTTTTTCACAAGCTCTGTCAAGCGATCCAAACTGATGGCATCAAGAAGGTTCTTGTAATCAGTAGATTCTTTAGCGTAAGGAGTTAACATGATCATTGTCTTAGCGATCTTATTTCGAAGAGTGTCGTTTTCGGTCAACGTTTCAGCTGCGTTTGCAATCAAAAGATGCCCGCCTGCATCTCGTATCTGCCCTATTACATGTTGATAGTTTCCATAAACTGCTTCATGAAGAAGAAAATCGCATAACGATCCATTCCCATCATGGAAAACCCTTTCAATGAGGTCTTTATAAGAAGGGCTCATTTTTAGCCTTTCAAATTCTCTATTTAAAACTTTAGTTAAAGCAATCATCAAAGAGTCTATCTTTAGTTTTTTTTCTGAGATGGAAAGATCCCCGCTATTTATTTCGCTTATGAGAGATTTTAAAGAGGACTGATTAAGCCAGCGGATTGTTAATCCTGTTTCAGCATCAATCTCTTGGATCCACTTGGCAATGTCTGCCCTTACTGTAGAGTCTATTTGATCTTCTTCTGCTTTTAATAGATCTACGCCATTTTTATGCACTAGACTTTTTTGAACAAATCCTCCGGGAAGATCTCGTATCCTACCGAGTTCGTTATAAGCCCAATTTGATGCCTGATCTGCTGTTTTTGGTTGTGTCACACTTTCTGTTAACAAGATCGTTCTTGCATTTGTATTCACCTCATTCCAATCTTGATCTCTAACATCCTGCTGCAAAGCCTGATGCGCTTGATAGGCTACCATCCATAGGTCCGTGCCTTGGAGGCGATCTAGTTTTCTCTGAAAATACTTGGAAAGGTTGTTTACCCAAGTAACATAGAGCTCGTAATGTTTACGAGGAGGAAGTCCTTTTATCTCTTCTAATTTAATCTCTTTGAGATAATCTGAAAAAATCGAGTTTCCAGCAGCCCCATTGCTTGCTCTACGAATCAACGCCTCTACTTCCTCAGAGCTAAGCTCAAGAGAAATACCCTTTTCTAAAGCATCTTTCATGTCGGCGTTGACTTCTGTCAGGATCTCAATCCAACTAGAGCCCATCTGAAGGGAGTTTGCTCTCTTTTCTAATTGAGCTTTATTCCTGTTCATTTTAATAAAGTCTCTTTGCGTAAGAAGACAAAGATCAAGGCTTATAAAAGTCTCCTCTGATGCAATATTCCACACAAGATCCCCGCTGCCATCGATAATTCCCTCTTTTTCAAGTAAGGCCCTTACAGGCGATTCTATAAACTGCTCTTGTTTGATGGTACACTGAAAATCGTCGCATGATTTTTTTACCTCCTGACGACTTTTTAGTACGAGCGAGGTAGTATCATTGGCTACTAAGACTGAGAAATGGCTTAAGAAAAAAGACATAAATTCATTTTCTGGAATAGTCTTAATCCTATCTCTTAGCCATTCATATCCGGATAAATAAGAGGCAAGTGTCCCTTTTAAAATGATCGTCTTAATGACGCTTCGATGTCCTGCTTTTTCCAAAGTGTTTAAAAGAGCTTTTTGCTCTGAAAGCTCTTTGATTTTTATAAAATTCCCTACGACATCAAAAGTAGAATTGTTTAAAACGCTATCCATAAAAAGCTTGCGAGCGGCGGCATGAAAATAAAGAGAGAGGCAGTAGTCTATATCTACTTCTTCTCCAGATTCTATGAGCTGCGCTATCAGATCAAGCTTTCGAAGATCTAACAAGGTAGTAGCTTTAAGCTCACACGCTAAAGCAGCTCCCCCTTTATTTATATAGTTAGGTCTTTGAGCGCTCTGGATCTGCTCTTTCACAAACTGTTTCTGGACATAAAAAAGATAAGGCAGTCTTTTCTCTGCTAAGAGGGTCAATGGATCAAGTCCATTTTCTTTTAGATACTTATAAAACGCGTTTTCTTTATGACTTCCCGCTAAATATAAATCGATGGAGCTTTGAAGCTCAGGAGAAACTTCTCCCATCTGCATAGGAAGCAATTCCATATACGCTAACCGGTAGCTGCCTAACGTCTTATCTTCCAATTTTTTGAGATACTTTTTAGTGTGCTCTACTTTTTCAGAAACTGTTTTCTCTTTAAAAGCTGGCACTTCCGTATGAGGATAAACCTCGCGATATCTTGCATAGGCAATTTCATCTGCGATAAGCTTTAATCTTCTTACGTTTCCAGAAGCCAAGGAACTTGTTAGCATATCGACATAAATAAAGGGCAATCCTAACCTTTCAAGCTCCTCCCCTGCATGCCAACCAAAACTTGCTAAAACAGTCTCTAGATTAGCATTGTCTCCAGGTTCAAAATCTACATCTAAGCACTCTACAAAAAAAGAGCCCAAAAGCCATTTAAGACACTCCTCTCTTGCTTTTGGAGTCCATTCTTGCACGTTAATCTCTAAAAGGCATTGAACCGGATTTTTATAAAGATCTCGAGCAAAGGTTAAAAGCTCTCTATATTCAAGCGTGCCTGCCCTATTTTGGAGTCCTTTGTCTGAAATAAATGCATGAAATTCAGAAGAGTCTTCCAATGCTGGCGACTCGACAGACGTCCTTCCAGAGCCTGTTGGGCTGAGCTTATCCCGTGCACTTACAGGACTTGCTGCTGTATTAATGGGAATGAATTTCGGCCTCATCAGCTCTAAAACGTTTACATCGCGGTTTAAATGCGCCTCTTTAGCCAAAAGGATTTGGAGTGGGTTTTGAAGCTCCGAGCATCTTTCTTTAAAAGCCCTGAAATAGGAAGTGTAGAGCTCATAAGTGGTGTGCCTTTGCGGAGTTAGTATTCCTAGCGCGCTACAAAGGTTTTCCACTTTGGATCTGATAGTCGATTGGATCTGAGCCTTATCAGTCTCTGGCACAAATCTTATAACCTCTAAATACAAACCCTTCAAAGCTAGCTTCGCTTCCAATACTTCTAAAAAAAGGCCGGCTGCGCGCTCAGGAAATCCCACCCCTAAGCTAGATAAAATAGGATCTGCAAGAAAATTCTCTAGATCTTCATTTTCTACTTTAAAAGAAAGTGCCTCTAAAAGCTTTTGAACTTGATTTTCTGTGGATAACCTTCTTTTTATCTCTTGAATCTTCTCTGCTGCGCTTTTATCAGAACTTTGCACATCTAACAGATTTTTCTTCCACTTAGGATTTTTTTCTACAGCAGATAAAAACCGGTTATAAATAATTAAGGAAACTTTTTTATCCCATTCTTTGAGATCTACCGTAGAAATCTGATCTACCTCTAATTGCAACACATGGGAAAGAACCTGAAGGTAAGACTCTATCATTTGCTTTGTTTCTAAAGGAGTATCCGATTTGGCAAGCCTACCTTCTCTATCCACTACTCTTCTTTCCATCAAATACTGTTTTAAAAGAGAAGAATTTGGAATTTCAGCAAGATCCTGCTCCATTTTTTCTATTTCTTTTTCTGCCTCATTAAAAGGATGAGCCTTTAGAGTTTCTTCAAAACGAGACTCAAAAGTTGTATTACTCTGGAGCTCAGAAGCCAAGTTCCATTGAGTAGCGCTATGTGCCATTTGATGAAAGCCTCTAGCAAAAAGCCTTGGACTTGGCAAGTTGCGTTGAGTTAGAGAAAAACTCCTAACCATATTCTGAAGCTGCTCTCTTTCAGCTGGAGTGAGACTTACTAAATACGCGAGATACTTCAAGCGCTTAAAAGATAAAGAAGAAGATCTAAGCTCGATTTGTATCTGACTAATGGTGGGGTCTTGCTTTCTAGCTAGTTGACCTTTGCTACCTTTTTTAAGCGCAGCAGAGCTTTGATTATTGATTGGCGCATAGATCTTATCAATTTTATAAAGGAGATACTTTTTGAAGGCAGCCTGGGCCTTAACATTTTCAGGATTTAATTGATAACGCTGAGCATACCCCTCGAAAGAAACTCTATCTTGTGTGCTAGGTCTTGTGTTAATCCAATTCATTAAGTATCCCCATTTTTTGTATTACGTGATCTAACGCTTTTGTGTTTTGGTGCAAGCAGCTTTCTTCTACAAATCCTTCCAAAACTGAAAGCATTCTATGATCGACTATTGCCTTCTTCAATTTGCCCTGTAAAAGATTAAAACCTTTATTAAGAACTATCATTTTTTTATGTCCTGTAAGAGGCTGCGAAAGCGCCTCTGCAAGCTCTGGCAAATCATAAATTCTAGCCTTTTCCTTAAGCCACTTTGCATCGTCATTGATCTGATTTTGCATATCGCGAATCCACTCTATGGCTTTGGACTTGGTCGAAAGAAGATCTGCAAACGCCGTTAACTCGTAATCTTTTAACTGTTTTAGCTGCCCTGTAAACTTTGGGTCTCCACGAACGCGCTCTATCAAATAGTTTTTAAATTTTATAAACGCTTCGCCCTGTTCAAAGTAGTTCTCATCATAAGAAGCTTCTGCTCGATCTTCGATGTTCATAGCTTTTATAAATGCCTTAATGACAGGGTTTGCAATTACTTCCTCATCACACGAAAAAGCCTCTCGCACAACCGGTTCTACCTCATAATCTCCTATAAAAGACCCTGTCAAAATCATTAAAAGAGCTTCTTTATCTGGATGATCCATCTTTGATAGTATGCTTTTAGCTTGCTCTATCTTTTCCTTAGAAGATCCTCCGAGGCTATTCATTTGAGCTAAAAAACCAGATCCCATATGAGAAGCTGCCTGCAAAAAGCAAGCAAAGGTTACGCGCCTTGCACAGTCACTGGTAGCTGATGATTCGTTGCCTTCGACCGCAACCGATATGCCAAGCTTTTCCGCGGCAACGTTTATTAAAATGCAAAAAAGAGCTTGGTACATCATAAATCTACTAACTTTCAAAGAGAGGCACATTTCTTGAGAGCTCTCCGAAAAAAAGCCCCGAGATTCTAAAAAGACATAAAAAGGGGAAGCTTTATCGTTCCATAGGCCATCCATTTTCTTATTCCATGCATGGAGTAGGCTGGGATATAAAGCCTTTGACTTTCCTAAATGCACCAAAGCAAAACTATCAACGGCCTCTTTGTTTGCCGCTGCCACTTCCGTCTCTGATAAGGTCCTACTAATGTTGAGAGAGTTCAATGCCGTAGCATCGTAATTTTCATAAGATAGATCTGCAAGTCTTCGATGAATAGGCGAGGTCCTTGTAATAATATCTTCATATTTTCGCGTAAGACCCTCATGAAACTGTGAAAACTTTCCATACAAAGTATTTGAAGGCTCTTCAAGGGAAGGAATTGAACTTCTTAAAGAGTCTATTCTTGGCCCAAGAAGCTCTTGATAGTTCTCTCCTTTTAAAATCGCTTGAAGGTCCTTGAGGTCTTTAGTAGGAAGATCCTTAAGAGCCCACCCTTCAAAATCTTTTAGTATGTTTTGAGACTCGAAAGAAACAACCTTACTTACCTCGTCTTGAAAGGCTCTTAACCAGATCCACTGATCTGCGATAGAAACACTCGGATCCCACTGAAGATCGGATGCCTTCACAAAACGAGACGCTTTGAAAAACATCTCTTTTGCTTTTGCTTCTATATGTGTGGAACTTGAAAATAGGGAGCTTAAAATCCTAGAAAAAAGATGGTCTGGATAATTTTTTAAGGCTGTTTTGCACTGCAGGATCTTTTTTTCTTCAGACTCATCACCTTTTAGGGTGACTTTGAGCCCCTCAACAATAGGATCTTTCTTAACAAATTTACTCAAAAACCAAGTAAGCTTCTTATAGGCCAAAGACTGCATTTGACATTCAAGCTCGCCTAAATCATCGTAACTAAACGTAAAACCTTCTAAATCGCATGCCTTTTTTTCTTGCTCAAGCAGATCTTCAAGAAGATCTAACGAGTTTTTCAAAGCTATATTTCTATTCAAAGCAGGTCTATCAGAGCGTGTTTTGCCCTCTGAATCCAAAAGCCCTACCTTTTTTAAAAAAAGAACAAGCGGCGTTTCTTGCGTATGAGGAGCCCTAAGCTCTAGCCACTGATTCCCAGCGTTTAATTCAGCGATGGCAGCCGATCGGGAATAGGGAAAAGTAATGAGATCTGAATTAAGAGAATATGCTTTAATAAAAGATTCTGAGACAAGATTGCTTCCACCGGAAGAAGCTGTCTTACTCCACTCTACCCTCTCGGTTAAAGGCTTCAACCCAAGCTCTGCTATTAAAGACACTCTTGACTGTAAAGCTTCCTTTTCCCTTTTTAATTCTAAGCGAGCTGCTTTGAGATCTAGCTCCTGAGCTCTTGTGACTGCCTGAGAAATTAGGTAGTAGGTTGATTCTTTAATTGCCATACACATCCCCTGTAAATTAGGCAAAAAGATTACCATTCCTCTACTTTTTTTTCTATAAAACTAACGGATCACATTAAAATAAGAATGTTAAAACAAAATTAACATAAAGAACTTAAGATTAAAAAAATCTTTTCATTTTTTAAATTATTGTTTGACCGAAGCTCTCCAATTTACTACAATCCGGCTTATAGGACATTTGTCTTACAATAAGACCCTTAAGGAATTATGGCTGAAACCAAGAAATCGATTACCCCCTTTTTGAATGCTTTGTCCCAAAAGTGCTATTTTCTTGTGGAAATGGGAGAGTACTGGAAGCTCATTAGTGATACAATCAAAGTATCGCTTCAAAAGCTTCCTTCTTTTACCTTGATCATGGAACAAATGTATCAAGTGGGAGTCGCTTCTTTACCTGTTGTGGCCATTACGGGATTTTCAACAGGGCTTGTACTTGCCGCTCAATCTTTTTATCAGCTTGCAGACAAAGGTCTTGCAAGTGTCACAGGCCTCATGGTCGCTAAAGCGATGATGACAGAGCTTGGGCCTGTCATGACAGCTTTTATGATTACAGGAAGAGTCGGTGCTGCAATGTGTGCAGAGCTTGGGACCATGCGCGTGACAGAGCAGATCGACGCCTTAATGACTATGTCTGTCCATCCTTACCGCTACTTGATCGCTCCCCGTTTTTTTGCAGGTATTGTGATGATGCCACTACTCACCATCTTTAGTATCATCATGGGAATTTTCGGAGGATATTTGATTTCGGTGTATTTCTTCCACATGGCGCACGCCTCTTATTTTGATCCCATGCCGACCCATATCGACAGGTTCGATCTTTTTACAGGGATCGTCAAAGCTTTTTTCTTTGGTGCCCTTATCCTTACAATCGCTTGCTATAAAGGCCTTAAAACCTCCGGAGGAGCCGCTGGCGTTGGACACTTTACCACCAATAGCGTTGTGATTACTTATTGCTGTATCCTCTTAAGTAACTTTTTCTTAACGATGGCGATGAATGTCATCCGAGGGGAGATCAATCGATTCCTATGATTAAAATCCGCAACCTTTGGAAAAGATTTGGATCTCTTCAAGTCATGGCTGGACTTGATCTTGATGTAGAAACAGGAGAAACTCTTGTTATTTTAGGACCTTCTGGAATTGGGAAGAGCGTGCTCTTAAAACACATTATTGGTCTCACAAAGCCCGATGATGGCACCGTTGAAATTGATGGAGTGTGTATCACCAATTTAGAAGGAGATAAGATCTTTGAAACTCTCCACGATATGGGGATGCTCTTTCAAGGAGGCGCTCTTTTTGACTCGATGGATGTTGAGCAAAATGTTGGCTTTTATCTCACTCAACATGGCAATCCTAAAACAAAACTCCCCTACTCTAAAAAAGAGATCCTTGAAAGAGTCAAAGAAGCTCTTAACATGGTCGGACTTTCTGGCACTGAAAAGAAAATGCCCTCAGACCTCTCCGGCGGTATGAGAAAAAGAGCCGCTCTTGCAAGAGTGATCGCCTATAGGCCCTCTATCGTCCTTTATGATGAGCCAACAACAGGTCTTGATCCGATCACAGCGATGCAGATCAACGAGCTCATTGTCAAAACACAAAAAGAGCTTAAAGCAACAAGCATCGTCGTAACGCACGATATGTTCTCAGCTCTTTATGTGGGAGATAGACTCTCTTTGATCCGCGATGGGAAAATCGCGCATATTGCAAAACCGGACGACTTTCTAAAAATCGACGATCCTCTAATCAAGTTTTTATATAATACTATTTCAAAAGACCCCAGGTCTTTCAAGGAGAATTCTAATGGGTGACCAAATTAAGAACATGCTAGTTGGACTTTTAATGATCGCGGCATGCGCTTTTACCATTTCTCTAATCCTCTTTTTAAAACCTTCTGTTGGAGATGGTAAAAAAACATACACCGTCCGTTTTTCCAACATTAATGGGATCGGAGTCGGAACAAGAGTTATGTTTGCTGGTAAACCTGTTGGAGAGGTCGTTTCTGTCCATGAAATTACAGAAGCCAGAAAAAACAAGGCAGATGAAGACGGTCATGTTTATTTCTATCAGCTAGTACTTAAAGTCGACTCTAGCGTTACCATTTACAACACAGATTCTGTCGGTATCCAAACCTCGGGCCTTTTAGGAGAAAAATCGATTGCGATCATCCCAAAGATCCCCGTTCATGGGATGGTACAAAAACCGATTGGTAAAGAGCCTATCTATGCTCAGTCAACGGATCCTCTTGAGACGGCCTTTACTGAACTCTCCAATCTTGCCGATGAAATGGAAGGTACTTTCAAGTACCTAAACAAATGGCTGAATGCTCACGGCGAAACTATGGCAGACGCTTTGCACTCATTTAAAGACACAATGGACCAAGCAGAAAAAGCGCTTCAAACAGTCAACGATTCCGGCGTGATCCAGTCTGCCAAAAAAGGCATCGATCACTTCGCAGACGTCATGGGAGACATCTCATCGGGTAAAGGAACAATTGGTAAGCTTGTCACCGATGACAACATGTATCTCCAGTTCAGCGCCATTTTAAGTAAAGGCAACACCATGATGAACGACATCAACCAGTATGGGTTCTTGTTCCACTTAAACAAATCGTGGCAAAGACAGCGCCTTCAAAAATCTAAATTCATAAGTGAACTAGATTCCCCAGCTTCTTTTAAAAACTACTTCCAAAATGAAGTCGATGACATCAACACAGCGATGGCAAGACTTTCTATGGTCATTGAAAAGGCTAACACCTCTCAAAACAAGACAAAGATCTTACATGACAAGCAGTTTTCTAAAGACTTTGCAGCTCTTTTAAAAGAAGTAGAGCAGATGGCAAGCAATTTAAAGATGTATAATGAAGAGCTTGAAGATGTGAGTCAAAAGTGCAACTAGCCAAGGGTACTTTTTTAATCGGGGCCCCCGATGATCTAGATAGAGGCCTTTATGCCAGAAGCGTTATCCTTCTTTGTGAGCATAATGCCGGGGGCTCTTTTGGACTTGTCATCAACAAGCCGCTGAACATGGAATTCCCTGAAGAGATCATCCCTTCTGCTGAAAGAGAAAATCCCAACATGGCTCTTTTATGTGGGGGAACCCTGCAGCCCAACCAAATGATCCTCCTCCATTCAGATGATACCCTTCCCGATGAAACGCTTCATGTATGTGATGGTGTATTTTTAGGTGGTAATTTAGAATTCTTGCAAAAGCAAATGACAAGCTCTGATGGATCTCATCTTCGCCTTTGCTTTGGATATTCCGCTTGGGGACCGGGCCAGCTTGAAAGAGAGCTCCTCTCAGGTGTTTGGTTCACCCATCCAGCTAATGAAGAGTTTGTCTTTAAAACTCCCCCTGACAAGATATGGACTTCTCTTTTAAAAAGCATGGGAGGCAAGTACGCGACCTTGTCTATGATTCCTGAAGATTTAAGCCTCAATTAACACTAACCAACAGATCCATCTAAAGCAGCAATGATCTTGTCTCTATTTGGACCGAAAGCTGCCTTTTTTGCTAGTTCTTTGTCGTCCCTCCCTTCAATAACTCTTCGATAATATCTATACGACCGTAACGTACTGCCTCTTTAACAGCCCAGCCTCGATCCTCTTCCGAAATCTCGCCTTTCAATAACTCTTGGATAATCTCTAGACTACCGTTACTTGCTACCATACGAACAGCCGAACCTCGATCCTCTTTAGAAATCTTGCCGTTCTTCAATAACTCTTGGATAATCTCTAGACGATCTTCCATTGCTGCCTCTTTAACAGCCTCACCTCGATCCTCTTTAGAAATCTCGCCTCCCTTCAATAACGCTTCGATAATATCTAGACGACCGTTACGTGCTGCCTTTGTAACAGCCTCACCTCGATCCTCTTCCGAAATCTCGCCTCCCTTCAATAACTCTTGGACAATCTCTAGATGACTGTTACGTGCTGCCATACGAACAGCCTCACCTCGATCCTCTTCCGAAATCCCGCCTCCCTTCAATAACTCTTGGATAATATCTAGACGACCGTTACTTGCTGCCTCTGTAACAGCCCCTCCTCGTGACAAGTCCGAAATCCCGCCTCCCTTCAATAACTCTTGGATAATATCTAGACGACTGTTACGTGCTGCCATACGAACAGCCTCACCTCGATCCTCTTCCGAAATTGTCTCTCTTCCCAATAACGCTTCGACCACCTTTTGGTATTCTTTAATTTGAGCTTCTGCAATGGCATACGCTCTCATCCATTCAGGAATCCTTGCGCCATCCTTCAATAACTCTTGGATAATACCTAGACGACCGTTACGTGCTGCCTTTGTAACAGCCTTACCTCGATCCTCTTCCGAAATCCCGCCTTTCAATAACTCTTGGATAATGTCTAGACGACCGTTACGTGCTGCCTCTGTAACAGCCCCACCTCGATCCTCTTCCGAAATCTCGCCTCCCTCCAGTAACTCTTGGATAATATCTAGACGACGGTTACTTGCTGCAATACGAACAGCCCCACCTCGATCCCACTCCGAAATCCCGCCTCCCCTCAATAACTCTTGGATAATATCTAGACGACGGTTACTTGCTGCAATACGAACAGCCAGGCCTCGATCCTCTTTCGAAATCTCGCCTCCCTCCAATAACGATTCGACCACCTTTTGGTGTTTTCCAATTTGAGCTTCTGCAATAGCATGCGCTCTCACCCATTCAGGAATCCTTGTGCCGTCCTTCAATAACTCTTGGATAATATCTAGACGACCGTTACATGCTGCCTTTGTAACAGCCTCACCTCGATCCTCTTCCGAAATCCCGCCTCGCTTCAATAACTCTTGGATAATATCTAGATGACCCCTACCTGCTGCCGTATGAAAGGCCCTGCCTCGATCCCCTTCCGAAATCCCGCCTCCCTTCAAT
>CAIJXB010000002.1 GCA_903824495.1 uncultured Chlamydiae bacterium
TGGATTCTCTAACTCTGACAGCGTTGTTTTCTTGGGTGATTGCCAAACCTTTGAGCTGCGCTGGATGGAGCTGGTTCAATCCATATGTCACTCTTTTCTTTGTGGTAACTAAAGGGAGTAAGCTTGTGAATACTTCAGATAACTCACCATCAGCGACTGCAATATCCAAAGCGCCCGCTACTTGGATTGCATTGCCTCCAACAGCCACTTCTGTAAGTGCTGAAAGAAGACTTAAAATGACCTCTGTCCCTGTGTATTTCAACTCTAGAAAAAAATGACCAATGGAACTATTCAAAACATGAATGGAGCTAAACTCCCCTGTAACGCCACCTTCTCCAATCAAGACAGTCCTACCTGTGCTCAAAAGATCTTGCCCAGGCTGAATTGAAAGCTCAAATGTCGAATCTGAAATCGTTACGCTGCCCGAGACTGTAACAAGGGATGTTCCTGTAGGACTAACAGTTGTTAGAAAGATCGATCCGGACTCTAACGTAAGATCTCCCATGACAGTCAATATTCCAAGCGGATTCCCTCCTTGGATAGTTCCTAAACTTTCTACAATCGTAGTTCCGACAGTACCTATACCAGAAAGGGTCGCACCAGAGGCAACAATAGGATCGGGACTTGACGCGATGTCTCCATTGACCTCCAAGGTTCCTGCGTTTACATAGGTCTTTCCGGTATATGTGCTGGCATTTCCTGATAGAACAAGTATTCCGTCTCCTGTTTTAGTGAGGCTTCCCGTCCCTCCAATATTCCCTGAAAGCGTCAGCGTTGTACTGGGATCTGTAAAAAATATTCCTCCTCCCGTACCCAGAGTAAAAGGTGCTGCTAAAGAAAACGTTCCCGTCGACTCTAAAACTCCAGCCCCTTCCAATGTTAAGCCGGAGGTCGATCCTATATTGCTTGCAGAGGATATAGAAAGCATCCCGGCGCTAATTATTGTTCCGCCACTGTAGGTATTACTACCTGTTAGAAGTAAAGTTCCAGCTCCTGTCTTAACCAAAGCCTGCGATCCTGCTATTGCTCCTGCTACAGTAAAGGTTCCCAAGTCCACTTCTATTTGTCCAAGAGAATTACTTCCAGATCCTGCTAAGGTGAGAGTTGCTCCTCCTGTTCCTGTTAAAAGCCCTGATAAGACCGTTGCTCCAGATGAGGTCAGAGTTGAACTGCTTATAACAGAAAATGCATTTGATATCGTAGAGCCTGCAGTCACGCTTAAGGATCCCCCCTCTAAAGTCACAGTTCCACTGCCTATATTGTTTGGAGAGGATATGGCAAGCGTTCCTTCATATAAGTTGATTCCTCCTGCCCAAGAGTTCGAGGCATTGGAAAGAGTTTGAATCCCACTGCCTCGCTTGGCGTAGGCGTTACCCGAAGATCCTGTGATCAAAGCTGCGATAGTTACATTATTTCCATCATCATTGATCGTATTGTCTCCGGAATGGTTCAGGGTAATTGTAACATCGGAATTTAGAGTAACTGCGCTAGAAAATATCAAAGACCCATTATATATGTTAATCAAAGCTATGCTGCTTCCAGCAGAGCTTATAGAAACGCCAGCAGTTCCCGTCCCTGTCTGTCCAATGTTGAGTGTACCGATACTGTTGCTGCTTCCGGTGAGCTGAACAGTGCTCGGAGCGTTTATATTTAGAGTGTTTATATTCAGAGCTCCGCTAAAAACAAAAGTCCCGCCATTAGGACAAGTAATGTTTATTTGCCCACCCACGTTAATGTTTCCACTTAGAGTCACGGTGCCCGTATAATCGTTCTCCAAATTCATGGTGTCAACTTCGATCGAATCTGAAAAGTTATTCGCATAACTGCATCCTGTTGCTGGCGCACCAAAGGTGAGGGTTGGCGTAGCAAAAAGCTCGCGTATATACCAGTGGTTATTAGTAAAATAATTACCGCCACTATTCGTAGTTCCATTAATTGTTATGCTACCACTAAAAAGAGTAATAAAACTAGAACTAGAATTTGAATTCTGAAACACTACATCCGTTAAAACAAGACTGGCATTACCCTCCGTAAAACAGGATCTGGCAAAATCATTACAGCTTCCTTGAACCGTACCAAAATCAATGACGCTCCCACCACTACCCACTACGGTTGGCTGGATAGTGGCATTATAGCGAATAAATCGGCCGCAGGGCGTATTCATACCCGCAAGATACGTGACTTGGGGAACCTGAATATAAATTGTGTCAGTTGTTGAATAGTCGTTAACGGCTAGCTGTATTGCATCTAAAAATGAACAGCAAGCATTTCCGGAGATTGCGCAATTAGCGCAGCTACCGAGATCGGGGGTAGCGAGAGTTTGACTTGCCTGTGTTACATAGTAGCTATTAGCACTCAAGGCTTCTGTAAAACAAACAAAGGAACCTAATAAAGCAGATACCTTATTTCTCATGCTGACCCAATATTTTTTAAATTCAGAATTATACTTTGAATCATTGTTGTCAATTTTTTTAGGACTGTAGCGCGGCCTCGTTGCTCATCTTGAAAGAGACATTCTAACTTTACCGCTACACAAAACAAAAACAACTTGACACTTACCTAGCTGATAGTTAATTTGAAGGCCACAGAAACTCTTATTAATAGGTAAAAAACCATGAACGTTTCTCTAACTTTTTTAAGAATCTTTTTCTTTGTCCTCTGCATTTTCTTCATGACGACATACATGATTTCTACGCCGACAGGCACTCCTCATGGGAGCGCTCTTTTAGGGGTTATTTTAGGAGGATGCCTAGGACTTCTTTTGATCGGCTTTGATATGCTCTTTCGCAAGTTCAACTTGCGCTCTTTCAACATTGCCATCATGGGGATTTTCTTTGGATACCTGATGGGACAAGCCCTTGTTTTGATCCTTAAATCTGTGTTAGATATCAGCTCCATTGACAACAGCTTTGCTCCTAGAACCATTGAGATGATCGAAATCTCTCTTTTCCTCTTTGGTATCTACTTAGGAACCATTATGACCTTAAAAGCGTCTGATGAGCTCTATGTCAGCATCCCGTTTGTAAAGTTCACTCACTCTGCACAAAAAAAGAAAGATCTCCTTTTAGACTCATCCGCTCTTGGCGATGCAAGGCTCATAGACATCATAGCGACAGGCCTTTTCGACCACCAACTGATCATCCCTCGCTTTCTCATTAAAGAACTTTATGCCCAATCAGAAGTTGGCGATGAAATGGCTAAGGCTAAAGCTAAAAGAAGTTTAGATCTCATCAAAAAACTAGAAGACGTAGAACATCTCCATATCAGGTTCAGCGACACTGATTTCCCGGAAGTAAAAGATCCTCAAGGAAAACTAATACGTCTTGCAAGACTTGTAGATGCAAACATTTTTTCTGCCGACATCTCTAAAATTCAAATGTCCTCTATTGAAGGAATCAAGGTTATAAACTTGCACTCTCTTTCCAATGCTCTTAAACCCTTGATGCAAACAGGTGAATACGTCAAAATCAAAATCCAACGCTACGGAAAAGAGCCAAGGCAAGGGATTGGATATTTAGAAGATGGAACAATGGTTGTTGTCAACGGTGGCGGCAAGTATTTAGGAGAAACCATCGATGCACAGGTTCTTTCTGTAAAACACACCTCTTCAGGACGCATGGTGTTCTGTAATGCGTGTGATGAACCTAACCTACCACATGATTTTGAGGATTCAGAGTATGATGACCACAAATAATAAACTACCTATTAAAGGCCTTGGAACCGACATCATAGAAATCGATCGGATCCGCAAAAGTTTTGATATGCATGGATATCGATTTCTCATGCGCCTTTTTTCCGTGCAAGAGCAAGACTACTGCCTGAAATACAAAGACCCTATTCCCCACTTTGCAGCGCGTTTTTCTGCAAAAGAATCGATCGTAAAAGCGCTTGGTACTGGATTTGGTAAGCATGCATCTTGGCTTGATATGGAAATTTTAAATGATCCTGCAGGAAAACCCAATGTGACTTTTTCTGAAACTCTCAATAAGTCTCTGAACAATCCTCTCGTTCTGGTGAGCATCAGTCATTGCCAGCTCTATGTATCAACTGTTGCTATCTGGGTGAATACAGACTGCTAAAAAGCAGAAAAAGGAAGGGTGTAGGAGATCTGCACCGTCTGTTCTCTTTCAGGATATGAATAAGCCCACACTCTACATGCATAAGAAACGCTTAAGTCACCCCAAAGATCGATTAGATAACTATATTTGGCTCCTATGTCAATAGAGCGATGATGAATGAATCCCCACCCCTTAAAATGCTCAATGTCGACACTTTTTTCACTTCCATATCCAAAATAGCCAACACTAAAGGCTTCTAGCGTTTGGTTTTTTAAGATACGAGCTTCAAAAGACACACGATAACGGTTCCAAAAAGAGCCGTGATTTGCAAGACCGACACTTCCGAAAAGATAACCTCTTGTCTTCCAATTCTGATCTTTAGTAAATTCTTTTCCAACCGAAATAGACGCTTCTCCATTCCAATAAGAAGCGTAAGGAGAGCTGACATCTCGTGTAGCTCTGCCACCTACTGCCCTTGTATTCAAAGCAGCCGTTATAGTGACAGGATCTCCTGCAATGTCATCTAAAAAAAGACATCTAGCTTGGAGGGCAGCGCTTCGAAATCCATAGGTTTGATGAGGCGTCCTAGCCATATTAACTGCAGCTTCTAAATCGATCTTTTCACTGGGGGTAAAAATGAAAGAAAGATCATTGACGTAGTTGTTGTAAGCATAAGAAGGTTGTTTGATGGCATGGCTGATCTTACTATATTGACTGTATGCAAAGTCTGTGTAGAGCTCAAATCCATATACGTCTCCAAGCCATGGAGCTTCTTGCAAAGAAAAAAGCTTTACTGAAAAACATAAAAGAGCTGCTGTATGCCACCTTTTTTTCATTAATTTGCCAAGCCTTTGTTTGATAGCCATCTCTCTGCATCTAAAGCTGCCATACAGCCGCTTCCAGCTGCTGTGATTGCTTGTCTATATACATGATCTTGAACATCACCGGCTGCAAAAACACCTTCTATATTTGTTTCTGTAGATCCTGGAACAACTTTAATGTATCCGTTCGGATGCAAGGCTACTTGCGATCCTAAAAATCCGGTATTAGGCTCGTGGCCAATGGCAAAAAAGACACCCGCTGCGGGAACAGATCTTTGCTGTTTTGTTTTTACGTTTTGCAGAGTTGCAGATCGCACCACTTGATCCCCTTCCACCTTTACAATCTCGTGATCCCAAATGACTTCGATCTTAGGATGAGCAAGCGCTCTATCGGCCATAATGCGCGAGGCTCTGAATTGATCTCTTCTATGCACTATGTAAACTTTACTTCCAAATTTCGTTAAAAAGATCGCTTCTTCAATCGCGCTATCTCCCCCTCCGATGACATAGAGGTCTTTATTGCGGAAGATCGGCGCAGCTCCGTCGCAAATTGCGCAAGCAGTCACCCCTTTTTGCCAAAACTCTCCATCTAAAGTTCCTGGGATATCAAGTCTTTTGGCTGTGGCTCCTGTTGCTATAATGACAGAAAGAGCTTCCATTTCCGTTTTGGATCCATGAATGATGAAAGGATGTTTGCCAAGAGAAATTGATTTGACATCTTCGGTAAAAAAGACCGTTCCAAATCGCTCTGCTTGCTTTCTAAAGTTATCCATAAGCTCAGGACCTAAAATCCCAGCCGGGAAGCCTGGATAGTTCTCCACTTCTGTTGTTGTCATGAGCTGACCACCTGCTGGACCTGAATAAAACCCTTCAAAGACAACAGGAAATAAATCTGCGCGTGCGGCATAAATGGCTGCTGTATAAGCAGCGGGACCCGATCCAATAATGACTACTTTCTTTGCTTTTTCTTTACTCATGAAAAAAGAAAACTCCTTATAAAAAAATCCTCCTTCTTTTACCCGATTCGAAAATTATAAACCAGAACTTCCGCTCTAAAAAAACCACCCGATGAAATCTTTTTTTCGTCATTTTTTAAAATATTTTTTCTTTTCGGGTAAATCCAAATCTGACATACACATATTTATAAAACAAACAATTGCGAATTGTAAAATGTTTAGAATTAGAAATATTCAGATAACGCTTGTGCAGCTTTTTAGCATCAGCCTCACTTTTTTAGTGATACTGCTGTGTCTACTCTTTTATATTTTATTCCAGAATTACCAAACTTCCATCATGCAAGTTTCAAATGACCTGCGAGAAGATGCCAGTAATGAACTTGCAGAAAAGGTCACTTCCTATCTTAACCAGGCCAAGGAAACTGAAGACAGCTTTCAGACAGCAATCCAACACCAAGTCTTTAATCCCAGGGATCCTACTGCCATAGAGACAATGCTTTTTTTCTTGCTCTTAACAGACATCGACCTTTCAGAAATTTCTTTTACCTATGGAGATAAAATCGGATATGATCAAGAGGGAAATATCCTGCTGACTCCTATGGGACGAGGAGAGATAAGCCTCTTTAGAACCTCAAGCGAAAGCAGCTCCCCTATTGAGACGCGTTATGTCTATCAAAAAAACGGACAGTGGGTTAGCTCACTCCGTATCCGCTCAATACAAAATGCTCTTTCAAGCATTCCGTTTACTCAAGAAAACATAAATTCCATTCCAGATCCAACAACATATCCCACCTTTACGACTCCTGCAAGTAAGCAATATACCGGTCAAGATATCTGGAGTGACCTTCATTGGGCTCAGATTGACGAGAACCTCCCAGAAAACAAACGTCATGTAGAATTGAGTTTACAAAGGACCGTAACAGATGACAAAGGGGATTTTCTAGGAGTACTGCGAGTAGGCCTTTTCAGTAAACAGATCGCCGATATCGGGCAGTTCAAGGTGATTTCTCATGATTCTAATGATCCTCACATTGTCTTTATCACTGATAGATCAGGACATCTCATTACAAGCCTAAATGCCACGGGCACTCCAATAATCATCGATGACAACATTCGTTTTTCTTCAGAAGATGCCCCTCCTCAAGTAAAGCTCAGCTTACAAAACCCATTACTTAACTCAATCACCGATGAAACCCCTGTGCAAGCTACACAGTTTCGCTATCTAGATGAAACCTATCTTGTTACATATAGGGAAATTCAAGGCTCTCAAGGATGGATCCTTGGAGTCGTAGTTCCTCAATCTTACTATGTTGGGCCTTTAGAATTGATACGCGACCGCCTTCTTTTTGCTGCGGCTATCATCATTTTCTTATTGTCCGTTAGCGGATATTTTGTGCAAAGAGCTTTCAAAAGAGGGCAAGCAAAGATCATCCACGAAACAATCAAGATGCATGATTTTGACTTTACAGCGTCGGAGCCTCGCTCCTTCTTTCGCGACGTCTATCAAATCCTTACGAGCCTAGAAGCCGCTAAGACCGCCTTGCGCGCTATGGGAAAATATGTCCCCATAGGACTTGTGAAACAACTTTACCAATCACAAAAAGAGCCAACTCTTGGAGGCGAGATTCAAGAAGTGACTATGCTCTTTACTGACATCCAAAATTTCACCTCTATATCAGAAAAACTTCCTGTAAATAAGCTTGCAGACATCCTCGGGAAATATCTTAAGGTCATGACGTATGTCATTCAAAACAATAGGCAAGGTACTATCGATAAATACATTGGAGATGGAATAATGGCTCTATGGAATGTGCCGATTCCACTTCCTCATCATGATCAAATTGCTTGCTTAGCCGTTCTCGACTGTGTCTCTGCCTTACAAGAGCTATTTAGCTCTGCTGAATGGAAAGGCCTTCCGCGCCTTGAAACTCGATTCGGCCTTCATAAGGACCAGGTGATTGTAGGAAATTTCGGAGCTCCAGATAGGCTTAATTTTACAGTCATCGGCAATGGTGTTAACACTGCGTCGCGCCTAGAAAGCCTCAATAAACAATATGGAACCTCTATTATTGTCAGTGAAACGATCTTTAAGTCTACTAAAGATGTTTTTACTTTTCGTCTCTTAGACCTTGTTGCCGTCAAAGGCAAAAGCGAAGGGATCTACGTATATGAATTGATTGGCAAAAAAGGGGAAAAGCCCGAACTGAATAACATCCTTCTTAAATATGAGGAAGGCTTCAAAGCTTATCAAAGTCGCCGCTTTGAAGAAGCAATAAGCCTGCTCCAAGGTCAACTTAGCGACGGGCCAAGCAAGACCCTTCACACCCGATGCTCCCTTTTTCTAAAAAATCCACCACCAGATCCTTGGGATGGTATTTACGTTTCCATGATCAAGTAATAGGCGTTAATAGAATATGTTTGAATTTTTTTTATCAGATAAAAAAAGACCCAATTAAGAGAATGTCTTAACCGGGTCTTTGAGTAGAAAAGATTAACCTTTTTTCTTTTTGATGTAGGTTACTACATCGCCAACAGTTTTAAGTTTTTCAGATTCTTCTTCTGAAATCTCAAAACCAAAACGCTCTTCGAACGTCATTATTAGCTCTGTAAGATCTAGGGAATCTGCATTCAAATCCTCAACAAACGTCTTTTCTAAAGACACATCTGCAGGATCTACTCCGAGCTGCTCTACTACGATATCGATTACTTCTTTTTCTATTGACATATCCACTTCCTTAAAGTTCAAAAAAATACATAAAAAATCTAAACTATTACATGACCATCCCGCCGTCAACGGCGAGAACTTGTCCTGTAATGTAATCTCCAAAAGGACTTGCAAAAAAGATGACTGCATCGGCAATGTTTTCTACCGTTCCCATTTTGCCCATGGGAATCTGCTTCAAAATGCCTTCTTTTTGCGCATCCGTTAACACATCTGTCATCTTAGTTTGAATAAAACCAGGAGCGATGCAATTCACACAAATACCACGTGAAGCAACCTCTTGAGCTAGCGATTTTGTAAATCCAATCATCCCAGCTTTTGATGCTGCGTAGTTCGTCTGTCCTGCATTCCCAGTAATCCCCACAACAGAAGAAATGTTGATAATCTTGCCGCTTCTAGCCTTCAACATGGGTCTTACTAAGCTCTGACAAGTGTTATACACAGATTTCAAGTTGGTGGCAAGTACTTGATCCCAATCTTCTTCAGACATCTTCATTAAAAGACCATCGCGAGTAATCCCTGCATTGTTCACAAGGATGTCGACTCCCCCAAAAGTAGTCAAAATCGTTTGGATGGCGGAATCAACAGCCGCTCTATCGGCCACATCTACAATATAAGAAGCAAATGTCTGGCCAGATCCGGCTGTGAGAGCTTCCATTTCTTTTACAGTCTGGGTTGCTCTTTCTTGATTTGTTCCAAAAATCACTACATGAGCGCCGGCTTTAGCGCAGGCTAAAGCAATCGCTTGTCCTATGCCTGCAGTTCCGCCAGTAACTAGAGCCTTTTTACCCTTAAGTATTCCCGTTAACATGCTCAGCAGCCTCCTGTTTTGATTTAATAAACTCTTCTAGTTCCGCTGCCTTTTCTATGCTAGTGGTTGGAAGCGTAATGCCCATCTTCTTATTCATCCCTTGCAAAGTCTTGCCAGGCCCCATTTCGATAAAGGACTCTACTCCGGCTTTCAACATCGCTTCGATCCCTTTTTGATAACGAACAGGTTTTGTTACCTGCTCTATCAAATAAAAACGGATCTGGTCGAGATCTGAAACAAAATCTCCAGGGGTATTCATCACAAGTTCTATAGGAGTATCTTTTAATGCCGCACTTTTGAGATAAGGCATTAATCTTTCTCTAGCCGGCTGCATCAAAGCGCTATGAAAAGCTCCAGAAACTTCTAGAGGAAGTATTCTTCTTGCTCCCGCTTCTTTTAAAGCTAAAGAAGCCTTCTCAAGACCCTCTAAAGTTCCTGCTAGAACAACTTGTCCAGGACAGTTTAAGTTAGCAATCCAAGCATCAGCTTTAAGACCGTTTAAGATGGTTTCTATCGCTTCTGGCTCCATTCCAAGGACTACTTTCATAGAACCAGGATTTGAAACACAGGCGTCTTGCATATAGGCAGCTCTTTTTTCTACAAGAAGAAGCCCTTCTTCAAACGATATTTTACCTGTCACAACAAGAGCTGTGTACTCCCCTAAACTTAATCCCGCGCAAAAAGAAGGAACAAGGGAAGGAAGCTCTTTGGCAAATGCTTTATAAATGGCGATGCTAACAATGAAAATAGCAAGCTGAGAGTTTTTAGTTTGTGTAAGCTCTTCAGGAGTCCCCTCAAAGATCAACTTAGAAAAGGGTCTTTTTAAGAGTTCATCCGCTTTTTCAAAAACTTCTCGAGAAGCCGGAAACTGCTCATAAAAATCTTTCCCCATTCCTATGTATTGAGCGCCTTGTCCCGGAAACAAAAAAGCAATTTTTTCTTTCTTAAGCATGATTCGGCTCCTCTACAGTTAAAATCGAAGCACCCCAAGTAAGGCCTGATCCGAAAGCTGTTAGCAGAATATTATTGCCTTGAGAAAGTGTTTTTTCTTTTAAGAGTTCGTCTAGGGCTATTCCTAAAGAAGAAGCTGATGTATTTCCATATTTATGAAGAGTCATAAAGACTCGCTCCATAGGAATTTCAAATCGCTTTGCAATCGTTTCTATGATTCTAGAATTCGCTTGATGAGGCACGAGCCAGCTCACATCTTCTTCTTTTAGACCCACACGGTCAATACACTCTTTACAAGCTGATTCCATTCTACGTACGGCGTGTTTAAAAACTTCTTTTCCTTCCATTTTCAAATAATGAAGCCCTTCTGCAACGGTTTGCAAAGAAGCTGGAAGTCTGGATCCTCCGGCTGGGAGAATTAAAAGATGAGCTTGCTCTCCATCAGAGCCAAGAGCGATGTCTCGAATCCATAAATTTCTTTTCTTTCCTATATTAGAGCTTACGATACAAGATGAAGCTCCATCCCCGAAAAGAATACAGGAATTGCGGTCTTTGTAATCAACAATTGACGAGAGCTTTTCAGCTGCTACAATAAGTACGTTTTTATAAAGGCCAGATTCTACAAAAGCTTTAGCAATCGACATTCCGTAAATGTACCCTGTGCAAGCTGCTTGCATATCAAAAGCTGCAGCTTTAGTAGCTCCTAAGCGATGTTGAATAAGACAAGCTGTGCTTGGAAAGGAATAGTCAGGAGTAAGGGTTGCAACAAGAATCAAATCGATTTCTTCTGCAGCTACACCTGAATCAGCTAAAGCTGCAAGCGCAGCTTTATATCCCATATCAGATGTGAATTCATCTTGGGCAGCAATGCGCCTTTCCTTCATCCCAGTGCGAGATGAAATCCACTCATCAGATGTTTCAACCATCTTCTCGAAATCTTGATTGGTTAAAACTTTCTCCGGCAGATAAGAACCTGTACCGATTATTCTAGCCTTCAATGGCATAAGCAGCCGCTCCAAAATTAAAATATAAAACATTAACTCTAGCAATTCTACCAGGCAGACCCAAAAAAAACAAAAGGAAATTTTCTTCAGAGGTCTTTGCGAGTTAACGCCAGGATATCAATCTATCGCTAAGAATCTCCACTTTTCTGAAAACAGGCCGCACTGTACTAATATTTAAAATTTTACCTACCTTCTTTGCCTTCATTTTCCTCTTGCAAATTTGCCATATAACCCAACACCCATTAAGATTGCTTTCTATTTAAAATTAATCACTTGCAACTAAAAAAACAGCGTCTTTCCAATCGATTTTCAACAAATAATTTTAACGCTCGTCGTTAATGCTATTTTCGAGTATCATTTGTATTCTTTGTTTTTTAGTTTTCACGAACCGAGTCTACAAAAAAAGAGGGAGTCAAGGGATGAAAAGTACACGCTATCGTTGGGTTATTACTGGCCTGATTTTTTTTATCACTCTAGTGAATTTCGTCGATCGATCGGCTATTTCATTCGTGATCGGGCCTCTTAAGCAGGAGTTTAATTTTACCGATACCCAGTTCGGAATGATTTTATCTGCTTTCGGTGTCGGATATGTTCTACTAACTGCATTCGGCGGTTGGATGGTAGATGTATTGGGAGCCAGGATCGTTTGGCCTTTGGCCGCAATCGGCTGGTCACTTTGCGTCGCTTGTCTTGGACTTGCTGAAAGCTTTATGGGATTCATTGCCCTGCGTCTTCTTCTTGGAATAACAGAAGGCCCCCACTTTCCCTCAATGTCAAGTTCTATCAGCAATTGGCTACCTCCTTCGGAACGAGCCAGAGCTCTTTCCCTTGGCCTTGTAGCCATTCCAATCTCCGCCGTTGTCGGATCCCCTCTAGCATCCTGGCTTGTAGCCGATTATGGATGGAGGACAATGTTCTTTGCTATTAGCTCAATTGGTATCATTTGGGCTTTTGTTTGGTATTTTGCCTTTAGAAATCGTCCTGAAGAATCCAAACACGTCAACGAAGCAGAATTGCAGATCATCAATACTAAAGAGGCAAAAGAGATTAAGAATAAAGAGCCTGTTGATTGGCGCTTTATTTTGACTCACCCAGCTTTGATCGCCAATAATATCGCATATTTTGCCTATGGATATATGCTTTTCTTTGCAACTCTTTGGCTTCCAGGATACTTCTTATCTCAGCACGGACTAAACCTAAAGAGCGTCGGTTTGTTTTTAATTATTCCTTGGTTTGTTGCCGCCGTCTTTTTAAAGGCCGGAGGAATTCTTTCCGATTGGCTTTATAGAAAAACCGGTAGCAGCCGCCTTTCCAGATCCCATGTCATCTGGAGCAGTCAGCTTCTTTCCGCTTTCTTCTTCCTGCTGCTTGGCTTCACCGATACTTTGGGGCTTTCAATTGTTTTCTTGAGCCTCGGACTCGGATTCGGTCAGCTACCACAACCAGCTTTCTTCAGTGTCAATATCGACGTTGCAGGCAATAGAGCCGGCTCTGCTCAAGGGGTGACTTCTAGCTGCCTTTCCATGGCAGGGATCTTAGCTCCTCTTATCACAGGATGGCTCATCGACTATACAGGCAATTACAAAGCAGCTTTCATCTTACTTGCTGCGTTAACCTCCTTAGCCGTACTGGTTGTGGTGCTCTTCCATCATCCAGATAAGAAAAAAATCCTAAAAACTGCCTAAGTTTTATAAATTTGACCGATCGGACCTTCCGATCGGTTTTTTTTTGCCAAAGTCGACGTAAAGCTCCTATATTTAAAATTTTCATTAAAACGCGAAAGTGATACGCTCTATCAGAACTGAATGAGCTTAGAAAACGATGACTTCACGCACTCAAAAAACTTCTGTATTACTTCGGGTACTTACTTCTCTTTTTACCCCTAAAAAAGTTTATAAAACAAAAGCCTTATCTAGACCCAGATCCAAACCAAAAGCAAAAGCAGGTAACCATCACAATCTAAATGAGCTTTTTGCGGAGCTCAATAGCAAATACTTTGACAACTCTTTATCTATCCCTGTCGAATGGTCTGGAAGTGGAATAACAGAGTCAAAGAGCGTCGTACGTCTTGGCTACTACAGCCCCAGAAAAAAACTCATTAAAATAAGCCGTATCCTTGACTATCCTCACGTCCCTAAGTTTTTTGTTTCGTTTATTCTATACCACGAAATCCTACACCACATTCTTCCTCCCTATCAAGTCTTCGGATCGAAGCGCAAAATCCATCACCGTGAATTCAAACAAAAAGAAAAAGAGTTTCATGAATATCAACAGTCTCAAGCCTTTTTAAAAGACTTTAAAAAGGAGCTCTTTGCTCAAAAAAAACTTAAAACGGACCTTCCATGCAAGACACCTTAATCGGCAGCGTAACTCACATTGTTTTTGCAGGACCAGAAAATGGATTCACTGTCGCAAGACTCGCGGTTGAAAGCTCCCATGAGGAAGTCATGATCGTTGGAACAATGCCCTCTTTGCAACCAGGAGAATATTTATCCTGCGTTGGAACTTGGAAAAAACACGCTCAGCATGGCAAGCAATTTGAAGTAGCTTCTTTTGAATCCAAGGCGCCGTCTGATCTTGTCGGCATCCAGAAATACTTAGAGTCAGGGATGATCCAAGGCATTGGCCCTGCCTACGCCGAGAGGATTGTCAAAAAGTTTGGACTTGCCACTTTGACCATTATTGATGAGCAGCCTGAAAGGCTCTCTGAGATCGAAGGAATCGGAGCTAAGCGTCTTTCTAAAATCCTCTCTTGCTGGAAAGAGCAAAGGTCGATTCGTGATGTGATGGTCTTTTTAAGAGGGCATCAGGTAAGCTCTGCTTACGCCCATAAAATTTACAAACTCTATCAAGATAAAAGCATTCAAAAAGTCAGAGAAAACCCCTACTTCTTAAGTAAGGAAGTCGCAGGGATTGGATTTAAGACTGCAGATAAGATCGCTGAGAGTTTGGATATTAAAAAAGACTCACCACTACGCTTAGATGCAGGGATTGAGCATATCTTTAGAGAGCTTGCTGGGGAAGGTCACACCTGCTATCCTCATAACGAATTTCTAACACTAGCAACATCTATTTTACTTGTTTCAGAAGCTCAGGTAGAGGAGAGGGTTCAATTTCTCATTAAGGAAAGAGTTCTTTTTGAAGAAAACGGATACCTTTGGGTCTATCTGTTTTATTTTGGAGAGACCACAATTGCAAGAGAGATCAAAAGACTTTCTGAAACTCCAAACTTGCTAAGAGATGTCGATCTACCTAAAGCGATCCAGTGGGTACAAGAAAAGCTCCGTTTAACTCTTGCTAAAGAACAAGCGGAAGCGGTCGCTGAAGGACTTCAAAAGAAGATGCTCATCATTACAGGAGGCCCCGGTACTGGAAAGAGCACCATCACAAAAGCCATTTTACGCATCAGCGAAAAGCTCACCTCTAAAATCCTACTTGCAGCGCCAACAGGAAGAGCCGCTAAAAGGATGAGTGAGATCACCTATAAAAAAGCGTTCACTATCCATGCTCTACTTGAAATGGACTTTGCGACAAGAAAGTTTAAGAAAAACAGAGAAAATCCCCTCTCTTGCGATCTTTTGATTGTCGATGAAGCAAGTATGATCGATACACTGCTCATGGCTGAGCTTTTAAAAGCCATTCCAAACACTTGCAGAGTCATTTTCATTGGAGATGTCGATCAGCTGCCAAGTGTTGGCGCCGGAAATGTCTTAAGAGATCTCATTGAATCAAAAGCTCTACACACCTGCACGTTAAAGCGCATTTTTAGACAAGCGGCTCACTCCAAGATCATCGTAAATGCTCACAGGGTAAATCAGGGAATTTTTCCAGATATTGAGCCATCCCCTCAAAGCGATTTCCATTTTCTAGTCAAAGAAACTCCTGAAGATGTTTTAGAAGAAATTTTAGACCAAGTCAGATCCAAAGTTTTTGTAGAAAAAAAGATCCCTCCTCACAAAACGCAAGTGCTCTCTCCCATGAAAAAAGGGGTGATTGGGACTGAAAACTTAAATGCTATTTTGCAAAGAGCTTTAAATCCAAGCCACAAACCACTACTACGTATGGGAAGAACGTTTCACTTAAATGACAAAGTGATGCAGCTTAAGAACAACTACCAAAAAGAAGTATACAATGGAGACATTGGGATCATTACATCCATTGACTGGGAAGAAGACCAGCTCCTTGTTACCTTTGATGAAAGAGCAGTTGTTTATGAATTTCATGAAATGGATGAGCTCGTACTTGCTTACGCCGTTTCCATCCACAAATATCAAGGAAGTGAGTGCGACTGCGTCATCATACCGGTTCACACAACCCACTTTAAAATGCTCAACAAAAATCTGCTCTATACAGGAATCACAAGAGGTAAAAAGCAGGTTCTTTTAGTGGGAACAAAAAAAGCCCTTGCGATCGCTGTGAAAAATGCAGAAGCAGCTGGTAGATACACAGGACTTAAAAGTCGACTTTTCCAAAAAACAGCGACCTAAAATTATCTCTTTTTTTTTATGAATTGACTTCAGTAAACAACTCTCGACTAAAGTCGAAAGCTTTATGGTACACAGGTAGTGCCCACATTAGGCCGGATTACTTCGGCCCTTATAGCATCGGCAGATGTTATAATCCTGGCAAGATTTCGACTGGCATTACAGTCGGCGTGCGCCAGGAGAGCACAGCTAAAACACCTAAATTGATGTTTTTTTTCACGTTGTCCTAAGCTTAAGCAATCAGCGCAAGTGCAGGAGGTATAGGCAGGATTCACGCGGACTACTTCAATACCGACGTTTAATGTGGGTGCGACCATTCTTTCTCGAGCAACACGAGATAATATGATTGATCTTTTGCAAGAAAGAATTCACGAATTGTTCTTAAGTCTGCTTTCAGCTCAAGCAACCGGATCGCCTGGATGACTGAATGAGAAGTGAGGGAGCTCAAACCCTTCTTCTCCTTTAGCTGCGAGAAGCATTCCTTGGCTTTGTACGCCGCAAAGAGTTGCTGGAGCTAGATTTGCTACGACGATGACTTTGCGGCCGATTAGAGAGTCTAAGTTTTCCATCCCCTCTCCGATTCCTGCTACAATGGTCCTCTCTTCAGATCCCATGTCAACTAACACTTTGAGAAGCTTTTTGCTTTTTTCTACGCGTTCTACTGATTTGATGCAGCCGATGCGTAGGTCGATCTTTTTGACATCGTCAATTGAAATCATAGGCTTTCCTTCTAAAGGTGTTGCTTCGACTTTAGGTTTGATTTGGTTTTTTTGAAGCTCGGCAATGTAGGGCGCAATCACTTCATCTTCGACTCGATCAAAGAGGATTTTTGGCTCAGGAAGAGCAGATCCCACTTTGAGAGGCATTTTTACAATAGCGTCCCATCCGAGGTTAAAAAATGATCCCTTACTAAAACCTAAAAGAGCTTCGATTTTTTCAGCGGCCTCTGGAATGACAGGACAAGCTACTAAAGCAAGAAGCTGAATGCATTCTAAACAGCAATAGAGAGTGTTATTCATATCATCTGCAAGCAGTGGATCTTTTGCTGCATGCCAAGGCTTTTTAGAGTCAAAATAGACGTTTCCAGCCTGTGCAAGCTCCATAAGGTGTTGACATGCCTTTCGGAGCTGAAAGGAGTTATAAGCATCTGATGCTTCTAAGGCAATTTTTTGGATGTTTTTTTGAAACTCAAGATCTACCTGAGAAGGATTTTTTAAAAGGGGAACTTTCCCTTCCGCTTTTTGTCTTATAAAGACAAGAACGCGGTTGATGAAATTACCAAATTTACCTACCAGGTCTGCATTTACCTTACTTTGAAAGTCTTTCCAGGTGAACTCTGAATCTTGTGTTTCTGGAGAGTTCGCAGCAATTGCATAACGGATCTGATCTGTCTTAAAGTTTTTAAAAAACGACTCAAGATCAATGGTCCAGTTATCCGACTTACTAAACTGGCGCCCTTCTAAATTGTAAAACTCGTTCGCGGGAAGCTCATCAACGAGTTTATAAGGAATGGTCTGTCCCATTTCCATTGCTGGAAAAAACACAGCATGAAATGGAATATTATCTTTACCAATGAACTGAACGTATTTTGTTTTCGGATCCAACCAGTAGTGTTTCCAAAGATCGGAATCACCTTTAAGCTCTGCCCACTCTTTGCCAGCTGAAATATACCCAATAGGAGCATCAAACCAGACGTAGAGAACTTTCCCCTCAGCTCCATCCAAAGGAACCGGAATTCCCCACTCAGAATCTCTTGTAATGGCTCTTGGCTTTAACTCTTTGATGTAAGACATAGCAAAATTTACAACATTGGGCTTCCAATGCTTTTTTTGGATCCAAGTCTCTAGCTCTTCTTTAAAATGATCAAAGCGTAAAAACCAGTGCTTCGTGTCTTTTAAAATAAGAGGCGATCCAGAGGACTTTGATACCGGCTTTAAAAGATCTGTGGCTTCATAGCTTGCGCCGCACGATTGACACTCGTCCCCTCTTGCCTTATCAAAGCCGCACTTAGGACAGGTCCCCTGCACGTAGCGGTCTGCTAAAAAGCGGTTTTCTTTCTCTGAAAAAAGCTGCTTTGTGACTTTTTCTTCGATATGTCCATTTTTTAAAAGATCTAAAAAAAACTGCTGGACGGTTGCATTATGCCCTTTCCAAGTCGTGCGAGAAAAATGATCAAAGCCAATGTTTAAATGAGACAAAAACTCTTTATTGATCTGATGAAAAAGATCCACTTGCGCTTGAGGCGTTCTTTTCGCAGCTTCCGCGCTCATTGTAATGGCAACGCCATATTCATCGGAGCCTGAAAGGTAAAGCACATCTGCCCCTTGCAGTCTTTTAAACCGAGCATAACAATCAGCCGGAAGAAATGCGCCTGCCACGTGACCAAAATGAAGTGGCCCATTGGCATAAGGAAGCGCAGAAGTGATTAAGATCTTTTCTTGCATAGGTAACTAACTATTCTTCTTCGTGGTTTGCTAAAGCTTCCAAATCTTCTAGATATTTGAGAGTCGGATTCTTACGAACCTGATCAAAAAGATCTGCCAAGGAGATTTCATGTCCAGCATGGACGTAATAACGAGCTAAACGAATAGCGAAATGAGCGAGCTCAAAATTGTTCTTAAAAACACCTCTCATACTCTCATTTGTCAAAAGCTCTTTCGTTGCTAAAAACTCTTTCCCTACCATAACATTCCCCTCAAGTTTTATAAGTAAATTTGTTTATTCGTTAGTGATTCACTCTATGTTCTTCTGCAATCAGAATGCTCTTAAGCACTTCGTAAGCAACGTCGAGCTCGGAGTTCACTATAAAAAAGTCATAAGCAAGAGCTAGCTCCATCTCTCTATGGGCCCAGGAAAGTCTTTTTTCCTGTTCTTGCTCTGTCTCTGTTTGTCTTCCTAAAAGTCTTTTTTCCAGTACTTCAAAATCAGGAGGCGCTATGAAAATATAAGTCGCTTCCACCTTTAAGGCTTGGAGCTGCAACGCTCCTTGCGTGTCGATCACAAGGACAACATGTTTTCCTTTTTTTCTTTGAAGATCGACAAACTCTTTTGAAGTTCCATACAAGTGACCAAATACTTCAGCACTTTCTAAAAAGTCCCCTTTGGCCCTTTTTTTCTCAAAAGATTCAAGAGGCATAAAAAAATAGTCTTTCCCTTCGACTTCTCCGGCCCTTGGAGGCCTCGTTGTGCAAGAGACGCTCTCTATGACACAAGGAAAATTCTTCGTAAGCATGCGAACAAGCGTCGTTTTCCCAGTTCCTGCAGGAGCGCTCACAACAAACAAAAGACCTTCAGAAAGATTGCCTAGTATTTTTTCTGCCATTGATTACTCTACATTTTGTGCTTGTTCACGAATCTTTTCGAGCTCAGATTTCATTTTAAGTGCACAGGTTGAAACAGCCACATCATCTGATTTCGAAGAAATCGTATTGATCTCTCGGCCCATTTCCTGCACTAGAAAATCCATCGTCCTTCCAACGCCTTTTTCATCCGCTTTTAAAAGAGCTCTAAACTGACCTATATGCGATCTCAATCGAACAATCTCTTCAGTCACATCGGTTTTTTCAGCATAGAAAAACACCTCTCTTAAAGTCCTATCCCTGTCATCTATAGAAATTTCTTTAAATTCTTGAAGCTTATCTAAAATTTTCTTTCTATAGCGCTCTTCCATACCCAAAGATCCGGTCTCTACCTCTTTTGTGAGGGTTTCTAGGACATCCAGGTGCATTTCGAAGGCCAAAGCTAAGGATTTTCCCTCAAGCTCTCTCATGCGAAGGAAAGCAGCCAAGGCTTCATGGACCACGCCTTTGAGGTCTTCTAAAATTTGCCCTTCTTGGCCTGTAAGGTCTGTTGGCTGCCCTTTTACCTCTTCGTAAAGGAAAGGGAGGGTAATTTGTTCTATGGGGAGCTTAAGGCCTAAGGCCACCTGCTCCATCTCTTTTTTCAAAGAGAGCAATCTTTTAAGGTTGCTATTTCCACCCTCTGATCCAAAAAATACTTTTACAGTGACCTGCCCTCTTTGGACTGCTGCTGAGAGCCATTTACGCACTTCCAGGTCAAACTGCAAGAAGTCTTTGGACATAAACACATGAAAATCAAGACCTTTCTTATTGACAGAATGGATCTCCACCACCCATTTACCGAGTGGAGAGGAAGAAACGGCTCTTCCGTAAGCGGTCATGCTTCTAATCATCGACATCCAGAGTTTAGATTGCTAGGGGCTTATTTATAGAGGATATTTCCCCTTAAGTCAAGGGTTAGATACTAAGGCATATGAGAAACCCCGAAAACATTGACTTTATCGGCAATTTATCGGCATAAAGATTTAAAATAAGGATTTCATTATGCTTTTAAAATTCCTATGCCTCCTTCTCCTAATTTCTTGTTTTTCCCTTCAAAGTGAAGAAATTCTACCTCCTCAAACGCATCGTGTGTTCCAGTTTGAAAACGAACATGTGAGAGTTTGGAAAACCGTCATTATGCCACATCAACCTTTGAAGATGCATCGGCACGATTGCTCTCGCGTGATCGTTGGACTAAAAGGTGGAAAGCTTACCAAAATTGAAACGACAGGCGAAACTTCGGAATTAAACTTTGAAACAGGCGTTGCGTATTGGCTCACAGAAGATCCTCCTGGAACTCTTCATGCAGACATCAATGAGTCTGATGAACCGATTGAAGTGATGGTCATCGAAATTAAAACCCTTGAAACAAAAAAATAAATGAAACAAATATCCTTTATTATTTTCACATAAAATCAAAGTTGAAAACAAACCAAGACAAAGACTATGATTTTAAATCACTTAAATAGTCGAGGATTTTTATGATTAAAATTTTAACAGCAGTTACTGTAACGGCTGCCCTATGGGCCTTGAGAGAATGGGCCTATCCTTTGCACGAAGATCAAAAAACGAGAGATGTCGCTCTTACCACTTTGCAAAAATGCCCCTCGATGCCGGGAATACACAGCTCCTCAAGCCCTTTTTATTGCACACAAAAAGAAAGGCTGGAGTATATCAATGCCTCTGAATTTAGAGGGCTTTTAATTATTTTCCAAGAGGTGCTTCATGGAAATACCACAGCAAGATTTATTTTCCCGAAGGAAGATCTTCCCAAAGTCACCCCTATCGCCACTGAAATAAGGGATCAATACACTCATTCTTCCGGATGTAAAGATACAATTTGGGATCGAAGATTTCCAAACCACACAACCAGGCCTTTATTTAATAGCAACGGAACACTCGTCCACTACCGCGTATATAGCAAAGGCGATTTCTGCGTCGAAAACAGTTGCATCCCAGAAGCCATCGCCGACCTCCATTTACTTCAATACGTAGAAGAATGTAGCTTGGGAACGATTCCTTTGGGCAAGTTTTTTCCTACCCTGATGGAACATGAACGAAAAGACAGGATCTTAAAGCGCTTAAACGGAGTTAACATTTCTCAAGTTTTTGATGATAGTAAAACAATCATCCTGAAAGGAAGAAGGCTCAAGCTTGGAGAGATCGCCAATCTATACCGCAACTTGACCGAACAGTATAAAAAGCCGGAGCTTGCTGTTACCTCTCGTGAATTCATCGAATTCATATCGGGGCTAGTAACAGTATTTCTTGAACTTATTCAAAGCTGATTATATATTATCAGCATGAATAAGTTTTTAAGCATCCAAGATGCAGCAAAATACATGGGGGTTTCTCCTCAAACACTCCGCCGCTGGGAAAAAGCAGGAAAAATAAAACCTGCTTATCGAACAGAAGGTAAACAAAGACGATATGATCCGTCTCTACTGCGTCCATTTGATCTCACTAATAAAACTACAGATCGATTGACGATTGCTTATGCAAGAGTCTCTAGTCATGATCAGAAAGATGATTTACAAAGACAAGTCCATATGTTAGAAGTTTACTGCTCTGCAAAAGGGTGGACCTTTTCAATCATAAAAGATCTAGGTTCTGGAATGAACTATCACAAAAAAGGTCTCAAACAATTATTGGATTTAGTTATGACAGGGCAGATAGGACGTTTAGTTCTTACCCATAAGGATCGACTTCTGCGATTCGGAGCAGAACTTATCTTTTCTCTTTGTGCAGTTAAAAATATAGAGGTTGTCATCATCAACCAAGGTGATGAGCCTTCATTCGAAGAAGAGCTAGCTAAAGATGTACTTGAAATCATAACCGTATTTTCAGCTAGGCTTTATGGATCTCGAAGTCATAAAAACAAACAGCTTATGAGCAATCTTCAACAAGCGGTTAAAGATGTCTGAGCAAAGTACTGTATTAAAGCTTGGTCTTGAAGTTGGACTTCAAGAGGCTCAAGAAATTGACGGACAGTCTCGAATCTGCAACTGGCTCTATAACCACCTCGTCGAAAAAGGAAGTCAGCTCAAACAAGAATTTCTGAAATCAGGAAATAAAGAGTCAGCCATGACTCTTTATTCAAAAAGAGGGCTTAGAAATTTACTGCCCTCCATTAAAGCAGAAAACCCATTTTTGAAAGTTGTCCATTCTTCTCCATTAAAAAACACAGCTTTACGAGTAACTAGCGCGATTCAAGACTATCAAAAATCAAGAAAGGGCAAGAGAAAGGGAAAGCAAACCGGCTGGCCTCAGTTTCGCAGTTGGAAGAAGGGATGGTTTTCTTTACTTTATGATGAGCCTAATAAAGGCTTTAAAGTCAAAGGACAGCAGCTCATCCTTTCTTTAGGAATGGGAATAGATAGAAAGCAGCGCTCTGTCAAACTGGGAATTCCGGATGCAGGACTTCTCAAGGGACAAACGATACGCAATCTGCGTATCGTTTGTGAACTTGGCAAATATTACGCTATTTTCACAATAGAGAAGCTATTACCTAAGACAAAGCCCATTTCTAAAGTTATAGCATTAGATCCTAATCACAAGAACCTCGCTTATGGGGTTGATACAGATAGAAAAGGCATCGAAATAGCAGCCCCAAAATGGCTGAAGATCTACGATAAACGCCTAGATGAACTCAAAAGCAAAAAAGATCGCTGCAATAAAAAAGCCAAAAAAGTTTCTGCCTTAAATGAGAAAGAAGAACCTACAGGAAAAGAGTACTATCTTCCTTCTAGAAAATGGAAGAAACGTGACAACGCCTTGAAAAAGGCCTTACGTAAACGCCGAGAACAGACAAAGACGTTTATGTTTACAACAGCTCATGCTCTTTTTAAAGAGTATGATTGCGTTGCTATAGGAGACTACACTCCAAATGGGAATGGAGACAATTCGATTATGCGACGTGCAATGAACAATCGGTCCGTAATAGGCCGATTTAAAGAAACGCTTTCTTGGGTAGCTGCAAAGTCAGGAAAGACCTTTTTAGAATTTGATGAAAAAGGGACGACTCGAACTTGTAATTGTTGCCATTACGTAGAACCGGAGGGAATCCCCCTAGAGGTTCGACAGTGGCAATGCCCAATATGTCAAGCCATACATATTCGTGATGAAAATGCAGGAATCAATGGTTTGAGAAGGGTCTTGCGAGACCTTTCTAAAAAAAATAAGGGAGAATATCCTTCAATAGTGTCCGGCTCGGACCTCTCTTTCGTTCAAAAGAGATGGGCTTGGAGTGTCTTGCCTAGTGGTGTACTTGTTATTCCGCGGGGGCAAGACGGTGGTTTTAATCACAGCTCCAAGAAATTAAAACGAGGGCATGATAGCCCTCGATCAAAAGTCGATTATTTGACTAATCTTAGTCAAGTTTGATCAAGTTTTGAAGAGCGGATAGATTACGATTTTCTTTCCGACATTAAAGGACCTAAAATGTGGAAGATGGTGCAACGCAATCTCAATATCATAAGACGGGAAGCTACCCAATATAGACTTGATCTCAAGACGTTGCTTCCTCTAAATGAGACAAAGATCGCTCACCTCATCAAGATCTGCAGATCAAAAGATGTGGCGCTGAATAGAGTAAGATCAAAAAAGCTCATCAAGAGCCACCGGCTTTAATCTGTTTCCATCGCTTGCTTTTCTGGGTATGTAGTGAAAATAAAAATAAATACCCCGATTAAAAAGCTCACTCCAATAAGAACATACAGAATTTTTTTGCCCCATTCTACTGCCTCTACACTGTTTTAATTAAAAAAAGCATAACCGATGCAGGAATTAACTAACCAGTAGCTTGATTGGATAAGGGGCTCTTGTATATAACTTCCCATACTTTATCCAATTTAAGGATTCTATCATGAGTCAAGAAGTATTACCTTGTTTTTCCCCTTTAGCAAAATCTGTCGAGCTAGGTTCTCTTTATGAACATTATAAAGGGCTTCGCTACAAGATTTTGGCTGTGGCACGCCACAGCGAAACACTTGAAGAAATGGTCATTTATGAGGCTCTTTATGGAGAGCATGATGTATGGGCAAGGCCTCTTAGTATGTTTTTAGAAAGCATTACGATAGATGGAAAAATTCAACCCAGGTTCAAACGAATTGATTAAGTTTTTCTACCCCACTATCTTCTTACTTCTTCTTTGCCTCTCAAAAGATGCACTAGCCTTTTCGTATGAAAGGCTCCCTCATGGTTCTTTTTCATGGATCCATGTTTTGACCATCGATCCAAAAGAGCACGTGATCATTCCTGCTAGGGCCGTCGGTAGAGAAACAGCTCTCGCTCTTGCAAATCAGCATGGAGCCGTAGCCGCCACTAACGGCGGCTTTTGGAAAGCAAATGGTGATCCTGCTGGGGCTTTAAAAATTAATGGTGAGTGGCTAGGCACTCCTGTTAAACCAAGAGGAGCCATAGGATGGTCCCTTAGCAATGACCAAGTAGTCATCGATAGGATTTTAACAAACTACTCTTCTGAGGAACAGATAGAAGTGGTCCCCTTTTCTACATCTCCAGATGATTGGAGTACGTTAGAAAACATCGTTGGAGGAGCCCCCGTCTTAGTACAAAACGGACACATCATCGAAGATTTTACGCTAGAACAAACCCTCCCCTCTTTCCTTACGAGCAGCCATCCAAGGACCGCTGTTGGCATCAAAGAAAACGGAACTTGGGTATTTGTGGTAGTAGATGGCAGCGCTTATAGATTGTTTGGCGGCATGAGCATAAAAGAGCTTGCTGAACTGATGCTTGATTTGGGATGTATAAAGGCCTTAAATCTAGATGGTGGAGGCTCCTCTACAATGGTCATAGACGGTCAAGTAATCAATGAACCTTGTGGGAAAATCTACGAAAATGACAAATACGTGGAATCCATATCAGATGCCATTCTCATTTTCTAATGCGTGAAATTTAGACTTCCTTGTCCAATGAGAGAATCGGGAGATACATTAAATAAGTTCTCTACGCAAACACTAGAGTAAGCCTTGATCGTTGAAGCAACCATCTGTACAGCGTACGGTAAAGCGCCCATACCGTTCATACAAAAGAAAACTAGAGCAACCACCCCGACGAATGCACCTACCATCAGAATGGTATCCTCTGCCATCTTTTTCTCAAGACCCAATCGAATCTTTTGTAAAGAGGTCGCAACTTCTTTACGTTCCTTAGCGGTCAGGGGCTGTTTTTCACGTGTACTTAGATAATCAAACAGCTTATTCACATCTTCCTGAGTCTTTTCCGGGACGACTCTTTTAAGCTTCGCAATTTTTCTGTCCTCTAGCGTTTGCGGGCTGCCTTGAGATGCTGAAGCGAGCCTTTTAAGACTCTTCGCCTCTTGACGAATTCCAAGTCTTCTTTGAAGCTTTCTTCTTAGGTGATCCATTGAGACTGCTTCTTCTTTTAAAAAGATAGAAGGATCGATCTCTTGGTAAAGCTTGGAAGCTTTTGAGAGCTGAAAACTTCGAGAAGTTATATCTATTCCTGAGACAAAAAAGCCAATAGGTAGAGTCATATCTGCAAAAAGCGAAATCGGCCCTTTCCCCATTATGACATTTCTAAAAGCGTTCGTAAACGTTCCAACAGAATCAAGAGTACCAGCAGATGTCGCTGCAAGCCCTAAAGAGTTTATTAACGCCCCTTCTCCGTCATCAATAGCAATGCTTTTAGTAGTTTTTGCCAAAGCGGCTTTTGCTTTAAATGCACTGAATGGAATACTTAAGCCCGAAAAGATTTTTGCTTTTTTAGCAGTAGTGATCATCCAACTTGAAAGATTGGTCCCTTCTAGAAAAAAGCTGTAGCCTAGCATATTGAGGATACCTCTGGATGAGGAAATAGTCTTTCCTATGCAGACGGACATCTGCTCACATTGTTCATATGAAAGAGCCTCAAACCTACTGATCACTTCAGAAGGCCACTCGGAACCTGGCAAGAAATTAAAGTTCAACATTTCAACGTTCACAGCACACTCCCAATAAATAACAATAAAGCAAACTAACTAAGTCATAATTATAACCAACAATAAACAATGAAGCAATTATTAAAATTAAAAATCACAAAAACACGACATATTAATAACTTTCTTATGACAACCTGGGAAAAATAAAAATTTGAAAGAATGCTTTCTAGGTATTGCAAAAATATACCGTATATCCGATGTTTATATTTATTTATTTAACTTAAATCCAAAGGAAAACCATGCCATCTACCAGCCGTTTTAAAAAATTAGTAGCATCTCTTTGCCTTCTAAGCACCCTACCCTTATTCTCCTCAGAAGACCCAGCCCAGACACCCCCTCCTCCAGCGTCAAAGTGCCTCTTTTCTGTAGACGCTAAGGTTGGGGCCTATTTCCTACTAAACTCCACTATAAGAGACCTCTATGGGCCAGTACTGCCAGCTTTCACCCTAGAGGGAAATGCTGACGTTTATAAGGGTTTAACTGTGTGGCTAGATGGTTCTTATATCTTCGGAAACGGGGGAAACTCCTATGGAGGGTCCCATTTGAATTTCATCCCAATAACTCTTGGTCTTAAGTATGTCTACTCCATCATGCAATCGATGGATGTTTATGCAGGAGCGGGAGCTGCCTATAGTTTTTTAATCACAAGAGACCACTCTCCTTACGTGCATGAAAAAAACCACTCTAATAACTGGGGATTCGTTGCTAAATCAGGTTTTATTTACCATTGCACTCAGCATCTGCAAGTCGAAGGATTTGCCAATTACATGTACCAAGAATTTCATTTTACAGGGACTGAGGAAGATCCCTTGGTATACCGCACAAATGCATTTCTCAATGGTGTAGAAGTTGGAGCTAGCGTGGGGTACAATTTTTAATGAAAAAACTCACAGCTCTGCTTTCCATGTCAGCGCTTCTAAGTGCAAGTGGACTCTTTGGAGTGACTTGGATCGGCCCTGTCGATGTTTTCAATTCTCAGTTCGCTGAAAATCCCGTTGTTGGAGTTGATGCTACAGGAAATGCAGTCATCTTAATCAATGCATCAGATGATTTGACCAATTACTATGAACAAGCCGCTCAGCTTGTAGACGGTGTAGCACAAAACTTGCATCAGTATCTACCAGCAACTTTGGATGTCTCTTTCGGAGATTCTGTTCATGCCATTGCGGTGAACGCTAGTGGCGATGCAGCTCTTCTTTGGACTGAATCTAATACTGGAACCTCCAAATCACTGACAAGAGGCGCTATTTTAACAAGCGGGGCTTGGAGCGCCGCTTCAACATTATCTGATCCTGTCACAAACGACCAAGCTTTCGATATAGGCGTTACAATAGCTGATTCAACGAGAGCAATTGGAGCTTGGACAAGTTCTGATCTCAGCACCTTCTTTCACGTCCAATCAAGTGAATATATCCCCTCTACTTGGGGATCTGCTCTTAATCTTATTACGAGTGCCTCCATTTTTTCAGGTGTCTCCGTCTCTGGATCCCCTTCAGGACAAGCTGTCGTTGGATCTGCCTTCAATACATCTCCAACCGTAATCTTCGGGAGTTACTTCAATGGAACTTCTTGGACTACTCAAGAAATCTCGACAGATGCGCAGTTTCTTTGCAATGTATCAACTGCTACATCGATGAACCAGTTCAATCAAGCAATCTTCCTTTGGCAAAATTTAGCGGGAGGTCTAAGCTCATCGAGTTTTGCTAATGGGGTCTTTAGCGCAGCTCAAACTGTCTATACGCTCGAAGCCACTGAAACCATTGGTGACTTTAAAATTGCTTTGGATGATTCGGCAAATGCCATAGCTATTTGGACTCTAAATAATGGAGCCAATGAATTTAAGATCATGACAAATCGTTATTCAGCAGGATCTTGGGGCATTCCCATTATCTTAGAGACAACGACTCCTGGACCTAATTTGACATACCCCAATATTGGAATGGACTCACAAGGTAATGCTTATGCCGTTTGGGAAAAAACGGATGGATCTGATCATTTTGTTTATTTCAGTGAATACTTACAAAGCACAAATAGCTGGTCAGAATCTCCAACGCTTCTTTCTACGCTTGGAACACCTTCCTTTTATCCCAACTTGTCAATGAACGCCTTTGGCGGAGCGACTGTTGTATGGAGCATAGGAAATAGTGGTGATGAAACCGTTCAAGCTGTGTATGTAGGAAATCAGTCCCCAAACTCTCCTACTAACCTTACAGGCAAGCAGGTTAAAAACAAATTCGTCTCGCAAACAGATCTTGTCAATAAGCTGTCATGGACAGAAAGTTCCTCAGTAGCCGCTAGCTCTTATAATATCAGACGAGACGGAGTGAAAATTGAAAATGTTTCTGGTACATCCTACCAAGATCATAACCGTAAAAAAGGAACATCTTATACCTACTGGGTCACTGCTGTGAGCGCAAGTGGGAGGGAAAGTCCTCCAACCGTTCTTACCCTTCCTTAAATCGATGCGTACATTGATTATAAGTCTCTTTCTCCTCCCTCTATTAGAGGGAGGAGTCATCGACCCTACTTTTATAGAAGAAAACCTCACGCATAAAGCGTATTGGGGACATCTGCATGCTGCTCATGGAGAAGATCTAGGGGCTGGAATGCTCTATTATGGTCTTGTCTATGCAGCAAAGGCTAAAGTTTGTGTCTGTTTAGGATCCGGTGATGGATTTGTTCCAAGGGTTTTGCGTCAAGCGCAACGAGACCTCAATATTGCTGACTCTAAAACAGTGCTAGTAGATGGAAATCTAGGAAAGTGGGGCAGACCTCTTTGGTTAAATAAAGAGAGTTTTTTTCGTCAGCAGTATCCAGAGATCGAGATCATTTTAGATACAACCGCGCGCGTCTCAAAAGCGCAAGCTAAAGAGTGGAAGATTGACTACCTACATATCGATGCAGACAGATCAACTATGGGGGCTTTGCAAGACTTTTTAGACTATCTGCCTTACATGTCAGAAAACGGGATTATTATTTTGCATGACACTGGAGCTGGAAGACCTTGCTCTAACACCGTGTCTATGATCAAGAAAATGGGATATTCGGTTGTTAATTTGGAATTTTTAGGAACAGGCGCTGCGATCATTTACTTAAAATAGGCGGCTTTTTTAAAAAGCCGCCTTACTCACTTTTTACTTCTTAGGAAGAGGACATTTTTCAAGACTGAAAGGTCCTGTTCCAAAGTAGGCAATCATCAAAACAGCTCCTAACATCGAAAGGTTTTTCATAAAGCAAAAATGTTGCAACATGACAAGATGACCATCTTTCACTTCCCAGAACTTATGCATAATGAAGGTGATCGGAAGAAGGAAAATCACAAGAAGCCACGCTCCCAAACGCGCTTTATATCCCACAAGGATGCTAAGGCCCCCTAAGAGGGACAAAATCCCAGCAATCGGAACTAAAATAGAGGCCATCGGAACTCCCATGCTGATTGCATAGTCAACACTTGCCGGAGAAAAGTGATGGAATGATTTTAAGATAAAAATCGATGAGAACAAAACTCTTCCTAAAAGAACAACATATTTCATTAGACAGCCTCTTTGTTTGTTTGCGTTTTTTCATGATACATATATTTCGAGCAGCAGCAAGAAAAATTTTACATTTCAAAAAAAATTTGACTCATAAATGTTATGGAATGTAGCCTAAGTTCGATAAAGAAGGGATACCATGCATCGTAATTTTGTTAGTCTGTCAGCTTTACTACTTTTCACTTTTGTGTCCGCTACTATAGCAGGAGCCCCTGCTATAACAAGTATTTCCCCGCTTGTCGGAACGAGCTCAGGAGGCACTACGGTGACCATTTTGGGGAGCGGTTTTATCGGAACAAGCGCCGTTCTCTTTGGTAGTGAAACTGCAACTTCATTCAATGTTGTGTCCGATTCAGAGCTAACCGCCGTCAGTCCCGCTTCTATTCCTGCAGTGGTCTCCCTCACAGTAATATCTAGCGGAGATGCCTCCACCTATTACGTATATCAAGGAAATTGGCAGGTCTATGTTGCTAATGGCAGTGGTGGGACCCTATCCGTCATCGATCCGGTCAGTAATACCCTAACAGGTAGTCCCATTTCCGTAGGAGGAAACCCTTGCTATGTCGCCTTCACCCCTAATGGGACCAGGGCTTTTGTCACGAACGAGACAGGTAACACTTTAACACCTATCAATGTGGTAACAAATGCGGCTCTTTCTTCGTTTTCATCTCAAGGCACGTTTCCTAATGCGATGGTCATGGCTCCTGACAGCTCCGCTGTCTACGTAGCTAATGATAACGATGGCATCGTTGCTGCACTAGATACGACTACTGGGAGCTCTTTATGGACCTATTCAACCGTAGGAAATCCAAGCACTCTAGCTATTACACCGAGAGGAACCCTCTTAGGGATCACAGATACTGCAACAAGTGAAGTGATCTTCTTGAATACAACCACAGGCCTACTTAGCAACGAGAGCTCTGTAGGTGTTTCTCAAGATTGCATCGTCCTTGATTCTGACAATACAACGGCTTATATAACGAACAACAATAGCGGGTCTATTTCAGTGATGAGCCCCTATACAGGCTCTTCTGCAACTCTAGTAACGGTTGGAGATAACCCCACAGCATTAGCTCTTACGCCTGATAAATCTAAAGTATACGTCGTCAATGCAGCAGATAATACCGTATCAGTGATCAATACCGCATCAAACACCGTCACGACTACTATTTCTGTAGGAGTCTTTCCTAAAAACATCGTAATCACTCCGGATGGCCTAAAAGGATACGTTGCCAATAATACAAGTGGTACGGTTTCTGTGATCAATACGTCTAATAACAGCGTAAATACCATTTCAACCGGCATAGAGAGCAACCCTTATGCTTTAGGCATTTTACCTGACGGCTCTAAGGCCTATGTAGCGAATGCAGGTAGTGATTCCATTTCGATTATAGATACGAGTAGCAATACTGTCCTTGCAACCCTTGCAGTAGGGCTGTTTCCCTGTTCCATTGCAATCTCTCCTGACCAGGCTCCTTTGGCTTACTTTTCTTACCAAGTTAGCGAGTCCGGACAAACTGTGACATTCGACGCTTCAGATTCTGCCTCTCCCGTCGGAACAATTGCTAGCTATTTTTGGAATTTTGGCGACGGATCAACTCTTCAGACTTCAAGCCCTACAACCTCTCATTTCTATACCACCGAAGGCTCTCACAATGCCACATTAACCGTCACCAACAGCGCAGGCACATCAACAGAGCAAATTTTCAACCACTCCTCAAGCCGCAACTTCAACCAGACAAGCCTAGCCGTTACTCAGAACGAAACGATTTCGCATAATGGGGGCCCAACTGCAACAACGACTCAAAGCCTTACCCTAGTATTCAATGCGCTCCCTCCTACAAATCTTCAAGGAAATTCCATCAAACAAAAGTTCCTAACGCAAAAAGATCGCGTCAACCTTTTAACTTGGCAAGCACCACTAGAAGGCGCGACTCCTCACCGTTACCGCATCTATCGGAACAGCTCTTTAACAGATCTAGCAGGTACAGTACCTGCTGATGCTCTTAAATTTTTAGATCACAATCGCAGACGCGGTGTAGTGTATACGTATTACGTTGTGACTGTCAGCAAGTCAGGAAGTGTATCCACTCCGGTAAGTATCACAGTTACGAGTCATTAAACAAGTAAAGGAGTTTTTTATGAATTCTCTCAATGCATTCAAACAGCGCATCTCGATGGTAGCATTTTTCGCATTAGCCTTGCCGATGCAGATGTGGGGAAGTAATAATACCTGGATATCCGGAAATGGTGCTGATGGTACTGCATGTCCCTATAGTACTCCCTGCTCTACGTTTACTTACGCTTCTCAAGTTGCCTTTGATACCAATTCGGCTAATGGGGAAGTTTTTGTTCTAAACCCGGGAGTTTACGATACTAGCAACGCTGAAGGAATCAATTGGGGGAAGTCGCAAACTTGGGATGGGGGCGATGGTAACCTTGCAACTATCGTTGGTGCAAATATCACGATAGGTATTTTTTCATCTCCTTCCGGATTACCAGGCTTTACCTCGAGCAATGTTTTCATTTTACGTAATTTGACATTGATCGGTGAAGGGTTTGCAGGACCTGCCATTCAAGTAGGCTCCTTTTTTAACGGGGCGACGTTAATCATTGAAAATTGCAAAATTTATGGCTTTGCTCCCACTTCAGGTACGGGCATCATCGATTGCTCGGGCGGAGGGGACGTCATCATAAAAAATACGATCATTGAAAGTAACGCCGGGGACGCAATCAATATCTTTTCTTCAGGGAATGTCTCCATAAACGGTGTAGCCATAAAAAACAATACAGGAAACGGATTGAACATTTCTGCAGGTGCAGTAGTCGATATCAGCGATTCTGTGATCACACAAAATACTGGGACAGCCATTCTTGCTGCGGGTAGCGGCACTGTCATCAACTGCTTGAATAATGTACTAACCTCTAATACTACTGCTATTGGAGTTGGCACTAGCGCTCTTGTGCGTATTTCAAATAATGACATCTATAACCATACTACATTCATCGATTATGTCGATAACACCGGTCTTGTAAATACAGCTAATAACAACCGAACAGGAAGCAATGGCTCCTCTTCAACACCCCCTACCGGCTCTATCACCCTACAATAATAGCTATCTATACCGAACCAAATGCTTCATTTGGTTCGGTATAGATTTTCATCTCATATCCACATCACGAAACAGGAACGACATATGTTTGAATATACCCCCCCTCCAAGTGCCTATGAATACAGAGTAGATGTTTCTCAAATAGAAAGACCGATCCAGATGATTGCCAAAGATCACCTTATCCAGTATAGCAGCGAAGAGCTCGATCGCAATTGGCGCCTTCATGAATTTTTCAATAGCATCTATGTAATCAACCTAGATACAGCAACGGGAAGGCTGAAAAGCTTCACGGAAGAAACCAAAAGCATTGGAATCCCCTCTTTTGAGCGTTTTACAGCAGTGGATGGATCGAAGGATATTCCCCCTTCTATTTGGCATAAATTTTATCTCAACCGGTGCAACGTCGATCTCTCAACGGAAATAGGACAAAAAATCTTCACTCGTATTCGAAAAAGGGAAGCGGGATGCTTTTTAAGCTGTTTAGGTGTTTATCAAAAAATAAAGCAAGTTTTTGATACGGCACTACAAAACTTAGCGGAAGCAAAAGAGAGCCAAAACGCATCAAAGATCATAGAAGCACAAGCCGAAGTTGCTAGCTCAAGCCGAGCCCTTATTTTTGAAGATGATGCCGCCTTTGGTTTCTTACAAGGCAATATCGCCACCAAAGAAGGAGTCGGGCATTATTTTAACAAAGCTTTAGCAGAAGTTCCTGATGATTGGGATATCCTCTATCTCTTTGTCTATCCAACTGAGCCCACAGTTCAAATCAACAAAAACATCCAGCAAATTTTTGGATCATGGTGCTTACTCGCCTATGTCATTCGTTATACGGTTTATGATGAGCTCGTTAAAGAATTTGAAAAAATCCATGATCCTGAAGTCTCTAAACTAGCGACGAATGATCTGACTTTTTCTGCTTTTCAACAAAAATACAAAACGTATGCACTATCGCCGGCGGCTGTTTACGCTACAGGAGGAGAAAGTACGATTACAGGAGAGGTCTTTGCTCCCTACCAAACCGTGACTGAATTTTCCAAAGACAATGTAATAGGGATCCCTAAGCCCGGATACCCTCCTGTCGTCAGAACCGTGTATGAATTGCAAGACTAGGGACTTGCCAGCTTCCACTGGTCCCCTAATAACCTGTCAAACTCCGGCGGATTGAACGGAACGAGTCCTGCATGTGGATAGTTCGTCAGTTCGCCAAAAACAATGCGTCCATCGATGTTGTATAAATCAACTCTGACAAAATCCATCCCTTCGGCAAGGCGCTCCGCTACAAAAAGCATCTCTTCCATATTATCTGGAAAAACCATAAGGTCAGAAAAATTCTCTTGATGCTGACTGACGTTGAGCAGGTTCAGATCCCGATCGTAGAAATTGCATCGTTGATTTCTATGCACCATGAAGCAGTATACTTTACCATCAAACACATGAAACTTCCAATCAATAGGCCTTTCATCTAGGGCCCCCAAATCTTCTTCAGCGTAAACAAGCCTTTTAGGAATATCTCTGTAACACCATTCCCCACAAAAGTCAGAGTAGTCTGTATGCAACCATCGATTCAATAGCCCCTTCACATTTTTGATATAGAGATCGTTATAAGAAACAGTATCCCATTCCACAAGAATGTTCATACTCGAGCCGTGGTTTGTTTTTACAAAATAGCGTGCCGGCAACTTAAGCCAATTGATCTCTTCAGGAGTTTGAGCGACTTGGTAAATCGTTGTCAGGTATTTTTCCCCTACACGCTCTGCAACGTAGTCGCGCACGCGAATCTTATCGGCAAATACTGTCAAAATAGGCCGTCTATCGTACAGCATCTTGTAATGGATTTTTTCAGTAAATGTCCTTGGATTTTCAAGATCCGGATATTTGCTATATTTAAAGTGATGGTGGTGATAGATGAGGGCGCGATCAGCTAGCCACCTTCCTAAATCTCTCCCCTCAAGTCCCTGCGGAGGAGGAGCCTGCTCATATGGGGCAGCTAACCTTGAAGAAGGGGTGCTGTAAAGAGGACATAAAGTCCCACACACAAATGCCATAGCGGCAAGTCCGATCTTACCATTAAACATACGCATTTCCTCGACCATTTTTCTGAAAAATGTTAGTGTCGCATTTGTCAAAAATCTCAACAAGGGAAACTATGTTTTTTCCAACTCTCTTGATTGCGTTATGTTTGTTTTCATCTCTTCACTCAAATGAAGAAAAACCAATTGTCATTATTACCGCATCTTATAACAACAAGGATGTCTACAAAAAAAATCTCTTTTCCATTTTCTCTCAAGAGTACGACAATTGGAAACTAATCTACATCGATGATTGCTCAACAGATGGCACGGCAGATTTGGTTGAAAAATTCGTGTCTGAACATGGCCAAGAAAACCACTTCACACTGATCCGAAATAGTGAGCGCAAAAGACAGCTCTATGGACAATATCATGCAATCCAAAGTTGCCCTAAAGATGCAATCATCGTCATTTTAGATGGCGATGACTGGCTTGCCGTTTCATGGGCCCTTGCTTACATCAATGAAATGTATCAGACAAAAGATGTATGGCTAACCTATGGTCAATTCATCTATTCTAGCTCCCACTATATCGGTTACTGCCTACCCCTCCCCTCGGATTTATGGCCAAAAAAGTCGATCCGAACCTTATCTTGGGTGACCGGACATCTACGAACTTTCTATGCAGGACTATTTCAACGCATAGACAAATGTGACCTGATCTATGAAGGAAATTTCTTCCCTGTTTGTGCTGACTTAGCCACCATGTTTCCCATGCTAGAGATGGCTGGGCCTAACCATGTGAAGTACATCGATCCCATCTTATACGTTTACAATGACAATGATCCATCCCAACGCTGTGATCTATCACTCCAGCGTAAAATGGAATGGATCATTCGATCAAAAAAGCCATACACAACTTTAATCGCTCCCCCTTATGAATGATGTTGATTGAATACAAAATCACTTGGATCAAAATAAATTTTACCCTAAAGTGCTCCGAATCTCATCACAACAACAACTGAACGCCCTATGCTATACAAAACACTTGCAAAAACAGCCACTCTTACATTCTTTTTCATCTTATGCTGCATACAAAACCTATTTTCTTTTGCAAAAGAAAATCCCTTCCCACATCCCATCGATATCGTTTATCTTTGGGTCGATGGAAGCGATCCAAAGTGGCTCTCTATCAAAAACAAATACTCGAAAGTCCATCAAACAGAAACTATCTTTATTGGAGATGCCTGTATAGACTCCCGTTTTTCAGATCATGAAGAGCTCAAGTATTCATTAAGATCTCTTGTAAAATTTGCTCCCTTTTTTAACCACATCTACATCATTACAATGGACCAATACCCTAAATGGCTTCTTGATCATCCGAAAATTACAATCGTCGATCATCAAGCAGTATTTAACCATCCAGAAGATCTTCCTACATTTAACTCTCAAGCCATTGAGTCCCAAATCCACCGCATCCCTGGGCTTGCTGAGCATTTTATCTATTTTAATGATGATGTACTTTTGGGAAAAAGAGTCTCCCCTTACGATTTTTTTAAAGAAGATGGAAAAATCAATGTCCTGTTTGAAAAAGGGTTCACCGTCTCTTCATCACCTGAGGTCCAAGCAACAATGTATCGTAAAGCGTGGGTCAACTCTAATCTTCTTTTAGACACGTATTTTATTTCAGAGCCAAGACGTAGGCTATCCCACGCACCCTTTGCTCTTCGAAAATCCCTGATACAAGAAGTGGAATGCCTTTTTCCCTGTGTGTTCACATGTAATTCAGCCCATAAATTCCGTTCCGATCAAGACTTTAATCTCACAAATGGCCTATTGCAGTACATTTGGCTCTACCAAGGCTACGTAGAAAAAGGGAACCTCTCCAACAAAATGATTTCTTTGTATAGCAATGAGCGTTTTGCTGAAAGTAAAGAAGCGCTAGACTCTTTTCTAGTCGATCCTCTTCATACGCTTTGTATCCAAGATTGTACCTCTGAAGACTGCATCGAAATCTCTGAATATCTGAAAAACTTTTTCGAAACACTTCTGCCAGATGCTGCTCCTTGGGAAAAGCAGGAAATGCCAGCATTAAAATAACCAAAAGTGCTATATTCTCAATATCAACAACTGAGGTCACAGTGCAAAAACTAACTGCTGCTTTAATGCTCATAACTAGCTGCGCTTTTTCAGCTCAAACAAATAAGGAACCTTCCGTGGAATCTTATACCACTACTCAAAAACAAGAACTCACCATCGTTGGAATCAAGTGCCGCACATCCAACGCCCCTGAAGCAGGACCTATTGACATCCCTAAGCTTTGGGCTAGATTTTACAGTGAAAACATCACAGCGCAAATCCCAAACAAAGCTTCAAGCGATGTGATCGCTCTTTATTGCGACTATGAAGGCGATTTCACAAAACCCTACTCTATCCTTATTGGATGCCCCGTAAACGCAATCGATACCATCCCTGAGGGTTTGGCTAGCAAAACCATCCCTGCGGGCTCCTACGCCCTTTTTAGCGCTACTGGGCAGCATCCACAAACCTTGATCGAAACCTGGGGTAAAATCTGGAAAACAGATTTAAAAAGAAGCTACACGGGTGATTTCGAAGTTTACGGAGAGACCTTTTCAAACTCTCCTCCAGAAGTCAAAGTATGGATCGCTCTATAAGATGGATAAGAAATTTCAAAGAGCCCTTTTTATTTTTAGAAGAGATTTGAGACTAGAAGATAACACTGGTCTTATTTTTGCTCTTAAAGAAGCTAAAGAAGTAATCCCCTGCTTCATTTTTACACCTGAGCAGATCGAAAAAAACAGCTATAGAAGTGATCACTCTTTGCAGTTCATGATCGAATCTTTAGAAGAGCTGGGGAGCTCTTTAAAAGATAAAAACGGAAAGCTTTATCTGTTTCATGGCGAGCCTAAAGAGATTATAGAAAAGTGTATCTCTGAGCTTAAAATCGACGCTGTAGTGGTAAATGAGGACTATACACCGTATAGCATCAAAAGAGATCACGCCATTGAATCCGTCTGCAAAAAGCATAAGGTCTCTTTTCACTCTTTTGAAGATGCCTTGTTACATCCTCCTAGCGAGACCTTAAAATCAGATGGTAAACCCTATACGATTTTTACCCCCTTTTATCGCAATGCTTCTAAATTAGAAGTTCCCCATCCCGTCTCTAATAGACATGATAACTACTACACACATCAAGTAGCTTTTGCATCTAAACAAAGCCTCTATGATGAACTTCTTCCTAAAAGAGCTCTTTCACCGCAAGGAGGAAGAAACAACGCCCTTAAAATTTTAAAAAAAATAAGCTCTTTTGCAGATTATGAATCTTTAAGAGACTTTCCAGCTGAAGATTCTACGACCCATCTTTCTGCCCATCTTAAATTCAACACCTGTTCCATTCGAGAAGTCTACTGGTCGATCTCCAAACACTTAGGAGATTCTTCTGAGCTCCTTAGATCCCTTTACTGGAGAGATTTTTTTAGCTCGATCGCTTTTTACTTCCCCTATGTGTTTTCAGGCGCTTTTCATCAGAAATTTGATAAAATCAAATGGTCAGATGATATGGGAGCCTTTAAAAAATGGTGCGCGGGAAATACAGGCTTCCCTATTGTTGATGCAGGGATGAGAGAGCTGAACCAAACAGGATTTATGCATAATAGGGTCCGCATGATTGTTGGAAGCTTTCTTGTTAAAGACCTTCACATCAATTGGAGATGGGGTGAGAAATATTTTGCAAGAAAGCTCACAGACTATGATCCCGCTATCAACAATGGGAACTGGCAATGGATAGCAAGTACAGGATGCGATGCTCAGCCTTACTTTCGAGTCTTCAACCCGTGGAACCAGTCTTTAAAATTTGATCCTGAGTGCACTTACATAAAAAAGTGGGTTCCCGAACTTTCTTCAGTTGATCCAAAACGGATCCACAAGTGGTACTTAGAAGAAGAGACGCCTACTTATCCCGCTGCTATGCTTGATCATGCAGTAGAGTCTAAAAAAGCGATCGAAACCTATAAAAAAGTGCCGTAAAAGCGCTAGACGACACATCTACACTAAAAATTGGAAGACACTACTCCAGTAGCACCAATGATTTCGTCTGAAAAAAAATCTTTTTCAACATTGAAAAAGTCATCACAAGGAAAATCAATATCTGCGTCAACGATCGAATTTCCCTCTTCCTTATCTAAAGCTGACTTTAGATTTAAATCCAGAGCTAGGTTACGTTGAATTCTTCTATTTTGAACATAAAAATAGTTTTTAATGGTATTATCGGAATAGAACTTCCCTAAAGGCTTATCGCATAGATCCATTTCAGCAAACTCCTTTGAAATCGCCGTCCATTTATTAGGATTTGCCTGATACAATCTTTCAATTGTTTTCTGATGATTCTTTTGAATGCTACCTCCTAAAGAATTTGGGCATATATCCCTGATCCATTTTTCTCTAAGCTGCTTCGCATTTCTATCCAACTGCTTAATTTCTGGGTATTTACTGATGGTTAAAAATACTTTACTCCATTGAGGATCACTGCCTGAACCGCAATACGGCCGCATATCAGGATGCTCTTTAGTATGTTTTTCGATAACCTCTTTTAAAATCTTTTCATCCTTAGCCGTCCAACTTCCATGAATCTTGGAAAAAACAACCCTTTCCACCTTCTCTTGAATTCTCTTTCTTTTTCCAAAGGCCTTTTCATCAGAAAACTCAATTGCCTCACTAGTTGTTGTGCTCGAATCTATTTCAGGTTGAATTACCCTGTTTTTGCTATAAAAATAGTTTTTAATCGCGTTGCCAGAATAGTATTTTCCCAAAGGCTTATCCGGTAATTTCATTTCAGCAAACTCCTTTGAAGTCTGCGCCCATCTCTTGAAATTCTTCTTGTATAATTCTTCAATGATTTTCTTGTGACTTTCTTGAATGATTCCGCCTAAAGAATCTGGGCATATATCTCTGATCCATTTTTCTCTAAGCTGTCTCACATTTCTACCCAATTGTTTGACTTCCGGGTATTGAGAAACCACAAAAAACATGCTAAATCGATAATATGTAGTATAATTGGAGTCTGCAAAAATACTGGAGTTTTCTCTTTTGCACCTTTCAACGGCGTTTTTTAAAATCAGCTCCTCCTCACTCGTCCATCTTGACCGAACTCCTTGAGAAAAAATTGTGTCCATCCTATCTTTGAGATTCTCATTCAAAGCTCTTTCAAGTTTTCCAAAATGTGATGGAATATTCTGATCTATTAATGGCAGTATATTCATAGTGGCAAAAAGAGTAACATAGCTCATCTATTTTTTGTAAGAAAAAGGCGGTGTATAAGCGTGTAATGATTTGTGTTTTTTAAAATCTATAAACGAGCTATACACATAGAGCGTTACCCTAAAAAAGGAAATTATTATGACAACTGTTACATTCAAAGGAACGCCTGTTCAGCTCACAGGAAAATTCCCAAGCCTTAAACAAAAAGCCCCCTCGTTTACACTTGTAAATAGCAGTCTCGAAGATATTAAACTAGAAAGCCTTCCAGCTATCAAAAAACTGCTTTTGATCGTGCCAAGTTTGGAAACTTCTGTATGCGCTACTTGCACAAGGAAATTTCATGACAAAGTAATGGATAGAAAAGATCTGCTTTTACTTGTGATATCAGCAGACCTTCCCTTTGCACAAAAAAGATACTACGATGCAGAAAAACTTTCTAATGTGACGACTTTATCGACCATGAGAGATCAATCTTTTGCTAAAGACTATGGGGTGCTCATTGAAGAGGGTCCTTTGAAGGGACTTTGCACAAGAGCGGTTTTACTTCTTGATGAAACAAACCTTGTAATTTATGAAGAGCTCGTCTCAGAGATCACTTCTGAACCTAACTACGACAAGGTTTTCGCTTGTATCTAGGGTAGTTTGGAGTCCATACGTTTTTTTCAATGAGAGCTCTAATCTCTGAGTCTAAGTGAGGAGGGATTAGTCCCTCTTCTATAGCCATTTTAATAGCGGCAAAGGCTATTTCCTTGGAAATAGACGGGAGTTCTTCAAAAGACGGAAACAACGAGCCTTGTGGGTCTTTTAAGATAGGAGCGTGGCGGCTTAGCTCATTTGCTGCTGCAACAAACATCTTATCTGTTATTTTTTTCAGTTTAAAAGAAACAGCGGCAAGACCAATTCCTGGGAAAATATACACGTTATTGCACTGAGCCACTGGATAGAGCTTATGTTCGTATTCAACGGGCGCAAAAGGGCTTCCTGTTGCAAAAAGGACCTGTCCTTTAGACCATTTGATCAGATCTTCCGGTTTTGCTTCACACTTGTCATTGGGATTGGAAAGGGGCAAGATAAGAGGATGCTTGACTGCCTTTGCCATTGCTTTAACAATTTCTTCTGTAAACGCTCCTTTTTGTGTAGAAACTCCAATGAGGACGGAGGGTTTTGCATTTTCTATCACCTCTAAAAGAGAAATGTTTTTAGGATCTTTTACCTTCCAATCTTTTAACTTGCGGCTGTCTTGGAGAAAATGTTTCTGCCCTTCATCATGGGCGCCATTTGTTTGTAAAAGTCCGTGGATATCTACAACATAAAAGTGACTATACGCCTCTTCTTCAGAATACCCCTCTAACATCATCGCATCCACAAGCGTTCTACAGATCCCAAGTCCTGCAGAACCTCCTCCTAAAACAGCAATCTTTTGATCTTTTAATAAAACAGATTGTTTCCTTGTGGCGGCAAAGACCGCTGCAAGAACAACAGCTGCTGTTCCTTGAATGTCATCGTTGAAAGAAAGAATCTGTTCTCTATATCGATCAAGTAAGGGTTTTGCATGGGGCTTTGCAAAATCCTCCCACTGAAGAAGAACCTTTGGAAATCTCTTTTTTAGTGCTTTTACAAACAGGTCTACAAACTCATTATAAGCATCCCCTGTAATCCTTTCATGTCTCCAGCCCATATAGCTAGGATCGTTAAGGTATTCAGGATTGTTTGTTCCTACATCTAAAAAGATGGGAAGTGTTCGAGAGGGATGGATCCCTCCAAAAAGGGTATAAAGTGATAGCTTACCAACAGGAATTGCCATCCCGCCGATTCCCACATCACCAAGACCTAAAATCCTCTCTCCATCTGTTACCACAACAACATCGATCGGTTTATCTTTAAATTGATCGAGCATCTCTTGCATATGCTCTTTATTTGGATAGGAAAGATAAAGCCCTCTTTGCTCTTTATACAAGTAGCTATACTGGATCGATACATCCCCTACAGTTGGAGTATAAATGTAGGGAAGCATTTCAGAAACATGCTGACTTATGAGGTGATAAAAAAGGATTTCATTGCGGTTTTGTAGTGAGTTTAAAAAAATAAACTTAGAAAGCTGCGAGGGTTGAGATAAAAAATTTTGATAACGCCTAGCTGATTGCGCTTCAATAGAAGAAACGTGATACGGAAGAAGACCATGCAACCCAAGCTCTGCCCTTTCTTCCTGGGTAAAGGCGCTTCCTTTATTGTAATGAGGAGTATTTAGAATCTGCTCTGCCGGTAAATCTAGATAGACTTCATCCACAAAAAACTCCCTCTTGCGACTAAAACTGGAAGTTAAATGAAAAAGTCCCCTATGTCAATCCTTTTTAGAAGCTATAGCCTATTTGCCCACCATAGCTATTGGAGCTGTAGCCCCCTTTAAATTCTCCATTGTAGTAGAGATCAAAAAGCAAGGCGTCGTTTAGCATGTAGCCGGTGAGTGCAAGACCTGGAACAACAAGGCTTCTATCTGGGAAGTATCCATGGATCACGAAGGGAGATCCTCCTTGCGTGAAGTTTACGTTAAAAGTTTCTCCTTTGATTCTCACTTCTCTGACCCATGAGATCTTAGGAGTAAACATCCATTTAGATGAGCAAAAGCAAAGACATTTAGAAAACTGCAATCCGAGTTCATTGCGGATCATCATGGCATTTTTTCTTCCAATCGTGAGCTCCCACTGCCCGGCATTACTCTCTTGATACCCTCTTTCTGTTTGAGACATGTAGTCAAAGCTATCAAAAGGTCTTACTGTAAAACCAAAGTAGTTAAAATTAAGACCAGTGTCGAAATGAGAAAGGATCTGGTTACCACCATGATCGCTTTTGGCAGTCAAATTGACTTTTGTAAGGCCTTTTCCATACTCAATGTGACGATCCACATCATACTCACTCCAGCTTCCGATGACGGAA
>CAIJXB010000003.1 GCA_903824495.1 uncultured Chlamydiae bacterium
ATCGGATATTTGGTCAAGTACACATACAAAAAAAGAGTAATTTAGAGCTTTACACACTCTCTCCTAGCCAGTCCCTGAGTTGACATCCTCCCCTCCCTCAAGGGAGAGGATTCCTACGGTGTTCAGCTAAAAGCTAGCTGACTCACTTCGGCGGGTTCCTGCTTCTTCGAGTGGCTTAACACCACATCTCCACAGGCTAACAAGCGATATCCTCGCTCTAAAATATTCATTGCGCCGACCACGTCGGCGTTATTCTTGTACCCACAGGATACGCACTCAAATTGAGACTGAGTCTTGCGATTGTCTTGAGAGACGTGATCACAGTGTGGGCACGTTCGGCTGGTATTTTGAGGAGGGACAGCAAGAAACATTCCTCCGCTCCATTCCAATTTATATTCCAACTGGGTGCGGAACATCCCCCAGCCTTGATCCAAAATGCTGCGGTTTAGTCCGGCTTTTTGCCGCACCATTTTGCCTGGCTGTTCGATCGTTCCTGCTGCTGATCTAGACATATTACTTACCTGCAGATTTTCAACACATACAAGCGCGTGGTTTTTGCTGAGAGTTGTGCTGATTTTATGCAGATAGTCTTTACGGGCATTTGTTATTTTAGTATGAACTTTTTGAACGTCAGCTTTTGCTTTTTTCCAGTTATTGCTGAATTTGACTTTATGGCTCATTCGCCGTTGGTACTTGACTAGAGCTACTTGATGCTTTTTAAAACTATTGAGCGGCGCGATATAACTGCCATCATTCATGGTAGCGAAACGAGCAATTCCAACATCGATGCCAATTGCAGTTGTAGCTGTGGACTTAGGCTTCTCAACATCGCGCAGTGTTTGAATGGATATAAATGACTTTCCACCACGATTGGATACAGTGACATTGCGGGGCTCACCTAATATCTTTCGGCTATTGCGATAATGAAGCCAGCCGAGCTTCGGTAAGAAGATGCGGCTGTTTCCTTGATCGAGTTTGAATTGCTGAGAGTCTGGATAACGAAAACTGTCCCCACGGCCTTGCTTCCTAAAGCGAGGGAACCCAGCACGTCCTGCAAAAAAGTTTTTGAAGGCTCTATCCAAATCTTTTAAAGCGTGTTGTAAAGAGTGGTAGGGAGTAGGGTGTAGATTTTAGACCTTTTTCATGCCATTTCCTTGGTCACAAGTTACCTACAAACTCATTCTCTTTTTCCGTCAATTCTTTGCTAGGGAGTGTTGAAATATATTTGACATGCGACGTAAGATTTTACTACACTCTCGTAGTTAAAATTTTCACACTAAGACATTCGCATGAGTTGCAAGGAATATAAATCCCCCCCACATAAACTGATTAAATTTTTCAAGGACAGTCGTGATTCTTGGGAAGAAGTCGCAAAAAAACGACGCTCAGAGATTAGAGATCTGAATGCGCGCATTCGAGATTTAGAAACAAGCCGAGATCTCTGGAAGGCGAAGGTTAAAACTTTTACAGAACAGTCCAAGGCTAAAAAAGATGCCTTTCAAGATATACAGAAGGCGTTAACCAAGGCTCGGGCAGCGCAATCATCTCTCCAGCGAGAATACGAAGAACTTAAAAAAAAATCCCAAATGCTCTAGACCACCCAAGGGGCTACAGTTACCCCACGTGGATTATTCGAATGGCGATTCTTCTTTACTCTGGTATTAGCGGACTGGGTTGCAGAGGAGTTATGCGGGTATTAACCGTTATCCACCAAGAGTTTGGTGTCGGGAAAACACCTCATTGGACAACTATCCGCCAGTGGGTGTTAAAAAGAGGGTACCATCAGATCGTTCATGCAACGATAGAAAAAGCCAAGGATTGGTGTGCGATCTTCGATCTCACAGTAGATGTTGGCGCTCTCAAGTGCTTGATTGTCCTGGGGGTTCGGTTTAGTCATCTTAAAGCACGAGGAGATCTCACTCTAGATCTCCATGATGTTCAGGTATTAGGCATCTATTTTACCACCAGATCCACTGGAGATTTTGTGCATCAGTCGCTAAATGATGCCGAGAAAAAAATTGGACATCCGTTTTTGTCTCTTCTTTCGGATTACGGCTCCGATGTGACAAAAGGCGGTAACAGCTATCAAAAGAGTTCCCAAAAGACTCATGTCGCTCATGACATTAGCCACAAAATTGCCAATGTCCTGAAGAAACAATTAAAGAACGATCTCCATTGGAAAAAGTTTTGCGAACAGCTAACAGCCACCAAATTAGCAGTCCAACAAACCAATGACTTAGCAGCGTTAATGCCTCCTAAGCTTCGCTCTAAAGCTCGATACATGAGCGCAGATGTCTTGATAAATTGGGTGATCCGATTTCAAAAGAGTAAAAGCATGGGGTATATGAACTGTATCCCCCAAGAGCGCTTCAACGAATATTTTGGTTGGCTAGCCGTTTTGGGACCTCATATCGAAGGCTGGAAGCAGATGATTGCTATAGGAGAAACGATTAAAAAAACCGTACAAATTAATGGGTTGTCGCACAAGATCTATCAAGAGTTAGAAGATCTTTTTAGCGAGCCATTTTCAGATGCACCGAGTGAGGTGATCGATTTTATAAATGCCGCGCTGAATGCAGTTTGGGACGAAATAGAGCCTCTGAAGCCAAGCCAAGTCGTACTCGGCGATGGCCGAATTGTGGAGACCGTTTTTGGAAAATTCAAGCAATCTTGCAGTAGTCAATTGCAGGGCATTACAATTGGCGCTCTAGGAATAGCGACATTTATGGCACCTAATGAGATCGAGGATGTCAAAAAAGCAATGGAAGGCACAACAATAGGGCAGGTCATTGAATGGGGTAAGCAGCATATAGCAGATTCGCTAGCTAGCCTGCGGCGTAAATTTTTTCCGCATAAAAAAAGGAATAGGAACGAAGGTAATTCTATAGAGGAAGCATATGCCTAAAATCTACACCCTAGGCTTGGACTGGACTGAATTTAGAGAAATTAATGTTGTGATTTACCCGTTTTTTTACTCTTTCAGGTAAAACTCTTCGCTACAACTTTTTAAGCAAGCAGCCGAAGACTGCTCTAGTCTCTTGCATTTCCCCTTTTTTTACAACCCGGTTTTTTAAAATGGGGGTGCGCGAGGGGGCTTCCCCCTCGCTCTCTCCCTACATTTGATCGTTTG
>CAIJXB010000004.1 GCA_903824495.1 uncultured Chlamydiae bacterium
ACTACATCTTCAAGCTCCATTTGCATCTCAGTGAGCATTCTTTTCATCGTTTCGACTGTGTCCATGAGTGCCATAAATACCTCGTGTTTGATAACTCCAGTGCATAAGAGGTTTGCCTATATTGTTCAATCTTTATTTGAGCGCACTAGAAATTAAAGTAATCTTTATCGTCTTCGGATTTATTCTCATCATTCTCAAGAACATCTAGCCAATCAAAGGTAGAGTTTGATATACTCTTTGGTGAGTTGTTGATTTGAGCTTTCTGTCCAGTGTGCAATTGTGTGCTTTAGGAAGAAGATCTGATCAGGCTTATATGTAGGTGGATTATCACCTGTTTTCAAATGAAGGAAATTATTTATGTCACAAACACAAAAATTGTACGTTGGAAGTCTTCCATACAAGACAACCGAAGATGAACTTTTTCAGATTTTCAGCCAATTCGGCGAAATTATCTCTGTTAAAATTGTCACAGACCGAGTAACTGGCCAATCTAAAGGTTTTGGATTTGTCGAGATGTCAAGTGCTGACGCTGCCCAAAAAGCTATCGAATCAGTCAATGGTTCAGAGCTCGGCGGAAGAACGCTCGTCGTATCTATCGCTCGCCCGCCACAAGAACGTGAGCGCGGAGAAGGTGGATTCCAAAGACAACCACGCGGCGACCGTGGTGGACGTGGTGGAGAAGGACGCTACCGCGATCGTTAATCTTTATTGATTTAACTTTCAGACCTTATTGCGCTTGCGCAGTAAGGTCTTTTTTTTGCCCTCAAGTAACGCATGCAGACCGCCGCAATTCTTAATGTACTCTTTTCCCCAAGCACACCAGTGAGCGACAACGACAGCATCATAGTATCCCTTGCTCATCCGCCAGTTGTACTTATGATCTAATTCAGTGTACCGGACTTCTCCAGCTAAAATCAGTTCCGTGAGGGCATTTTGATCGCCCATGTACTTGTCATTCTCTTTGAGACAGAGTTCAGCCCATTTTTTTAAAAAAGAAGCTTTTTTAGGAAAAAGCAACACTCCGGAATTGTACTCTTGGCTTTCTTCTCTGATGATCGCTAGCTCTACATCTTCTTTGAGAACGTCAAAAAGTGGTTTTAATGACCCACAGACTTCACAATCGACATCCAGCCAGACTGTCAGATCAAAAGGCGTCTGTAAACAGGCTAAAGGCTTTTTAAACCAAGCCTGACGGGCTTCCCACACATCGCCTTTGTATTCTTCCTGCCACTGCACGGCACGTTTTGTAGAAAGAGCGGTTCTTTGTTGAACGAAGTCTTGAGGACACTTTAAGGAAATGACTTGGAACCTTTTCTGACACCATTTGAGCATTTTAGGACTGAGTCCAAAATCAGCGATCGCGACAGGGAAATCGTTGTACTTCGAATAGTACTTCCACCACCAAGGAAGAAGCCACTCGGTCTTATCATCAGAGCCAATCAGAATTCCTTTTCCCATATCTTCTCTATAGTCAAGTCACTTAAAAGGCTTCAAGCCTGAAAAGCTGCGGCGACAAAATTTTGATACGGTTCTTGAGGAGATAACGCTCTTGCCTTATCGATCACATTTTGAGGGAAATTGGCTGTCGTTGCATCGAGCTCTTGCTGGAAATTTCCAGGAACGAACTTTGAGGGATCCGCAAAAATCGTCGGATCTAACGTGTAAGCCTGATCTAGTACGAGCCCTTTATTCGCCTCTTCTAACAAAGTTCTAACCTGAGAGTAGACAAGGGAACCAAAAAAATCGGCCCTTGCTTTATCACGCAGATATAGAGCGTGGATTGGTTCCAGGCACTCTGTGTTC
>CAIJXB010000005.1 GCA_903824495.1 uncultured Chlamydiae bacterium
TTCCACGATCTATCATTAAAATTTATGTAATACAAATATGAAAGTAATGCGCCAAAACCAAATAGAAGTAAGACCGAATCAAAGAGTAAGTAACGTGATTGGACAACCAGAGAATTTTCAATTGCCAATAAAATACCAGCTACGGTTGAAGCGTTCTTTGACACACCAATCTTGCGAAGAATAAAGTAAATAACCACTGGAATGAAAATGCCGGCAATAGTCGGAATAAGTCTAAGCCAAACGATAGTATCAGGTAGAGCATTGCCTATCATAGTAAAGTCAGTTGAAGGAGAAAGATGAAGGATATATGCAAAAAGAGCAGCCATGAGCTTGGCTAGAGGGGGATGAATATCAAAGAAAAAAGTATTACTCAAATAATCTTTGATGAAACCACCCGAGAAAACTTCATCAAAAACGACTTGATGTGGAAAGCCGTAATGGATAAGACGAGCAAAGGCACTTACGGCAAAGATTATGAAAGCAGGCATAGGAGGTATTTTAACTCACTAATGATATAATCTCAACATGAATTTGAATGATAAGATTGCTGACAATTTCCGCATAACACCTGTCCAAAAGGTGGCTTTGAAGCGACTTCAGATAGAAACTGTACGAGACTTGCTCTATCATTTCCCCACTCGCTATGGTGATACTGCCGAAGTTATGAATATAGATTCTCTCATGAAAGGAGACCAAGCTGTCATATTTGGAAGAATAAGCGGACTCAAAGCCACGAAGACATTCAAGGCCAAAATGATTATGGCTGAAGGCTATGCAGAGGATGAAACCGGTAAAATCCATTGTGTCTGGTTCAACCAACCTTATGTAGCCAAGATGTTCACTGACGGCATGATTGTGCGTATAGAAGGCAAGGTTAGCGAAAGACAAAAGAAAAATGGGCAAAAAATAACAGGACTAAATCCTCTTGAAGTGGATCATTCAGCTCTGTACTTTTCAAATCCAAAAATAGAACGAGTTGAAAAAATGCCACTAGGTGTTGGCAAATCCCTTTTTGGCGAATCAGGAGAAGATCATTCGCTCTACCCCGTCTATCCCGAGTCACGAGGTATAAGCTCGGCATGGATATATCATACGGTTGCAAAAATATTCAAAAGTGGACTTCTGAATTCTCTGGGAGAAATCATTCCTGAAGACATTCTCCTAAAATATCATTTACCAGGAATAAAAACTGCCATGATTTGGGTGCACGCACCAATGAAAAAAGATGACGCTGAATCAGCCCGAAAAAGATTCTCATTTGAAGAAATATTCTTGATCCAACTCGGCAAACAAAAAGCTCGCAAAATCTATGAGAGTAATCCTAGTTTTATTTTTCAAAATAATGAAGTAAATGTGAGAGAATTCGTAAAACGCTTTCCCTTTCAGGCAACTGGTGCACAAAATCGAGCTATAGATATGATCCTTAGCGACATGAAGCGAGGTCATGCAATGTCCAGACTTCTTGAGGGAGATGTAGGTTCGGGTAAAACCGCTGTAGCCGCGGCTGCTGCATATGCCGTCATCACCGCCGCCCCCAATATGCAAGTCGCCTATATGTGCCCCACCGAAATACTCGCCACTCAACATTTTGAATCATTCATAAAATATTTTGCTTATCTAGGTGTACAGATTGCTCTCATTACCGGCTCGGGTTGCCGCAAATTCCCTTCAAAGGTCAATCCCAAAGGTTGGACTGATATTTCGCGCACGCAACTTTTGAAATGGGTCCAAAATGGCGAGATTGCAGTAGTCGTGGGCACACATTCCCTCATTCAAAAAACTGTAATTTTCAA
>CAIJXB010000006.1 GCA_903824495.1 uncultured Chlamydiae bacterium
CTGAAAATGGTGAAGAAAAAGTTACCTCGATTTCAGACTCAGACAATTTACTAATTAGAGGAAATAATTTATTAGTCCTTCATACGCTGAATAAAAAACTTAAAAAGAGCATCAAACTTATTTACATCGATCCTCCCTACAATACTGGTAATGATGGGTTCGGCTACAACGATAGCTTTAATCAATCAACTTGGCTGACATTTATGAAAAATAGATTGTCAGTAGCCAAAGAGCTTTTGAGGGAAGATGGATCAATTTTTATTTCCATTGATCAGAATGAAATTGGACACTTGATTGTTTTAATGAATGAAATTTTCGGTCAAGAAAATCAAAAAAATATTGTTACCGTAAAAAGAAGTTCCGTATCAGGAGCCAAAGTAATTAATCCAGGTGTTGTCAATGTTTCTGAGTTCCTTCTAATTTATTCCAAGAATTCTAATCAATGGAAGCCCAATAAAACTTATAGGGAAAAAGATCGGGATACACGATATAACAATTACATCAAAAATATCGACTCCAATCCAGAGAACTGGGAATACATACCTGCTCTAGAAGCATTCTCAGAACACTTGGGAATGAAAAAATCTCAAATAAAAAAACATTTCGGAGAGTCTTACGAGCTTGAGCTTGAAAAGTTTTATTTCGATAACAAAGAGAAAATTATTCGTTTTGCTGGTCTAGACGAAAGTAGCGTATCGGATAAAGTAAAACAACTTAAGAAAATTTCAAAGGAAGACGACACTAAAACATACATCTTAGAAAGAGAAGGTAAATCAACCTACTACCTCTACAAGGGTGACGCCATTCTGTTCTTCAAAGATAGGCTGATTCAAGTTGATGGTAAAGATGTTTTCGGTGAAATGATTTCAGATATCTGGGATGATGTTTTACCCAACGATATTCACAATGAAGGTGGGGTTACCCTACGGAAGGGTAAAAAACCTGAAAAGTTTATACACAGGATCATTGAGCTTGGTTCTACCGAAGGCGATACAGTTTTAGACTTTCATCTTGGAAGTGGAACTACTGCTGCTGTAGCCCATAAGATGGGGAGGCGCTACATTGGTATTGAGCAATTGGATTACGGTAAGAATGATGCTCTTGAAAGATTAAAAAATGTAGTTTCAGGCGATCAAACTGGGGTTTCCAAAAATCTTGAGTGGGATAGAGGTGGAAGTTTCATAGCGTGTGAGCTATTAAAGCTTAATGAGACCTATGTTGAAAAAATAATACTAAGCACATCTACGAAAGAACTAATTAGTATCTGGAATGAAATTCAAGAAAAAGCCTTTATTTCGTACAAAATAATTCCGCAAAATTTTGATCAAAATATAGATCAATTTGAAAATCTCCAATTTGAAGATCAAAAAAGGTTTCTCATAGAGGTTCTTGATAAAAATATGCTTTATGTCCCCCTATCTGAAATAGAAGATCAATCCTATAAAGTAAGTCAGGAAGACAAGAAGCTTAATAGCGAATTTTTCGGCTTAAACAAATGAGTGATATTAAGCCGTTATCCCAATTATTGATTGAGGAGTTGGGAAAGAGGAAAATAGAAAACACGCCTCTTCCAGTCGTGCTTTCAAGCAATCTAAATCCTAAACTTCCGATAAGACCATATCAAGAAAAGGCTTTCCAGTATCTAGTTAATTATTTTGAGGAAAGCTTTGATGGAAAGCCTCGTCAGAATCATCAGTTACTTTTTCATATGGCGACTGGTAGCGGTAAGACGCTAATAATGGCTGGGACAATTCTATATCTCTACAAATTAGGATATAGAAATTTTTTATTTTTTGTAAACAGCACGAACATTATTGATAAGACCAGAGAAAACTTCCTTAACTCCATTTCATCTAAGTTCCTATTTAATGAATCAGTATCTCTAAACGACAAACGAATAAAGATAAATGAGGTTGAAAATTTTCAGTCATCAAATCCAGACGATATAAATTTGGTTTTTTCAACCATTCAAGGTCTTCATATAACACTGAATAATCCAAAAGAAAATTCCTTAACTTATGATGATTTTGAAAATACTAAGATAGTTTTAATTTCTGATGAAGCTCATCACATTAACTCAGAAACAAAAAAGGGTACAAAGAATTTATCTCAAGATGAACTATTTGAGGTAATAAGCTGGGAAGGAACTGTTGAGAAAATTTTCAAAGCAAATCCTGAAAATATTCTTTTAGAATACACGGCTACGGTAGACCTTCAAGATACCTTCTTGGCGGAAAAATATAAACCTAGACTTCTCTTTGATTACCCCCTCAAAGAATTTAGGAAGGATGGGTACTCCAAAGAGGTAAAGGTACTTCAAGCAGATCTACCTCCATTCGACAGATCTTTGCTTGCTATTCTTCTGAGTCAATATAGAAGAAAAATATTTGAAAAGAATAGGCTACCCATTAAGCCTGTTGTACTCTTCAAATCTAAGACGATTGCTGAAAGCAAAAGCTTCTTTGAAGAATTTAACAATCGGCTAAAGGGCTTAACTCCCAATGATATTAGCCTACTAAGATCGTCGACATTAGATCCAATCTTTATCAAACTTTTTAACTATCTAGATTTAAATAATATTTCTTATGAAAATCTTATTTCGGAAATTACAGAAGATTTTTCAACGGACAACTTACTCTCAGTTAATAGTAAGGAAGAGAGCGACCTCAAGCAACTGGCTGTTAATAGTCTAGAAGATGAGGACAACCACTATCGTGCTGTTTTTGCTGTTGATAAGCTTAATGAAGGCTGGGATGTTCTCAATCTATTCGACATTGTTAGGCTTTATGACACTAGAGACGCCAAGTCAAATAAAGCAGGTAAAACTACCATCAGCGAAGCTCAACTTATCGGGCGTGGAGCAAGATATTGTCCATTTCAACTGAGCGTTGATCAGCCTAGATCACAAAGAAAATTTGATTCGGATGTAGAGCACGATATGAAAGTATGTGAAGAGCTTTACTATCACAGTGCTCATAATCCGAAATACATACAAGAATTAAGTATGGCTTTACAAGATATTGGTATTGTCCCCAAAACAAGCATTCAAAAGGAATTGCTTATTAAGGACAGCTTTAAATCGACAGAACTTTACAAAGTTGGTCATATTTTCTTAAATTCAAGAATTAAATATGACCGATCAGACATTCAAGGTATTGATAGCAGCCTCATAAACCAACGCCATAAAATTGATCTACCGACTGGCTACACAAATACCTCATCAGCGTTTGAAACTAGCAAAGTTAGTTCCGCTGGAATTGAAAGAAAGTCTCAAGATTACAACTTAATGGATTTTGGCTCTGCTGTTATTCGTAAATCAATTCATAAAATTAGCTTTTACGAGTTTAGCAACCTCAAGAAACATCTTCCTAACTTAAGCTCTGTAGAGGAGCTTTTAACTTCACCAAACTATCTTTTAAACATCAAAATTGAAGTTACAGGATTAGCCTCCGAAGTTAATAACCTGACTCCTGATCAGAAGCTCTACATTTCTTCAAAAGTTCTTTTGGACTTGTCTTCAATAATTGCTTCTGAAAAAATTGAATTTAAGGGTACGAAAGAATTTTTCCCTCATATGATCAAGTCAGTATTTACCGATAAGACTATGAACTTTACAGTTGGTGAAGGCGAAGATAAGCAATTTAGTCGCTCAATGAATGATCCAATTGAGGCTACTAACCTCTATCACCTAAACTTAAATTCTAAAGAATGGTATGTCTTTAATGACTGCTTCGGTACTTCCGAAGAAAAACTTTTAATAAAGTTTATTGACAAAAAGTATGATGTTTTAAAAGAAAACTATTCTGATGTATACCTCTTTAGAAATGAAAAGCACTTTCAACTTTATAATTTTTCAGATGGTAGACCTCTAGAACCAGATTTTGTTCTCTATCTAATTGGGAAAAATGATTCTGACACCATTCATTACCAAGTCTTTATAGAGCCGAAAGGTCAACATCTGTTGAAAGCTGATGAATGGAAAGAGCATTTCCTCACTAGCATTAAAGATAACTTCAAGATAGA
>CAIJXB010000007.1 GCA_903824495.1 uncultured Chlamydiae bacterium
GAGTTGCGGCGCTTTTCATTCAGCAATACTTAGAAAATCGATTACAAAAGAAAAACGTATGACGTTTCCTATTCGCACAAGCTCTCCTGAAAAAGAAGGGATATTTCGCGCCTCTAAATGGCTGAAACATGCAGTATTGCTAGGTCTTGATGAGATGTCCTCTTTACTTTCAGCTGTAGATCCTTTTTTTCTCATTCCAGCAAGCGGTATTCTTTCTGAAGACTCTTGGCAGGTGAGCCGTGAAGAATTTTTAAATCAGTACAAAAGCTATTTAGATTGGATGGAATCAGAGCCCGCGTTGCCGCCTCCGCCTCTACGCCGTTTTTTTTCTTTAATGCTCTCTACTTCTTTAGATGTTTTTTATGCAGTTCCTGTATCTCCAGGAAGAAACGTGATTAAAGCATCTCTTCCGGTCATTCAAATACAAATGTTCCACTGCTTTTTTTCTTTGTTTGATCAAAAACTTCGCTCTATGGTTGTAAGTCCTGAAAGTTTTGGATGGGGTATCCAAATTTCTTACCCTCAAGTTTATGAAGATCCTCATACTCACCAATTTTCTAAAGTTCTTTTAGAAGAAGATAAATTCCCCAATTCTAAACCTTTTAAGGCAATCGTCTCTTGGCTCAGAAAAAATACCCAGCCTGTTCCTCTGCAAGAAGGGGGAGGCCTTGCCTACGCTCCTTTTCGCATTGGAAAACATTCTTTGGAAAAAAGGGAGTCTCACGTAGGATTAGCGAAGATGTTATCTACTGGAGTTAAGATCTGTGGAAGCTGAAGAACTAGCCTTAAGTGTGCAAAAAAAACTCATAGAGCAGCATAAGACGGTTGCTTTTGCAGAATCGTGCACCGGAGGTTTTTTATCACATCTTATAACATCCAATCCTGGTTCTTCTGAGTGTTTCTTAGGTTCTTTCATCACCTATTCAAATGCTCTTAAGATAAAGATCCTAGGAGTTAAAGAAATTACCTTAGCTCAGCAGGGAGCTGTTAGTAAAGAGACAGTAGAAGAGATGCTATCTGGGGTGCTTCGTTTAACAGGTGCTGATTTTGCTATAGCAGTATCTGGAGTTGCAGGCCCTGATGGCGGGACAGAAAAGGCGCCTGTTGGAACTGTTTTCTATGCCTTAGCGGAAAAAGGGAAAAAGGTGGAAAGTGGCTCTTTTCATTTAAGCGGCGATAGAAAAACTATTATAGAAACTGCTTCTTACCGTGTATTTTCTCTTTTATATCGAAAATTATCCTAATTATAATTTTAATTTGATGCTTTTTTGTTTGGATTTGAAGGTCTAATATGATATCCTCTTTGCCATTGCAAACGAGATACAAGGTGTTTTTTTACTGTGAAGCCTATTTTAGAAATTACAAGCCTTCAAAATCCTAGAGTGAAGTCGGCCCTTAGTTTGTCAGAAAGACGAGAAAGAGACAGATCCGGTCTTTTTTTAATCGAAGGATTTCGAGAACTTTCAAGAGCTTTTGATGGGGACGTTCAGATCCAAGAGGTTTTTTTCTGTAAGGAGCTTTTCCTTGGAGAAAACGAACCTGCTTTATTAGAAGCGCTTCAAAAACAAGGTGCTCAGCTCTACTCTTGCTCAGAATCTGTCATTCGGAAAATTTCCTATCGCGATCGTCCCGATGGCCTCATTGCTGTAGCCTCTCATATGAGCCTTTCTTTTGGGGAGCTTGCAGACCAAATAAAAAAAATCAAAAATCCTTTTATCCTTATTGCTGAATCGATTGAAAAACCAGGCAATTTAGGGACAATCCTCCGCTCCTCTGATGCTGTCGGGGTCGATGCTGCGATTGTCTGCGACAGATGCACAGATATTTTTAATCCAAACGTTGTTAGAGCAAGTGTTGGAACTTTATTCACGCAGCCTGTGATTGAAGCAACTCATGAAGAGCTTTTGCCCTGGCTTAAAGCAAATGGCATTCAAATTGTTGCAGCAACACCTCACGCGAAAGAGGAATTTACAAAAACAGATTTAACAGGTCCCATTGCCATCATAGTTGGAACAGAGCAGCTGGGGCTTTCTGATCGTTGGATGGACTCTGCGGACATTCAAGTGCGCATTCCTATGAAAGGATGCGCTGATTCTTTAAACGTCGCAACAGCCACGACTTTGCTCCTTTACGAAGTTTTGAGACAAAGAGGGGGATGATGTGGAGATAGTCTATTTTGATAACCACATCGTCGTTGTAAAAAAGCCTGCGGGAATTCCGACGCAATCTACAGAAGAAAACAGTGTTGAGCTGGAGGCTAGAGCCTGGGCAAAGAAACAGTTTGAGAAAAAAGGGGATGTGTTTCTCTATGCCCTGCACCGCTTAGATAAACCGGTCAGTGGGATTGTCTTACTTGCTAAAACATCTAAAGCACTTGAAAGACTTCACGAATCTTTTAGACAAAAGCAAATGAAAAAAACCTACATCGCTTTAGTCCAAGGTGTGATTGAAGCTGATACTGGCGTTTTAGAAAACTATCTTACTCAACTCGAATTTCGCTCTTCTGTATCTAGCGAAACAGATCCCAAGGCTAAGTTTTGTCGTCTTTCTTACAAGGTACTTGAAAGAACGCCTCTTTCTACCCTTTTAGAAATCGATCTTGAAACAGGACGTTATCATCAGATCCGCTGTCAGCTTGCAAACATAGGTCATCCCATTGTTGGCGATTTGAAATACGGCGCTAAATACATTTCAAGTAGACAAGGACATATTGCATTGCATCATCAGAAGATGGAGCTACCCCATCCTATCACTAAAGAAATGCTCACGTTTGAAGTGTCACCTTCGAAAGATTGGAAAGAGTGGCAGCAGCAGCTTGCTCTTTTTTTCTAAGATCCATCATCAGCTCTAAAATTTGAACAGCATTCAAAGCGGCTCCTTTTAGCAACTGATCTCCTACAATCCACAAATCTAATGTATTGTCTTGAGAGAGATCTTCCCTAATCCTACTGCATAAAACAGAGTCTTGCCCCGCGGCATCAATAGGCATTGCGAATCTATTTTCTTTAAAATCATCAACAATCTCCACGCCAGGTGCATGATTCAAAATTTTGTACGCCTCAGCTTTTGAAAGAGGAAGATGGAACTCTGCATTCACAGATTCTGCATGAGCTCTAAGCACTGGAACACGAACGCATGTTGCGGAGATGCGGAGCGTTTCATCTTTTAAAATCTTCTTAGTTTCTTGGATGAGTTTGATCTCTTCTTGCATATACTCTCCAGGACCGATGGGGGAATTGTGGAGAAAGAGATTGAATGCATAAGGGTGGGGAACAACAGTTTTTTCAAAGGGGCGCTTTTCTAAAAAAGCGAGGGTCTCGCCTTGGAGCTCTTGCATAGCTTGAAGGCCAGCGCCACTTGCTGCTTGATACGTGGAAAGGACGATTCGTTTTAGCTTAGCGCGGGCATGAAGAGGAGCTAAGACCATCAAAAGTAAAATGACAGCGCAGTTTGGGTTTGAGATAAGAAGGTCGCTGCTTTTAACATCTTCGGGATTGACTTCCGGTATGATGAGAGGGACTTTGGGATCTTGTCTAAAGGCGGAGCTATTATCGATCATTAGGACATTTTTTTTTCTTGCAAGATCTGCATATTCTTTAGAGACAGAGCTTCCCGCGCTAAAAAAAACAACGTCAAGCCCATCAAAAGAAGAGGGGCAAAGGAGCTCTACCGGAATATTTTCTCCCTTGAAGGGAAGAAAAATCCCTTGAGAGCGTTTTGATCCAAAACATTTTAAAGAGGCAACGGGCAGATTCCTTTTTTCCAAAAGTTTTATTATTTCCTGTCCGACAGCACCAGAGGCTCCGACAATTCCAATATTCAGCGGCGATGTCATAAAAAGATCCTACTTTTAACGTGAAAAAGGGATTGTAGCGGATTGGTTTTTTTTAAGGTAGATTCTACATTTGCTTCTTGTTATAATCAGCTTTTTGAGATTTTGGGTAAAAATATGAAACAAGATATTTTAACATCTGTTCAAGATGCCGTTCACGCCATCGAGTTTTTAAAACTAGCTTCCAGTCTGCAGTTTATTGAGCAGGCAGCTCTTGCTATCAGTCGCTGTTTTGGAGCGGGAGGGAAGATTTTGCTCGCCGGAAATGGGGGGAGCCTTTGCGATGCGATGCATTTTGCAGAAGAGCTCACCGGTTTTTATCGTCAAAAAAGACCCGCGCTTCCAGCCGTAGCTCTGTCCGATCCGGGCCATATGAGCTGCGTTGCAAACGATGTAGGCTATGAGCACGTTTTTTCAAGAGGGATTGAAGCTCTGGGTAAGCCTGAAGATGTCTTTATTGTGATGACGACGAGCGGCAATTCTTCTAATCTAGTCAAAGCCGTTGCTACCGCTAAAGAAAAAGGTCTTTATACCATTGGATTTTTAGGTAAATCGGGTGGTCTTCTTAAAGGACAATGCGATCTTGAATGGGTTGTGAATGGCTTTTTATACTCTGACAGGATCCAAGAAGCTCATATGGCCGCTATCCATATTGTGATTGAGCAGGTAGAAAAAAAGCTTTTTTCAAAGCCGATAGAACCAAATCAAGCTAGAGATTTTTGCTGTCATGGGCATTGAAGCTCTTGTCCTTGATCTCATCGAGGGAAGAAAAAAATCTTTCCTCTTAGAAAAAATTCTTTATTCTTTAAGTCTGGGATATCGCGCCCTTATCGCTTCTAGAAATTTCTTATACGATGCCAAAATTTTACGCTCTTATAAAAGTCCTCTGCCTGTCATAAGCGTTGGGAATCTAGTAGCAGGGGGAACCGGTAAAACACCGTTTGTTCAAAAGCTAGCCCAAGAATTGTCTCAAAAGCCAGGAGAAGTGGCTATTGTCACAAGAGGGTATCGCTCCGAGTCAGAATCTCAAGGCTGCGTAGCTTCTTTAGGCGAGGGCCCACTCGCTTCAGCTTCTCTTTGTGGGGATGAACCTTACTGGCTTGCTCTCCATACAAAAGCCTCTATTTGGACCGGAAAAAACCGAAAAGGAAGTCTTCAAAAAGCCCTAGAGTCTAAAGCCCACATTGCAATTTTAGAAGATGGGTTTCAGCATAGGAAAGTTCAAAGAGATGTAGATATTGTCCTTTTAAGTGCCAAGGATCTTTTTGGAAAAGGATACTTCCTTCCAAGAGGCTATTTAAGAGAATCTCCTAAAAGTCTAAAACGAGCGGACTATATTGTTGTTGCTCAGTTGGATGCTGGATTCTGTAAGAAGGAACTTCTAGAAAAGATTCGCTCTTTTTCCAAAGCCCCAGTCATTGGTTTTTCTTCTCAGTTTGAACTCAAATCTTCCGTCAAAGGAAAAAAAGTCGGAGCTTTTTGCGGCCTTGCAAAGCCCGAATCTTTTTATACGGCTCTTTCTGAGCAAGCGGAAATAGTTAAAACTCTTACACTTCCAGATCACGGGACGCCTTCTTTTGAAGCGCTTACACAGTTTGCTTTAGAATGCCAAAAGCTAGGGGCAGAACACTTAATCTGCACAGAGAAAGACCACGTAAAATTATTAAATGTACGTTCGCTTCCTTTACCTATAGAGGTATTAAAAATGCGACTTACATGCGTATGGAACGAAAATGTCTGGAAAGAAATGGTGCGATCGATCCAAACTAGAATCTAAAATTACTAATCTATGGATGTTACGGATGAGCGAAGAATTTCATGTCAAGTTGCCGAAATTAGGTGAGAGCATCGTAAGTGCGACAGTTGTTCAATGGTTTAAGAAAGAAGGAGATCACGTTGCTTTAGATGAGCCACTACTCGAAGTGTCTACAGATAAAGTCAATAGCGAGATCCCATCTCCAATGGCTGGAACTTTGAAAAAAATTCTTGCATCTCTTGATGAAGAAGTTCAAGTAGGAGATTCTCTTGCGATCGTTGAAAGAGGAACTTCCGCTTCCACTCCAGAGCCTCAAGTCAAAAGCGCTCCTCAGGTAGAAGTAGCTTCTGTAGCTGATGAAGGCAATAAAGATTTTCTATCGCCTGGTGTTCTACGCATTGCGGCAGAAAAGGGAATTTCCATTGAAGCTTTGAAAAAGATTCAAGGGACAGGAAGTGGTGGACGTATCACAAAACAAGACGTAGAGAATTTTGCGCAGAAAAAAGCGCCGTGTCCTTTGCAAAAAGCACCTAGCACGCAACCTCAAACGGCAACAACCGAAGTTGAAAGACTCAAGCTAACGGGAATGAGAAAGGCGATAGCTGAGAACATGGTCAAATCTTTCTATGAAGCACCTCATGCTACCTTGATCAATGAAGTAGATGTTACAAACGTCTTAAAAGTGATCCAAGACAAAAAAGAAGAGATAATGTCTCGTCACGGCGTCAAAGTCACCGTTACAAGCTTTGTTGTTCAGGCCATTGCAAAAGCCTTAGTGGAATACCCACTCCTTAACTCCTCCTTGGAGCAAGACACAATCGTTGTAAAAAAATACATCAATGTAGGGATTGCTGTAAGTATCGACCAGGGACTCATCGTTCCTGTTGTAAAAAATACTCAGAGCCTATCTCTCATTGAAATCGCACGCTCTATACAAGAGCTCTCAACAAAAGCAAGATCTGGCAAATTACAACCGAGTGATGTTGTGGATGGAACGGTGAGCCTTACAAACTTTGGAATGTCAGGAGTTTCTATAGGCGTACCTATCATCCGTTATCCAGAAGTTGCAATCATAGGAACAGGGGCGATTAAAAAACGAGTTCAAGTCCTTGAAAATGACACGATGGCGATTCGCAGCATGCTGCACATTTCTTTAACTTTTGACCATAGAGTTATTGACGGAATGTACGGTTGCGGCTTTTTAGCAAGCCTTCAGAAGCATTTAGAAGAAAGCGCTTCTGCTATTTAATAATAGCGGAGGAAGGCCAGAAGGTCTTCCTCCGTTTCCATTCTACAAAATTAGATAAGCTCCCATACCAGCAAGATAGCCTGCTAAAACAGGAAGTGTCATCTTTTTCATGTAATAGAAAAAAGACACCTTTTCAAGACCCATCATAGCAACTCCTGAAGAAGATCCGATGATCAAAAGGCTTCCGCCTGTTCCTGCTGCATAAGCGATCATGTGCCAAAGAGTGTGATCTATAGGGAACTGATCCAAAGGATACATTCCCATGGTTGCTGCAACTAAAGGAACGTTATCGATGATAGCAGAGAAAATACCGAGCAAAGTTGCAATCATAGGCAGAGAGGATACTTCTGCGCTTAGGTAAGCAGCGAGGCTATTGAGCATGCCAGCTGCTTGAAGGGCCGATACGCCGAGCAAAATACCTAAGAAAAATAAGATGCTTGGGGTATCAATACGACTTAAGATTGTAGGAACTTGTAAATGCTCTCTTTTGTCTTTGTAGTGAAGAAGATCTGTTACAATCCATAAAACACCCAAAGCAAGGAGGATCCCCATGAAAGGAGGAAGTCCTGTGATAGCTTTAAAGATAGGGACGAAGACAAGACCTCCGACTCCTATAGCAAAGACAAGAGCAGATCCAGGCTCTGAAGTTTTAGATTCTTTCTTTTCAGGCTTGGAGCATTTTCCTTTTACTTGGAAAGTAAAATAGAGCAAAGGGATCAAAACAGAAATGACGCTTGGAATGAAAAGAGATTTCATAATCGCAAGAGAAGAAATTTGTCCGTTGATCCAAAGCATCGTTGTTGTGACATCTCCAATTGGGGTCCAGGCGCCTCCTGCGTTTGCCATCACAACGACAACGCAGCAAAGAAGAATTCTTTCTTTTGCTACAGGAATGATCTTTCTAAGCAAAGAGATCATCAAAATGGTAGTTGTCAAGTTGTCTAAAATTGCAGAGAGAAAGAAGGTGATAAAAGAAACGAGCCAAAGCAATTTTCTTGTAGAAGTGGTTTGGATCAGATTCGTCACTAGCGTAAATCCCTTATGGGAATCAACCATTTCAACAAGCGTCATCGCGCCCATCAAAAAGAAAATGATCTGAGAAATGTCAGACACGTGGTGTCCAAAAATTTCAAGATCTTGAGCTAAAGGCTGATTGCTTCCGACAAAATAAAAACTCCAGCAAAGAGCTGCAAGGGTAAGAGCTACAGCGCTTTTATTTAATTTAATGGAGTGTTCAAAGACAATACCTAAATATCCGATGATAAAAACGGAAAGGACCGTATAAAATGCACAAGGGGACAGCACCATATTGAAATACCTCAGATTGTTTACTTAACTTAAATTTGTTTAGACAATGCCAGATTGGATAATATCGTGCATTCTTAAGATGCCAACGACCTTCCCTTCTTCTACTACAGGGGTTACCATGACCCATTTGTTTGGGATCTTTTGCATTTCTTTCATAGCATCCCAAGCAAGAGTATGAGAAAGAACGGACACAGCAGTAGGAGTCATGATCTCTTGCATCGTTTTTTCGAGTACACCAGATCCGTGAGTTTGAAGAGCTCGCCTTAAATCCCCATCGGTAAAGATGCCTTGTAGATGAGATTCTCCATTGGCAATAATCAAAGCTCCACATTTTTTGGCTGAGAGTTCAACTAAAACATGCGCCAATTTGTCATCAGGAGAGCAAAGAGGGATGTCTTGTCCTGAAAGCATAATGTCTTTCACGGAAAGGGTCATTTTTTTCCCAATAGTTCCTGATGGATGATTGAGAACATAGTCGTCGAGATGGAACTGTTTTGTTTTCATAAGAGCTATTGCTAAAATATCTCCAAAGATCAACTGCACTTCTGAAGAAGTGGTTGGAACTAAGTCAAAAGAGCAGAGTTCTTTTTTTACAGGAAGTAACATATGGGCACTGCAAGCTTTAGCTAAACGGCAAGACGAGTTAGACACAATTCCAACGGTGCGAGCTTTTTTTCTTTGAATGAAAGGGACGAGATTTAAAAGTTCTTCAGACTCTCCACTTTTACTGAGCATGAACACGATGTCGTTTTCTGATAAGATCCCAATATCGCCATGCAAAAAGTTCATTGGGGGGAGGTAAAGAGCTCTAGTTCCAGTAGAGGTAAGGGTCGCTGCAATTTTTTCTGCGATGAAACCACTCTTGCCAACTCCTGTAAAGATAAGGAGTCCAGTAGATGATGCGGAGAGGTTTACAATGTGCTGAAATTGTGAAACGTCAACCGTTTGAAAAAAGTGAGTTAAATACTCTTGTGATTCTTCTAATAATTTTTTTAACATTTAGGCCCCAAAGATTCCCGGAGTATAACGGATTGTGCTTTTTCCTTGAACAGAACAAATAGATTTCGTACAAGAATTTTTTACGTATCTGAAAAATTAAGGAGCTTTTATGACGCGGGCAAAAAATGCGATAGCTGTCGCCTACGGGGATGGGATCGGTCCGGAAATTATGGAAGCGACTTTATATGTTTTGGCAGAAGCCGGAGCGGATCTTGAATATCATAAGGTAGATATCGGAGAAAAAGTGTACCTGGCGGGTCATCCGACAGGAATTGAGCCGGGCTCTTGGGAGACGATCAAGAATACCAAGGCTTTCTTGAAGGCTCCGATCACTACGCCTCAGGGAGGCGGTTTTAAGAGCTTAAATGTCACAATTCGTACAACCTTAGGTCTTTACGCTAATGTGCGCCCTTGTATAGCCTATGCTCCTTTTGTCGATACGAAGCATCCTAATATGAACCTTGTGATCGTAAGGGAAAATGAAGAAGACCTCTATGCGGGGATTGAGTATCGACAAACGCCTCATGTCTGCGAGTCGATTAAGCTGATCTCTAGAGCTGGGTCTGAAAAAATCGTAAGGTATGCCTTCGAATATGCCCGCCATCACGGGAGAAAAAAGGTAACATGCTTTACTAAAGATAATATTATGAAATTCTCGGATGGGCTTTTTCATAAGGTGTTTGACGAGATAGCCAAAGAGTATCCAGATCTTGAAAATGAGCATTGGATTGTAGATATCGGCGCTGCTAAGCTTGCAGATACTCCAGAGATTTTTGATGTTATTGTCATGCCAAATCTTTATGGGGATATATTGTCTGATGTCGCAGCTCAAATTTCAGGGTCGGTAGGGCTTGCGGGGTCTGCTAATATTGGAGAGAAAGGAGCTATGTTTGAGGCTATCCACGGATCGGCCCCTCGCAGGGCTGGGCAAAATGTGGCTAACCCATCAGGGCTTCTTTTGGCATCGGTTCAGATGCTAAATTATTTAGGGGAAAACAGAGTTGCTGAAAGAATTCATAACGCTTGGCTCAAAACTCTTGAAATGGGAATTCATACCTACGATGTGTTTTGTGAGGGAAAAAGTAAGGAGAAGGTGGGAACTAAAGAATTTGCTAGGGCAGTTAGTAAATGTCTTGGGCAAAAACCTCAGCAATTACCCGCAGTTTCCTATCAGGAAAATAAAAAATTTGCGACGATTCCTCTTCATGTTCATCCATCTTTACCGAGAGATCTTGTTGGAGTGGATGTCTTTATTTATTCGAAAGAGCAGGCTAAATCTTTTGTTGAATCTACTTTAGAGCTGAATCTTTTTCCTCTAAAACTTTCAATGATCAGTAATCGAGGAGCGAGAATTTGGCCTGAAGGGCATTTAGAGACTTCTTGTATAGAGCAGTGGCGCTGCCGCTTCCAGCACCAAGATAAAAAATCTCCTGTTACACAAAACGAAATCGTTGCCTTGCTCAAATATTTAATTGAGTCTGGGTGTGACATTATTAAAACGGAGAACCTATACCAAATAGATGGCTCTCCTGGTTTTTCTTCTGCGCAAGGGTGAAAGCTCTATTTCTTTTTTTTGCAGCTGCAGGTGTTGATCCCTAAGATTTGATACATGACGCACCAGCTCATGGAAGCTTCAAAAAAACAAAACAAAGCAAAGATGAGCAAAAGAACGCTCATTTGAAAAATAGCAAGTCCAAGTAAAACGAGTCCGATAAGTAAGCGGATTACTCGATCTGCAGTAGAGATATTTTTAGGCACCATATTTTCCTCCTTTCCATGAACCTGCCACTCTAAAGCGAAAGTCGTTTGTTTCGCTAGGTGTTTTTTATTTTTAAGAATGAAAAGTTCGTTTTCAGGTACTTGTAGAGCTTAAATAGTGTTTTTTTTAAGAAGTGTTTGCAGTAAATGGGAGAGATTTTGTATAGTTTTGCCATCTTGAACGACGATAAGATAGTTCAACGAAAAGCTAAGCCGAAGAGCTAGCGAACATGATGTTTTGAAAGCAGAAATGAAGTGACGAACGAAACAGAAGTTTGTGTGGGTCATGCGAAAGCATGACCCGAAGTCAAAATATAATATAATCAAATTCATTGAGAATTTGATCTTGGTTCAGATTGAATGCTGACAGCGTGGATGAGGCATGCGAGTCGAACGAAGTAGTAGGGTAACTTGCTACTTA
>CAIJXB010000008.1 GCA_903824495.1 uncultured Chlamydiae bacterium
CGAATAGCCCCAAAAGCGAAAATGAAACATATCTACTACGTGACCGTAGATAAAAAAATCCAACACATTGCCAAAAGCGCCGGCTACGATCCAGCTTAGGAATGCTTTACGGCCCAAAGAAAGGGAAGAAAAAATCAAAAAACCAAGAAGAGTGAGAATGATAGCAGAGCGCCCCCACAGAAGATAGGACTGGAGTGAGGATAAAAAGCCCCAAGCGGCTCCAGTATTTTTTACATACTCTAAAGAAAAATCGATCCCAAGAAAATCACGAAAGACAGAAACTCCTTGAAAGGGAGAGATATGTGAAAATACATATCTCTTAAACGCGATGTCAAATCCTAAAAATAAGAGGGCTGCTATGACAAAACAAAAAAGAACTCTTCGAGACACTAAATCAAACCTTTCTCAAATTTCTCTTGAGCCTTTACTGTCATTGTTGCGTAAGGAATCGCCTCTAGTCTTGCTAAAGGAATTTCCTCTTCTGTTAAGTCACAAATACCGTAGGTATCTTCACCGATCTTTTCGAGTGCTCTTTCGATTTGTCTTAAGATCTTAAATTCTTTGTCAGACACCTCTAGATTCACAGTACGGACAAAATCATCGGTTCCTTCATCTGCTTGGTGTTGGGAATATCCCTTGCCTTCTTCTGAAACTTTTACGGTTTCATTCGCTCCACGCACTTGATTGGTAATCTGAGATCTTAACTCTTCTAATTTCATTCTAAACTGTTCAATCTGTTGCTTTGTGAGGCGCATGTCTCTTTCCTTATTTTTGAAGTTATCCAGGAATGTTTCCCAAGGCAGTCATTAATTCATCAACACACTTAAATCGACGATATACACAAGCGAACCGAATATATGCAATCGGATCTAACACTTGAAGGTATTCCATCGCAATTTCTCCAATTTCCTGAGCAGTTACTTCTCTGATTTGCCGTTCCATAAGATGTGAGGTAATTTTATAGGCAAGAGTCATGACCTGTTCGTGGCTCACCTTCGTGTGGTGGCATGCCGCCGTAAGCCCCTTCAGCAATTTTTCTTGAGAAAAATCTTGATAGACCCCATTTTTTTTGAGCACTTGCAGCGTCAAATCAATCGTTTCAAAGGTCGTAAACCTTCTTAAACACTTGAGACACTCCCTTCTTCTGCGAATGGCATGTGTCTCCGTAACCGTTCTAGAATCAGTAACTTTAGATTCTTCGTTTGTACAAAAAGGACAGCGCATTTTCCCATACTCCTACTCAAATAATGGAAGAATAAGGCAACCTCAATCTTAACTGCAATAAAAAACCCTAAGTTTAGTTCTTTAAGGCAAATAGGAACAAAAAAATTTTATATGACTCTTAAAAAGAAGCCTCAAATTCCTCTTCCAATAAAGCAGAAAAATCAGGGCTAAGTGGGATTAAAAAAGGTATCAAAAGATTCTTAAATTGATAAAGAGCCTTTTTTTGCCTCTTTTCTTCACGAAAAGAGGGCTTTGGGGTAATTCGACCTGGATCAATCCAAAGAGGAAATCCGTTATGGACTCCAATGTTTTTTGGATAGATATCTCTAAATTGAAGACCTTCCTCACAACATGATTTGAAAAGATCTAAAAGCCTTCTTGCTAAAAGTCTAGATTCAGATAGTGGAAGATCCTTTAAATAATCAGAAAGCAAGACAGCTTTTTTTTGAATGTAGAAAGCGAGATTATCTGCTTTTAAAAAATGGGAGCCCCCAAGAGGATCGATAAGTTCCAAAGCGATATTTAAGTTGTTTGTCTTATTGAGGTGGATGAACGTTACCTGGCTCTGCTTTGGCAGAGAATGCAAAGCAAGGTAATAACTTTGAAAGTCATTGTATTTTCTTCTTTCGGCTCTTGAAGAGGAAAGAGTTCTATAGCGGGAAGCTCTACAAATTTTTACCGCATACTCTCCATCTTCTGAGAGAAAGGCAAAACATTGAGAGCCGTATCCAAAGAATTTAAGGGGCTTCCCGAGGATTTGTCTTACTTTTTCCAAATCTTCTTCTGCTGTGATTGAGCTCCAAGCAAGATCATTATTTGCTTTTAACAAAACCACATGGGGCAAAAGCTTTTGATAAAAAATCAATAAAGCTAGGAGGACAGCGCCGCCTATACTGCAGATTCTAACAAATCTGTTTCGAAAGCACCTCGTAGACAGATTCATGAAAAATTAATCCTGTTATCAAAAGAAACTTAGAATTTAGCAACGATTGAAGTAAAAGGGCAAGTATTTAAAAAATTAATTTTCAACAGATCTTTTTAAACATTTTTTGTAGATCTCCTCATTCACTTCCAGCTTTGTCTCATTTATGATCACGTTAGTTTCTCCTTGAGAAGCCGACAGAACTGTATAAGTTGACGCATAATCATGGATGAGAGCTGGGACCATACTGAAATTGGACTGTGGATAAATCAAAGCGTCGAATTGGAATAAGGAAAAGAAATCTTCTACGACGAATTTATCATGAGAGTTGCCTTCCCACCTGCAATCAAAAATTATGTTAATGTCTGATGGGATCGCGCTTTTAATTTTTTCAATATATCCCGTTGGATCAGCTGCATCTGTAAAGAGGTAGCAATATAGATCTTTTCCTTCGAATAACTTTGCCATTTTCAAAATTCCTTCCACATAAAAATCTAAGGGAGGAAATTTGGTTGGCAGGTTCAAGTCTCTAATGTTTTTATCGTAACCACCACCTTCTCGATAATGAATGGCTATACTAATGCGGTCTTTAGGAGGAACAACTAATTCAAGAGGATGTTTAGGGGCAATGAGAGTTCGTACCATTTTACGAAATTCAGGATTTTTCCAATCGACTGAAAAGTAATCCTCCCAAGGTTTCCCATTATGTCTTGTCCCGTATTCTTGTTCCCATTTACTTTCAGGAAAATAACGAACAACATAAATTTTCGATGCTTCATTTGAAGTAGGTGCTAAACCAATTCCTTTAGACACCTTCTCCTCTTTAAAATCTACTTGCTTGCCTTGATCATATTTAGATTCCAGACCATCTAAAGCTAGCTCGGAAGAATAAGGAAAAGGTTTGTAGAGAAGAGGCATTTTATATTGGAAAGCAAGCCATTTTGCATGAAGATACGCAATAAGATTATCCCCAAATCTTCCTCCCCTATGTTCATAAGTAATATAGTTAGGAGTAGATACTGCCAAAGGAGTCTTATGATCGCTCCACGAATAATTCCACAAGTGAACCGCTAGGGACTCTCCAGCTGTAAACTCTGCTACATTTGCCCCTCTGTTTTTCCAAGGCTGTGGGTATAAATAACTACAGGGGAGTATTAGTATATGTTCTTTAGGATCTTTAAAGGCTTCTTGACACGCTCTGCTGACAAGACCCGGTCCTGTGCGTTTCAAGATACCCTCTTCGGGGGCTTCTTCCTGTGTTCTGCACTGATCCAAGCAATATTTCATTAAAGCACTTCCTCTTGCAGCTCCCATAACAGCAGTACCAACATAAAAAGATGAACCATAGTGTCGACTGTTATAATTTAGTTCAAAACAGCTAAAAAATGTAACGTCTTGAACAATCAGATCATGAAAAGATTGGAGGCATAAGACATCAATATCGCTATAAATTCCTCCAAACTGATACAAAATGTCTAAGCGTAAAATATCCGCTTTTTCAGCCCAGGTTTTGGCCTGTTCAAAAGCAGATAATAGACGAGGCTCCGTCCAAGAAAAACTCTTTACTTCCTCATCGGTCCATATCTTTATCTCCCATCCACTATGATGGTCCTTCCAAGATTCAATAGCTTTCTTTGCTTCAGCTGTTAAAGGAGAACCTATCCAAATAAAATGAAGGATCGGGGGAATCGAGAACTTTGAGGGGGGAACATCATAATTACAAGCAGGCATTTTTTTTAGATTTTCGCAGAACCGAATAAAATTTTGTTCCGCTTTTTTGACATCGGAATCTTCTTTGAAGTCTAGACCAGAACCTGCCCGTTTCCATTCCATCGACTCCCAGAAAGAAACCGGCGAAAAACCTTTAGAGCCATCTTGAACGGTATCAGAATACAAAGATTCTCTATCGTTTGATTTTCCTTCTGACACTAGCATATCAATCTTCTGGGTAAGATTGTCTTGCCAATTTTTCAAGGCATAAAAGGGCTTCTTTTGAAGGTTTTTTAGACCCCCTTCAATTTGCTCTATCAAGGATTTAGTAGGATCAAAATTTACACCAAAACCCATTTTTACAAGGTAAGAAGCGTTGATCTCTTCCCACGGATAAGAATGTATTAAAAGCGCATGAGTTTTAGTTGCCAACATCTCGATAACAGAAGCTGCTCCCGCCTTAGAAATTCCCATCTGAGAAATGTTCATTACTTCATTCATTTCTTTAGGAGACAAAAGACCGTGAACAGCAAATTTTTCACTAAGAGCGGGATCCTTTTCACGAAGGATCTCTTCTAGCCGCTCTTTTAGCTCCGCATTCTTACCGCAAATAAAGAGGTACTTTAATGGAAGATGTGTCCGAGACTTTAGTAAAGTGTTCAAGATTTCTTCCGAAGCTGCTAACCCATATTTTCCCATAGCAATAAAAACAGGAATTTCTTCTTCTTTAATTCCCCACTTCGTTTTTAAAACCTTCAATGCTTGCTCATCATCGATGTGAAAAAAATCAGAAGAAATCGGCTGACCTATTAGTTCGAATCGCTTTTCCAATTCTCTTAATGGTGTATGCAAGACCTGGGACAGTTTCTCCATCATCGTGCTATAAGCATCGTTCTCATCATAAAGCTCTAAACGATCATACACTTTAAAAAGAGGCTTAAACATAGATGGGTCATAGTTGTACAACCAAAAGCGAATAGAACTAGGATTCGCCTTTCCATAGTAAGTCTTTAAAGACGGGCACAGCGAAAAATCACTGTGCATCATCCTGAATGGAACACCAAGTGATGCTAACGAAATATCATTAGGGTTATATGACCTTGTTGAAATAATTAAATCGGGCTTCAGATCAGCAACCTTCTGCTTCAATGAGCCCAAAGAATTAGAAGGCAGGTATCGATGAATTTCTTTGCTCAATTCTTTTCGACCTGACATCACACTTATGTCATTTGTCTTTTGAAAAATTGTAGAATAAATCATACCGTAGGTATGCGTTCCTGTTGCAAGAAAAATAGGATCCTCTTCTTTAGAAACATCTTCTACATCAATCTGAACAACCCTAATCTTTGGATAAGAGCTGCTAAGATGATCTGTCAATCCGTTGGCGACAGAAAGATTGCCCCCACTACAGCTAGTTGTAATAACTACAACAGTAAAAACATCTTTGTCGCTTTCAATCACAGGATAAATAGATGTATTTGCTTCAGCTACAAAGGCGGTTATTTCTGCTAAGTGGTTTTCTATCCATTTCTTTCCATCAGGTCCCTGATCGGATAAAGATGATATAAAAGGTTCTAGAGGAGTATGTTTTGGATTCCCAAATAAGAGGCAGATATCCAATAGTGCATTAGTAAAGGCTTTTTCTTGATTAGGGAACTTATCGATAATAGATTGAATATGATGCTTGTATGCATCCTGCATGATTTTCGCCAGCTTAAGGTCTTTGAGAATATAGGCTAAATCAGAATGCAACTTACTTTCAAACTGGTAAGGAGAATAGGTCTTTCCTTTTGCCGAAATAAGCTTGTCCTCTTCTATGACAAAACTGCTACGAAGTTCTGTTAAAGACTCAACATCCGCGGGATTTCGATTTTCAGAAGAAAATCCATCTACGGAGAAAATCCAAATAAAAATTAATAACAAGCAAAAAGAACGCACAATCAAACCAAAACAGTAATAAAACACATTGATTTTAACAAAAAAACAAATACACAATCAACTTTAATTAAAAGTTTAATTAAAATGATAGTTTAACAAAAAACTGACAAGTTATGTATTGTAATAAGGCGTCTTCAGGAAAGGTTAAAAAATTTATTATATAGATAATCTGAAAACTTCGGAGGAGGTGGGATTCGAACCCACGAAACGCTTTCACGTTTACACGCTTTCCAAGCGTGCTC
>CAIJXB010000009.1 GCA_903824495.1 uncultured Chlamydiae bacterium
ATACCAAGCTCTAATATAGTCACTCATTTTAGCCGCCCAGCTCTTCACAAAGCCCCCGTGCTTAAGTTTGAGGTTGCTGGAGAAACCGAGCTCACTCGAAAAATCGAGTGCATTAGAGCTAACTTTTTTTCAGGCCTCGGTAAGCGTTTTAGGGCCCGGATCTCTGCAAAAAAGGACTACACCTCACTTACAGTGATTCAAGAAAATCCACCTAAAAGCCGTTTTAGCTTAAAAGGGCGCGCTGTAAAGGTCTTAGTAAAGAATAAAGACCTCAAAAAACTAATTGGAAAAGAGGAGTTTAAAAGACTACAAACAATCGGATCTTCTTCAGAAAGATTTTTACACATAAAAAAATGTGTCGGGCCGCTTAATCCTCTAGACGGTCGCTTTAAACTTCAGAAAGGCTCTCCCCAATCCGACTGGCAAAAGCTATCTCGTCAGATCAATAATAAGTTAAATGCTTTGTTTCCTAAACTTGAATCTGATGACATAAAAAAAGTCAGACGTGCCGTCAACAAAATGATCGTGAGCAAGGATACTTCTATTTTCGCTCTTGTTGATGTCAAAGTTGCAGGAAAAAAAGAGCAACTCTTTCTTCAGAAAGATAAGGGAGTGCTTCTATTAGAGCAGGCTAACTACTGTGGAGAGGGAGGGAATGCAACCGTTTATAAAGTAGCTGGCTATGCATTAAAAAAATTCAGAACAGGAACCGAAGTTGATGACATCACTGACACCCCCATAGTCAATGCAAAGGATGTAGAGGATGAGATCGAGGCTTGTAACGCTGTCAAAACCGTTCCTGGGACATTACAGGTTCGTGCTAAATTAAAAGATATGGCGTCGGATCATCTTATAGGTTATGCAATGAAAGCTTATGATGGCGACTTCGGAGATTATCTACTAAGTTCTTTGGATGTTCCTAAGAGATCCCTTCAACTTTGTAAACATTTTACAAAAATTGCACACACATTCTCTCAGATGCACGCAATAGACAAAGTGCATACTGACATCAAAATCGATAACGTATTTGCTAACTTTGATGAACGAGGCATTAGCGAACTTGTTGTAGGAGATATTACTAAAACAGATCCTGATAATACCGCCTTCTCCTACTCCTTACAATATAGCTTCAAGCCTGAAATCGAAAAAATTAAGTCAGATGGCAAGCTTACGCTTAACGATCGTCTAAATCTTCAAAAAAAGCTGGACATACGTCAATTTGCTTTCTTCATGTACTACAGCATTCGTGCAGAAAAACCAAATAACGCGCACATTGAAGGAAAACTCAAACTACAAGGCGCCTTCCCCCCTAGTGACACTACTTATGATATCAGCCCTCCATCATACTTCCTAACTGTAGAAGAGCGCAAAGAGAACTACACCCCAATTCCTAAAGACAAAGCTCCAAGGGCTTTAAGAGAGTTCATTGAGCATCTTTTAACTGAAGACTTTGAAAAGCTTCCTTCGATGGAAGAGGTTCATCAAAAACTCAAAGAGATTTCTACTCGATCCAGAGTAGTAAACTCTTAAGGTAGTCCCCTTCTGGATGGTAGAGAGAGACTGGGTGATCTAAAGCCTGTATGTGTCTAGAGAGAATTTTCACTTCCCGCTTTGAACTAGAGGCCGCTTTAAACACGATCTGTTTAAAGTGGTCCATGTCTATGTAGTAGGAGCAAGAACAGGTTAGTAGTAAAGTGCCTGGATTGCACTGTTTAAATACCGTTTCATTGATCTGCTGATAGCCAAGAGCTGCAGCATCTATCTCCCCTCTTTTTTTAGCAAACGCAGGAGGATCTAAAATGATAAAGTCATAAGATTTCAAATCGTCTTTCTTTAGAAAATCAAAGACATCTTCTTGAAGAATTATATGGTTAGAAAAACCGGCAAGGTCACTATTTCTTTGGCAAAGAGCAGAAGCTTTAGCGCAGCTATCGATGCTTGTAACATGAGAGGCGCCGCCTTTGAGGGCGTGAAGAGAAAAACCACCTGAATAAGAAAAGCAGTTTAAAAGACGTCTACCCTTAGATAGCTGTCCTACTTTTTTTCTCATCTCTCTTTGATCAAGAAAAAAGCCTGTCTTTTGCCCTTCAACAATAGAAACGATGAAAGAAACGCCATTTTCCTGAACTGTGATTTCTGGAATCTCTTTTCCATATACAAAACCTTCCTCCGGGGGAAGATCTTCTTGGGATCTTGCGCGAGAGGTGGATTTTTCATAGATGGAAAGAGGCGACATCTCTTTGCAAAGAGTCTCTATGATGATTTGTTTTAGCTGCTGCATCCCTGCTGTATTGATCTGCATAACAAGTACCTGATCATAAGAGTCTACAATCAGACCTGAAAGGCCATCTTCTTCTGCATTGATCAAACGAAAGCAGTTAGTGCTCGAAAGATCCATGAGGGAAAGGCGAAGATTTTTAGCAGCTTTGATCTTTTCAGCTATTACTTCTTGGATAGGCTTTTTGTTAAAGGAAAGGATTCTGCCGGCAAGGGAGTTTTCTAAATTAAAATACCCTTGAGCTAAAAACTCTCCATCAAAACTATAGATAAACGCTAAGTCTCCTGGAAGGATGCTTTCTGATGCAGAATCAATCGCTCCAGAAAAAATCCAAGGATGGCGGTTCTGTTGGATGGAACGCTCTTTCCCTTTTTTTAAGATAACTCTTTTCTCGTTCATGCTAACACGAGGGGGCGAGATTTTGCTTTTTTAGGAGCAGAAGACATTGTCCCTACGACTTTTCCAATAAGATCGTAATCAGCTGCTTCTGTGATCTCAACAAGGTAAATTTCTCCAAAGGACTTTACTTTTCTTCCATCATTGATGATCACCTGACCATCAATTTCTGGACACTGTCCATAGTGTCTACCCCTCATAAGGAGCGGAGAATCAGGATGGTACCCTTCAACCAATACAGGAAGTGTTTTACCAACCCAGCGTCTAGCATTTTTACGAACAACTTCAAGCTGAGCTTTGGCAAGCGTTTGGTATCTTCTTTCCTTCACTTCTTCCGAAATGTGATCTGGCATATTTGCTGAAAAAGATTCTTTTTCCATGGAGTATTTAAAGATTCCAATGTTGTCTAACTTAAACTCTTTGACAAACTGGACCATTTCTAAAAACTGCTCTTCTGTTTCGCCTGGAAATCCAACCATCAAGCTTGTACGAATAACGATGTCTGGAAGTCTTTCTCTTAGCTTGCGAATGGTAGAAAGGATCTGCTCTTTAGAGGTCTTTCTTTTCATCGCTTTTAACATCGTGTCATTGATGTGCTGGATCGGCATGTCTAGGTAACGGCAAATTCTAGAATCTTTTGCAATGATTTCGATGAGCTCATCTGTGATTTCATCAGGATATAAATATAGAAGACGGAGCCAATAAGGTCTTTCGACTTGGCTCATTTCAGAGAGTAAATGCTCGAGTCCTTTTTTCTCGCGCGTCTCTTTTCCAAAGTCTCCAAGATCTTGCGCAATCAAAATGATCTCGTGTGCGCCTTGATCTAGAAGGATAGAAAACTCTTTTTTAACCTGCTCTATGGATTTACTTTTTAAAGGTCCTTTGATTTTGGGGATGATGCAAAAAGCGCACTGCTTTGCGCATCCTTCTGCAATCTTTAAATAGGCAAAATGTTTAGGAGTCGATACTTGTCTTGGAACTTCTCCTTGCTGAAGATAGCTTCTAGCTGTTGTCACAGCTTCGCCAGGAGCTGGCGCTTCGATTGCTTCCAAAATCTTTTCCACATCGCCAGAGCCAAGGTAGTAATGGATCTCAGATCCTGTGAATTGCGCCTTTAGCTCTTCTTGGTGCTTTTGCACCATGCATCCGGCAACAACAAGCTTTGCACCTTGTTTTTTTTCTTTTGTAAGCTCTGCGATCGTATCGCATGATTCTTGTCTTGAAGAGGCTAAAAAACCACAGGTATTGACAACTAAAAAATCAGCTTCTTTCAAATCTGCTACTTCATACCCGGACTTTAAAAGGATGCCCATCATCACTTCCGAATCCACAAGGTTTCTTGCGCAGCCAAGACTTGTAAAATGAATTTTATTCCCTATCATGAAAGATCTCCCAAATATTAGAGGGGCATTATACCAATCTATTCTGATAAAATACCACTTTAAAAGAAGCCTCTTCCCTGCTACGCTCTTGCTAAACAGCAAAAAACAAAGTAGTACCTTTACAAAATGACAAGTTACTTTTTTAAAAAATTCATCACCTTACTCCTTTCTCTTGTTGTTGTTGCTACTTTAACTTTTTTTCTGATGCATGCCATTCCCGGAGACCCCTTCACACAGGAAAAGGCGATTCCAGAAGAAATTTTACATGCCATGCAAGCCCACTATGGCCTTGATAAACCCCTCATAGTGCAATACTTTGACTACATGGAAGGGCTTTGCAGATTCGATTTAGGCCCCTCTTTTAAATATCAAGGAAGGACTGTTAACGAAATCATTGGAGAAGGATTTCCTGTTTCTCTTTGCCTCGGTCTTGAAGCTCTTTTTATTTCTCTTTGTCTAGGCACCATTTTTGGATCTCTTTCTGCGTGCCGGCAAGGAAAGTGGCAAGATCGAACCATGATGTGCGTTGCAGTCTTAGGCCTTTCCATTCCTAGCTTTTTACTCGCCACATTCTTGCAATACCTACTTGCGATGAAGCTCGATCTTTTGCCTGTTGCTCGTTGGGGCACTTTTGCGCAGTCAATACTTCCAGCTTTATCTTTAGCAGCTCTTCCTACAGCTTTTATTGCAAGGCTGCTTCGGACCAGCATGATCGAGGTACTTCATCAAGACTACATTCAAACAGCAAAATCAAAAGGGCTCTCTCCCGCTTGGATCGTCTATAAACATGTGCTTCGTAACGCTCTTTTACCTGTTGCATCTTACTTAGGGCCTTTGACTGCTTCGATTTTAACAGGAAGCTTTGCCATAGAGAAGATCTTTGGAATTCCGGGTCTTGGACAATGGTTTGTCTTGAGCATTACCAATAGAGACTATACAGTCATTATGGGAACGACCCTTTTTTACAGTGCAATCTTGATGAGCACAGTTTTCTTAGTCGATCTTCTTTACTCGTGGATTGATCCAAGGATCCAAAACAATTTCAATAAAGGAGCAAGCGTATGAGCCACTTAGACTCTATCCCTACTTCTTTAAAAACACCTTTCACGCGCACTCTTCCTCCTCACATCATAAGCGCCCCTTCTTTTTGGCAAGAAGGGTGGAGCCGCTTTTGCAAGAACAAAGTAGCGCTTGCCGGGAGTTTGATTCTTCTATTTTTTATCTTCATGGCAACCTTCGGCCCATGGATGAACTCCTACACATACTACGAAACACATCTCCAGTTAAAAAACATGGCCCCTTGCAAACAGTTTTGGTTTGGAACGGATGAGCTCGGCAGAGATCTTTTTACACGAATTTGGTGGGGAGCTCGCATCTCTTTATTTGTCGGAGTGGCAGCTTCTTTGATCGACCTTTTCATCGGAGTTCTTTACGGCTCTTTCGCTGCGATGTTTGGAGGGAAAGTGGAAGAGTTCATGATGAGAACGGCTGACATCCTCTACTCGATCCCTTATCTACTCGTCGTTATTCTACTTATGGTTGTGATCGGGCCCGGCATTTCAACAATGCTGATAGCTTTAACCTTTACTGGATGGATTGGAATGGCGCGAATTATGCGCGGTCAGATCCTGCAACTTTCACAGATGGATTTTATTAAAGCAGCCAAAGCTCTAGGAGCTGGTAAGATGCGCATCTTAACTTCTCACCTCATTCCTAACTGCATGGGATCGATTCTTGTCACTGTAACTTTAACCATCCCTTCTGCCATCTTTGCTGAAGCCTTTTTAAGTTTTTTAGGTCTCGGCGTCCAAGCTCCTATTGCTAGCTGGGGAACGATGGCCAATGAAGGGCTTTCGGCTCTTTGCTACTATCCCTGGAGACTCTTTTTTCCAGCTGGTTTTATCTGCATCACAATGCTCTCTTTCAACTTGGTGGGCGATGGTCTTCGCGATGCCTTTGATCCGAGGATCCATTCATGAGTAATGCTGTATTAAAGGTTAAAAATCTTCAAGTTCGTTTCAGAGGTCGCTCAGGCGATGTAAACGCGGTATCAGGCGTTGATTTTGAACTCTATGAAGGAGAAATTCTTGGCATTGTGGGTGAGTCTGGATGCGGAAAAAGTGCCATGGCAAAATCTTTGGTGCAGCTTCTTCCCTCTTATGGTGTTCATTTAGATGGAGAAGTTTTATTTGATGGGAAAGATCTTCTTAAGTGCTCAGAAAAGCAGCTGCGTGCCATCAGAGGAAACGAAATAGGGTTTGTCTTTCAAGACCCAATGACTTCTTTAAATCCCACTATGACGATTGGGGATCAGATCATCGAAGGTTTTTTAAAACAAAACCCTCGCACTTCTCGCAAAGAAGCTCTAGCTCATGCCATAGAGCTTCTTAACATCGTGGGGATTTCTAGAGCATCCGAAAGAGTCTTTGAGTATCCACATACTTTAAGTGGTGGTATGAGACAAAAGATCACAATTGCACTAGCACTTTCTTGCTCCCCCAAAATCTTGATTGCTGATGAGCCAACTACAGCGCTCGATCCTACAGTGCAAGCTCAGATCCTCTCGTTCATGAGCTCTCTACAAAAATCTAAAAAGACAAGCATCCTCTTGATCACTCACGACCTTAGCGTCGTCGCCGGATTTTGCGATCGCGTGATCGTCATGTATGCAGGGAAAATAGTAGAAGTGGCACCTGTTAACGAACTCTTTTACAATCCTAAGCATCCCTACACACAAAGACTTTTGAAAACAATCCCAAGGATCGATCTTCCCAAAGACCACCCGCTTTTTCCCATTGATGGGAATCCACCTCTTTTAAATAGCGTTATTCAAGGGTGCGCCTTCCAACCTAGATGTCTTACAGCTCTTCCCATCTGCAGAGAAAAACTTCCACCTTTACATCCCCTCGAAAGTGGATGCCAAAGTCGCTGCTGGCTCCATCATAAGGAGGCAAATCTATGACCGCTCCTCTACTTCAAATGTATCGACTGAAAAAGCACTTCTCGCTGCAAAATAGCCTCTTAAAAGCTATCGATGATGTCTCACTCGATATTTATGAAGGAGAAACCCTTGGACTTGTTGGAGAAAGCGGCTGCGGAAAATCAACTCTTGGTAAAATGCTATTAAGGCTTGAATCTCCAACAGAAGGGCATATTCACTTTGATTCCTTGAATCTTGCAAAACTCTCTCGTGATGAAAAAAAGCTCATGTGCCAGAAAATGCAAATGATCTTTCAAGATCCGTACAGTTCATTAAATCCTCGGATGACCATCGCTGATATTTTGAAAGAACCTTTTAAGATCCACTCTTTACACTCGAAATCTCAATTGGAAGAAGAAATTAAGCACCTTCTTTCTTTGGTCGGCATCCATTCTTCTTTCTTAGGAAGATATCCTCACGAGCTTAGTGGTGGTCAAAGACAAAGAATAGGAATTGCAAGAGCTTTAGCTCTGAGACCCAGGTTCATCGTCTGCGATGAACCTGTATCTGCTTTAGATGTTTCTGTTCAAGCTCAGATTGTCAATCTCCTTAAAGAGCTCCAATCAAAACTAAAACTCACCTATCTCTTCATTGCACACGACCTTGGAATCATTAAATACATTTCGTCTCGTGTGGCCGTAATGTATCTTGGAAAACTCGTAGAGCTGGCTCCGACAGAAGAGCTCTATAAAAACCCTCTTCACCCTTATACCGAAGCTCTTTTTTCTTCGATTCCCATTCCTGATCCAAAACAAGAAAGACAGAGAAAAAAAATCATCTTAGCAGAAGAAACCCTTCCGTCTACAAGATCTCCAAAAGGATGTATATTCAGCGGAAGATGTCCTTATGCAGAAAATATTTGCCACCATATCCGTCCTAAATGGAGAGAAACTTCCCCTGGACACTTTGTGGCATGCCACAGATCAGCACCTCTCGATTCCCCTCTTAAAGTGCTTAATGATTCGTGATTCTTCTTTGTAGAAAGCAGACTTTGGCTTCGTCTATTTTATCTACAATTTTGAAAGCATGCTTAAGATGCGACGCCATTTTTTTAGTGATTTGGATTTCTCCTTTCACTCCATTTGTCTCAAGAGCGCTTGCTACTTTCAAAACATCACCCCAAAGATCGTAGATGTATTTTTTCTGATCTAAAATACCTGCGATGACTGTTCCACTGGCCATGCCAGCTTTGATGTATAAAGAAAGTCCATGGGTCTCCCCACATTTTCTTACTTTCTCTTTGGCTGCTAGCGCAAAATCCGCTAAATCTTCGATGTAATTTTCTGAAGAACCAGAGATCCCTGAAGCGACCATGTAGTTGCCTTGTAGCGTACGAATACGCTCTACCTTAAATACATCTGCCAAAGCATCTAATTCTTCATATAAGGCCTGTAAAACAGCAGATTCAGAGCCTTTATGTTCAGAGTCCACTCCCACATCTAAGAAAAGAACGCAGGCTTCACATTCATTGACGCTACTTTCATCTCCATGCTTCAGTCGATCGGAAATAGCCGGAGGGAGTGCACTCAAAAGAAGATGTTCATTAGACTCTGCGGCCTTTGTCAAAGACTGGAGCGCTTTATGTAAAAAGAACGCCATTCCAAATGCAATACACACTAAAAGAGCAATCGATGCAAAAATGACACCTTTATGTTTTTTGCCTAAGTGTTCCATTTGAAACTTCATTTGCAAATCAAGCTGATGATAAAAGTCTTGCAAATGACCCATTATCTCAGCTTTTTTTATCAAATAGGAATCGCCCGTTACAAGTTTTCCTGCAAGCTCGGGATTGGGAGCCGCTTTTACAGAGTATTCCCCCGCTGCATTTTTAAACTCCCCTTGCATCGCATGAATCGCTTCTACTTCTTTCGTATCTGCAAGTTCTTTACTCTCTGCTAAGGCTTTAAGTAAAAGATCTTTTTCTTTTCTCGACATATCCGCTTGTTCGATTTTTTTTGCAGTCGACATCGTCACTCCAAAAGGTCTTGGACGCTTGTCATCATCTAAGACAAGGTCCCAATACACCTCATAGTAATCGATTGGAGTAGGAGAAAGGCCCTCGCGAATAGCGAGGGTTTCGTTGTATCTGTTTAAATACTTTTTCTGACCTGTAAGTATGTACATTCTGACCATTCTCGTGAGGTCATCTGAGCTTTGTCTAAATTCATCTGCTATGATGTACAGATTGTTATACCTTTGCGTCGCAGCAATTTCTTCATTTTCAATTTTTAATGAGATCAAAAGACAGGCAAGCAAGGTCACGATAAAGACCGCTAGACATAAGAAGAACGAGATAAAAAAACGCTGTTTAAAAATGGTCCGTTTCAAATGGATCAAACCTTATTTTATGAAAGCCTGTAATCACCCTCCTTGTAATAAAGAATTTTAATTTTTTCAACTCCTAAGATTTTTCCTAGATAAATTGACTTAAACCTAAAGGAAATGGAGAATGTTCGATTTTTTCTAGAAACTCTTAAAAGATCATATGAACTTGACTGTCGCAATACCCCCTTCGCCTTCTTCTGATCTTGGGTTAATTTCTCCCCGCGTCTTTGATCTTTGTTTGGTTTGTTTTAATACTTATGTAATCCATCTTTTTAAAGCAGCTTTAGGAGACGATAGATCAGCAGTAAATGATCTACTTCGTTATCCTCTTTTTGATGGCCACATTATTGAAGTTCTTAAAACGGAAAAGAAAACGATCAGTCGCATTAATGTTTTAAACCACATCGCGCGTCACCACATAAATGAGCTTGAAAAACAAGAGGTTAAGGATCTGATCAAGGCTGTAGGTGTATCTGCCTATGTAACCTCCGTTACCCCCAAAAAAGTTAGCTCTCTTTATAGGAATCTTTTTTCTTACCCCCGCTCTTATCAAAAAAGGGAAACCGTTGCTAGTGAAACCGATTCTTCTTTAGCAGGCGGACCTCCCAGTGTCCACCGCCCTTATCTTCAAGTACGTAAAGTAAACATTGTGACTCCTAGCCCTTCAAAAGAACCCTTTTCTAAGGATGAACTTTTAGAGTTTGAAGCTGCGGCAAACGAAACCCTTCGACCTCATATCACTGCCTATATATATAGAAAAAAGATTTCACAAATTGACTTAAACAAGCATAAGACCGAGAATATCTGTCTTTTTAGATAGAAAAGGTTCCATTGATGAATACTCCTGCTACTACTACTTCGAGCGGATTTCTTCCACCAATATTATCTTCCTCATCTAATAAACCCGCTTTTGAGAGCTTTGATACCTATGTCTTTGAACTATTCAAAGCAGCTCTTAAAGAAGATAAAAAATCATCACAGGATCTACTTAAAGACCCTACATTTGGAAAGCGTATCGTTGACACGCTTCCTGGTGCAAGCATAAAGGCACCCCGAATCGTTGTTTTAAATCTCCTTGCTCGTAATGCTCTTAGAAACCTCCCAAAACAAGACATTGAGAATTTAATCTACGAGGTCGGGAAATCCACTTATGTCGCTTCATGCGCAAAAGATGATGTTAAAGCCCTTTACAAAGGGCTTTTTTCTTGTCCTCAATCTAAAGGATTCTCTCAAAATGACCTTTTAGACTTCGAACGCTTCACAATTGAGCCCCTTCAAGTGCCTCTATTTAAAAGGATTTTAAACCATGCTTCTTTCGAGGGGGTATCTATAACAACGATTAACGACCTCGCTCGCAGACACCTCGGACTCTTACCAAAACCTCATATTCAATATCTAGTCTACACGATAGATCAAGGTGATTCTGACACAGAAAACAAAGTAAAGGCTCTTAAGTGGAGCCTTTTTTCTTATACTGAATCTCAGAGCTTTTCTAAATCAGAAGTTATGGACTTAGCAAATAGCGTCAGCCGAGCGCTACGTCCATACATTCTTAAATGGGCCTTAGAACATCCCTCTTTCTCAAAAGCTTCGTTAGAAGAACTTAAATTCCTAACAGAAAAACTTGAGGAAACTAAGTGCCCAAGAGATGCTAGCATCAAGTTCTTATCTTCTTTAATCAAGCATCCTTCCCTGCCCCTCTTGGCAATCAATCGCTAAGTAGGATTTAGATCTGGGAGTTTTTCTTTCTTGTCTTTTTTAGGAACTTTTTTAACTACAGGAGTTTCTTTTTTCTTTTCCACCACTTTTACTTCTTTTGAAACTCCTTTAAGTTTTTGAATGCGTCTATAAAGGATGAAGCCAAATGTAGCTGCTACACCGAGAAGTAAAATAAGCCCCGCGATGATGTAGTAAAGAAATGAGCTTTCTTTAGGAACTACAGAGGGCTCTATAACAGCTGCGATTTCTTCTACTGCAGGTGTCGTTTTCTTGGTTAGATAGTTAGATGGCGTAATGTGTAAGGTTCTTGCGGGAATGCGGGCTACCCGCTTTTCTTCATTCACTACATCCCACCAAGTGATGGCAATCTCTGGAAGGGTCAAGTCTCCTGAATCTTGAGGAATTAGTGTATACTGCTCTTTTCTCCAGCTTTTGACATGACCTGATTTTGTGTCATCGCCCATTTGTGGCGAGTCGGCATAGATTTTAAAAAGATTTCCGTTGAACTGAAAATCATTCAAGTTTGGGAGCTGACTTGATTTAACTCCTTCTGCAACAATTTTAAACGTTCGAGTGAGAGGCTCTCCCTCTTGCTGAGTTTGATAAGGATTCCAAATCTCTTCAATGGTCAAGGATCTAGCTGGAAGCCATGGGTTCATACTGGCAGCTGCCGGACGAATGTCTAATGTTTTTTCCTCAGATCTTAAAGTAAAAGGCTCAAGCCGATCAAATCCTTGCATGATAGAAATAGGATCGAAAGTATTGTCAAATAAAGAGCCTCCATAGCCTCTTCTTTTGATCGGGATTCCTCCTTGAAGAGTCACCGATGGGATTTTTAAAGAGCCTGCTTTTAAAGGAGTGACAAGGAAACTAAAATCAATCACATCAACTCTCATCCCCTTTTCAACTTTATCATACACTTTAGGCTCACCTATAGGCTCGACGATCGCATCTTCTAGATCGATTTTTTGCAGTTGAAGATTGGCGACCGTTCTTTGAGAGGTCAGTCTAAATGTACAAATAAAAGGTTCGTTCTTATAAGGATTATCGCTACTAAGTATCGTTGTTAGGTTCACACCATCAAGGCCTGAGACTTCTGACTCTACCCCTCCTTTCAAAACTTCAATGGCAATCGGATCTGTTGAAAGCGTTCCTTCTGATGTCTCTATAGAGATGGTTGGAATCTCCCACTGACCCTCTCCTTGAGAGGTTAATGAAAACCTCCAGGTCGTACTGGTTGCCACCTGCCCATTTGTAATCACAGTATTAGACGATTGCTGCTGAGAATTGATCAAAAAGGTTTGTCTCAACGTTTGAAGAGAAGGGATCCCTCTTGCAGAGGCTTCTTTTAAGGTTAAGACAAGCTGAAAGCTCTCTCCTAAATTCATTTGCGTGCGATCAACACTTGCAGTGAACTCTCCACTAAACAGAAAAAAAGGTGCTAAGAGAGATAAATAAATAAGTCGCATTACCATGGGTCGACTCCCCTTGTTGCTGCATTTTTTTTCGATTCAATATAGAACTTATTCTTTAAAAATGTTTTGGGATCATTCGAGAGCTGGTTTAGCCATAGATCTGCATCTTGATCTTCCTGTGACACTAGCTGTTTTTGCTCTTGTTCATTAGGCTTTTCATCTGAGGGTTTTTCAAGATCTTTTTGCTCTGCTTGCGACTCTTGAGACTCTTGGACTTCAGATTCTTCCGTTTTATTTTCTTCAGACTCTGTTTCGCTAGACTCTTGGCTTTTTTGCTCTTCCCCTTCTTTAGAATCGCCTTGCTCATTTTTAGAGTCTTTCGATTCAGAGCTGTCTTTTTTGCCGTCACCTGAGTCTTTATCGGAAGACTCTTGCTGCTGCATCATGCTTCTAATAAGCTCAAGGTTGTCTTTTGCTTTTGTGCACTCAGGCCATTTTTCTAAAACATCTTCATAAGCTGTGATTGCTTCTTTAAATTTTTGTTGCTGAGCAAGAGAGTTGCCTAAATTGTAGGCGGCATTTAAAGCGACTTCTTCTCTAGTAGATGCTTTAAACATCTCTTCAGCCTCAGCAAACTTACCTGCCTTATAATAGGCTACGCCTTTTCTATAGGGATCTTGGAACCTTGAAACGGCTGTTTCATAATCTTCAAGATCGAAGGCCTCTTTACCAAGCTCTTCATGATTTTTAAACGAAGCTTCAAGAGTAAAAAATGGCAAGAGCAAGATAGGAAGGATCGAAAATACATACCCACGTCTAAACCAAACAAGGATGATCAATAAAGCTGGAGCTAAAAGTAGGTAAAACCTCTCATCCCAGAGCTTGTTTTTACTACCAAGGTTTACTGCGAGATCAGAGCGTTTTTCTAAATCTTGCAAGATAAGGTTTTCATTGCGGGCTGAGTAGTGAGCCTCTAAATAATATCCCTTTCCAGCTTCAGAAAGACTCTTGAGTTTGTCTTGTTCAAGTCTTGAAAGGATCGGGGCTCCATTTCTTTTTATGACATTGCCGTTTGCGTCTTTAAGAGGCGCCCCTTCTAAGGTGCCAACGCCCATGGCATGTATGACAAGCCCTTCATCTGCTAGTTTTTTTGCAAGCGTTATGGCACCTGGATCTTCAAATCCCCCATCGCTGATCACAAGTAGTGCTTTGTTGCTCCCAGGTTCTGCTTCTAGCATAGAAGAGGCCATGTTCAATGCAACGGATAATTTGCTGCCTTGCACGTACACTAAATCGGTTTCTAAAGAAGGAAGCAAATGGCGGATCATTTCCTTGTCATCTGTGATAGGCGCAATCATGTGAGGATCTGCTGCAAAAGCAATGAGTCCCATTTTTACACCGCTTGCAAGATTGATAAAATCTTCGATCTTTTGTTTGGCGCGAACAAGTCTTGATGGCTTGATGTCGGCTGCATTCATCGATTCAGAGAGGTCGAGTAAAATAACAAGACTTTGATCGCGTGAAAATGTTTCTATTTCCCGGTAGTTCCATCTAGGCCCCGCTAAGGCAAATGTCAAAAAAGCCCAGGCGCAAGACCACAGAATGAGCGTTTTTAAAGATGAGCCCTTTTTGTGCTCTTGTTTGAGCGCTAAAAAGGCAAGCAGGTGGCGATCAATGAATTTTTCGAGCTGATGGGACTGGGTGTCTTTTCGATAAAAAAGAAAAAACAAAGCAAAGATCACTGGGATTATAAGAAGTCCCCATAGCCAAAATGGATGAGCAAAATTAAATTCTTTAAGATCCATGTTCTAACTTCCTGCTTCTTATCTGAAATACGGAAAGGGCAAGCAAACACAGCATCGACAACCCCAGTGGATAATAATAAAACGGATCTCTGATCAAAAAGGTCGTTTGATTCGACTCCGTCTTTTCTAGTTCATTGATTTTGCTATAGATCGACTCTAACGCTTTTTGATCGGTTGCTAGAAAATATTGCCCACCGGTCACCGCTGCAATCTCTTTAAGCAAAGCTTCGTCGATCGACACTTCTACCATCGCATAGCCTCCAAATCTTGTAGGAAAAGGAACCTGTCCGTTTTTGCCGACACCGACTGTATAAATACGAATGCCATATTGCTTTGCAAGCTTTGCAGCTTCCATGGGTGGAATGCTACTTGAGTTGTCTTCTCCATCTGTAAGGAGTACAAGCACGCGAGATCCTTTAGGGCGCTCACGCAGCGTTCTAACGCTAAGACCGATCGCATCGCCAATAGCAGTGGCATTTCCTGCCATCCCCGCCATCGTATCAGAAAGCATGCGGCTGACAGAGACAGTATCTAGAGTTAAAGGCACATGTAAGTATGCTTGCTGTCCAAATGTCACAAGACCGACGCGGTCACCGCGTCTTCCCAAAACAAATTTTCCCACCACTTCTTTTGTCACATCAAGGCGACTGATCACTTTCGTTTGTGTGGAAAAATCGACCGCTTGCATCGAAGCTGAAATGTCAACAGCAAGCATCAGATCATACCCTTCATTTTTTACTTGCTTGAACTGATCTACTTTTTCTGGCTGCATCAAAGCTAGGACTAAAAACACCCAAACAAGCGATAGAAGAATTAAAACAGGACGATCTGATCTTTTATTTTCAATGTTTGCAGCAGGGAACGCTTTTTTAAGCCTGTCCATCGATGGAAAATACACCTCAGGAGCTTTATCTTTGCTACTTTTAGGAGCTGGCGCCCATTTTCTTATGATGAAGGGAAGAGGTAAAAGTAGGGCTAGCCACGGAAAATAAAAATGAAACATTACTCCACCCACTCCCTTAAAGCCCCGATCAGATCTTTAATCTCGTGTGTTGATACCTCGCTACTTTCAGGAGAATATGGAACCTCGATCAAAAGAGTTCCTTTTTTTTCCCAATCGAAATTTTTCGGATCATGTTTAGAAAGCCACTGGAGCCACGACTGCCCGACAAGTCCTGCGCACTCTTTTCTTGCAAACCTTTTAAGAGCGATGCGTCTTACATATTCAGAAAGCGTCATAGCGCTTTCTCTTGCAGTCAGCTCTGACAAATTCTTTTCAAGTCCATCGAGCTTCTGAAAGGTATCGTATTTCCAGCTTCTTATGAAAATGATTCTACGGATGATGAAATATATCCCAGTAGAAAACAGGATAATAGCAGCAGCAATTACAGCCCACAAAGCAAAAGAAAAGGGCCAAGCGCTTATCAAATCAAGCCCTTCGATGTCATGGAGTTTTTCTAAAAGAGGATTCATCTTTTTCTCCTCTTGATTTGATTCAAGGAAGTAGACAGCTCTTTTTGCACATCAGAAAGCGTCGAGAGCTCAATAAGAGGAATTTTAAGCTGAGAAGTCAGTTGATGCAGGCGCTTTTCATGAGCGAGCCACTGCTCTTCATATGCTTTTCTGCCTGCTAAACTCTCAGTATTAACGTACGTCTTCTCTGTCTCATTTAAACAAAACCCAACAGTTCCGATAGAAGCAATCGATTTGTCTGCCGGATCATTGATACTAATGAATACGACCTCACATTTTTTTCTAAGACGTGAAATTGCATCTTCATCTTCAAAATCCCCATCTATCTCTAAAAAATCGCTGATCACATACACAAGAGATCCTGTGTGAGCTCTTTTAAAGATGCAATCGAGCGATTCCTTTAAGGGAACAGAGTGTCTCTGGACCTGCGGAGTGGCTAGCATTTTTAAAAGATAAAGAAGGGAAGTTTTACTTCTTTTGGGAGGAAAAAACTGAATGCCTTCTTCTACATCGCCAAAGAGGCAGCTGCTTACCCGATCCTGCTGAGCAATGCCTCCAAAGCCAAGTAGAGCTGCTATTCGAGCTGCTTGAACGGATTTAAACGTGTTTCTTGTACCAAAACGCATTGATGCGTTCATGTCGATGCAGAGGATGATGTGTCTTTCTCTTTCTTCTTGAAACACTTTTAAATGTGGAGATCCTGTTCTTGCCGTTACTCTCCAGTCGATGTTACGAATGTCATCGCCAGGAACATATTCCCTTACTGCATCAAATTCAAGACCTTGCCCTCGAAAAGCAGAGCGATGGTTCCCAAGCGCCGAAGACTTGACAGAGGATGAAGAAGGGTGCGTTAAGCGCGACGTTAAATTCCCAAGCGCTACTAAGTCATTAAAATCCGGATACAGCATGTGAACCTCACGGGATAGCAACAACTTCAAGTAGTTTTTTGATGATCTGAGTTCTAGACACTCCCATCGCTTCCGACTCAAAAGACGGAATGATTCGATGTCTTAAAATAGGAAGAGCCACACTTTGAATATGCTCAGGCAGCACATATTCATCCCCTCGAAGCCACGCTAAGGCTTTTGCGCAGCGGATCATACAGATCGTAGCACGAGGCGAAGCTCCATTTTGGATCCACTTTGCAAGTTCATCGTCATATTGCTCAGGGGTTCTTGTAGCAGTAGTTAAAGAAACGACGTATTTTTTCAGGCTCTCTGAGATGAAAACATTAGCTACCGCATTGCGAGCCTTTAAAACTTCTTCTTGAGTGGTGATAGGGAAATTGTGGCTAGGTGCCGTCTGCTGTCTTCTTTCATCAAGCTCCGAAATTAAAAGCTCTTCTTGAGGTGTTGGGTACCCAACTTCAAGATGCATCATGAACCTGTCGAGCTGCGCTTCAGGAAGGGCGTATGTCCCTTCTTGCTCAATCGGGTTTTGTGTTGCAATTACCATATAAAGCTCTGGAAGTGGGTAGGTTTCATGACCGACTGTCACTTGCTTTTCTTCCATCGCTTCCAAAAGGGCAGATTGTACTTTGGCAGGCGCTCTATTGATTTCATCGGCAAGAAGGATATTATTAAAAAGAGGACCTCTTCGAAAAATAAAATTGCTCTTTTCGTGGATGTAAATTTCTGTTCCGATGAGATCTGAAGGCAGAAGATCGGGGGTGAATTGGATCCTATGAAAATCCCCCTTTATGCCATCCGCGATTGCTTTTGCTGAGCGCGTTTTGGCAAGGCCCGGCATCCCCTCGATAAGCACATGTCCATCTGCAAGAAGGCATACGAGCATGTGTTCGATCAAGGCATGTTGACCGATGATCTTGCTTTGAACAGAAGCTAGTAGTTTAGATAATTTGTGCTCTTCAAGTTTATTCGTATTTTCTGGTGCTTGAGTAAGACTCATGACTACTTTCCTTTGCTAAAATCTGAAGTGGCGACTATACAAAATCGCCCTTAGAATTTCAAGAGGTGAAAAGCACTTGTTTTGGAAGTTGGAAAACAACATTTTCTTCAACAAAGACAACGTCTTCTACGTCCATAACTCCGAGCTCTTTAAGCCTTTGAATACAAGCTTGAACGATACGCTCGGGAGTTGAAGCTCCGGCTGTAAGGCCGATCACTTTTACGCCTTCAAGCCATGAAGCCTCTATTTCTTTTTCATCGTTGATGAGATAAGAGGCGATGCCTCGAAGTTCTGCAACTTCTCTTAGGCGGTTCGAGTTAGAGCTATTAGGATCTCCTACGACCAAAACAAGCTCTGCTTCATCGGTGATCTGACGAAGAGCTAGCTGTCTATTGGTTGTTGCATAGCAAATAGAGGAGCTTGGAATGGTTTCAACATGAGGGAATTTCTTCATCAGAGCATCAGACACTTTTTTAACATCATCAAGACTTAGCGTTGTCTGGGTAGCATAAAAAAGTTTTTGATCGCTTGAAAAAGATAGGAGCTCTACATCTTCTTCTGACTCTACGATTGTTGTGACATCGGGCGCTTCTCCAGCAGTTCCGATGATCTCCACATGGTTTTTATGACCGATTAAAATAATTTGATACCCTTTTTGAGCAAATCTTTTCACGGCGGAGTGGACCTTGGTTACAAGGCCACAAGTGGCATCGATCTCAATTAAGTTCCTAGATTTGGCCTGTTCTTTAACAGCTGGGGACACCCCATGAGCTGAATAGATGATCCTACTCCCCTCTGGAACCTCTTTTAAATCTTCTATAAAAACGGCGCCTTTTGCTCTTAAGTCCTCTACTACGTGTCTATTATGAACAATTTCGTGCTTTACGTAGATAGGGGGCCCAAATAGGGTCAGAGCTTTTTCGACCGTTTCAATCGCTCTTTCAACCCCTGCGCAAAAGCCCCTTGGCTTCGAAAGTAAAAGTTTCATAGTAGATATACCCTTTTATTAAAGTAGGGCATTGTACTAGGGTCAAGGGTTAAGATCAAGAGATGGTACGTTGTAACTTAGTACTTCCTCATGTTATTCTTCTAAAAAAACGATCTGAGGTCCTTAGTGAAAAAACCTTCCAATTTTAAACCTGCTTGGTGGCTACCTGGAAGGCATTTGCAAACTATCTGGCCCACCTTAAGTAAAAGAAAAATTGACATCTCGCTGACTCGAGAGAGGCTAAGGCTCCCTGATGGAGATTTTGTTGATCTGGACTGGACTTCTGGCAATGAAAGAGCTCCTCTTGTACTTATCTTGCACGGAGTTGCAGGATCAATTGAATCAAGCTATGCAAAAGGGATGTTAAAAGCATTGAAAGATGCAGGACTGCGCGGAGTCTTCATGCATTTTAGAGGCTGTAGTGGAGAGCCGAATAAAAGCGCAAGAGCGTACCACGCGGGAGAAACAGAAGACCTCAAATACGTTCTACAAACACTTAGAAGCCGTCACCCCTCTTCCAAAATAGCCGTTATTGGTTTTTCACTCGGTGGAAATGTATTATTAAAATACCTCGGTGAAACTGAAGTTGATAATCCTATCTCTTGCGCCGTTGCTATTTCCGTTCCCTTTTTGTTGAATAGATCCGCCGATCAACTTGGCAAAAAAGACGCCTTTATCTATCAAAACCGTCTTGTATCGCAGTTGAAAGAAAAAATACTGAAGAAAGCAAAGCTCGTAAAACTTCCAATTGATTTAGAAAAGCTTGCGAGAGTCAAAACCTTTTGGGAGTTTGATGACTTAGTCACTGCGAAACTTTTTGGATTTAGCAGCGCTAAAGACTACTACGACAAATCGAGCTCATTTTACTATTTAGCAAAAATCAAAAAAGACTGTTTGATACTCCACGCCTATAACGATCCATTTTTGCCAGTTGATGCTATCCCAAGTCAAAGTGGTCTACCAACCAATGTAAAACTGGAAGTGTCTCAACAAGGTGGACACGTAGGTTTTATAGAAGGGACTTTTCCTTGGCGCGCTAAGTATTGGCTAGAGAAAAAAGTTCCTGCTTATATTCAAGAGCAGCTGGGAATTCCTCTCTAGTTAAAAATTTTTCTTGCACTTTGTATCTGTGCAAACAATCCTCCTACTTAAGCGATAACCTGTCGCTAAAAAGGCACCTCTATGGCGATTCAATAGTAAGACCTATCTTTGAAAATCTATGCTGCAACAACATGTCTTGGGCCCTATGAAGCTCTTCGACAGAAAGCCCTGTTACAGAAGCAACCCGTGCATATTCTGTAGATAGGTTTGTATTAAAAATAAGGGGGTCATCTGTGCAGATAGCTACTGGATGACCATTCATCAATAGCTGCAGAGCTGGATGCTCATTTTCATTAAGGATCATCGCAGCCTGTATAGCACTTGTAAGACATAGCTCAACAGGAATTTGCTTATCTTTAATCCACTGTTTAGCCTCATCACAAAGATGTACTCCATGACCGATACGCTCAGGATGAAGCGTTGTGAGCTCAAGTATTTGCTGCTCAGCTTTTTCCTTGGGAGACTCTCCAATATGGAGAGTGATCGGAAAATTCTGCTCTTTGGCTTTAAGAAAAACAGGAAAGATATTCTCCCCTTCTCCTAGAGTAGAATCTCCTGATAGATCAAGTCCAACAATGCCCTGATCTCGATATTTGAGTGTAAGACGAAGAGTTTCCGCCGCAATGAATGAAGAGCTGTTACGGCGCAAACTCAAGACAAGTCCTACTTGTAGTGAAGAGTCCTTAGTTCCCTTTTGAATGCCTTTTAAAACAGCTTGCAAATACTCTTCAAGCCCTGATCCCAAGTCTTTAATACCAGTGCGAAACTCTGCATATACAACATTGTCTTGAATAAGATCTTCGCAAAGGGCAACCACTCCCTTTTCTACTTTCTCTTCAGAATCAACAATCTTTTCAACAAGTGTGAAGGCTCTAAAAGCTTCATGGTAACTCGCTTCTCGGTTTTGGATTTTTTTAAGCATGTGACATAGATCTAGAAACTGATCTGGCTCTGCAATCTTCTCTAAATAGTTGAGAGGCCAAGATCCTCCGATGTGCAAATGCAGCTCACTTTTTGCTAAAGGCTTAGCTTCTTCATACAGTTCATTTAAATGAGCATTGAGACAAAATGGCAACAAAGAACAAGTAAAAAGAGCAGAAATCTTCATTGAAACACCTAATTGGCTTTAATTAATCAGAAGGAAAATATCTGAGGTGTTTGTTTTATTCTAGGAAAAAGCGGCTAGGTTTTAGAACCTAACCGCTTTTTTTTTATGAACGCCCTACATCTGCAGCGCAGCGAAAACCGCAGGTTCCATTCATAGTACCTGGGTTGTTGCGATGTCTATGAGCACAGCGCATGTCTTCTTTGAGACTTTTCCAGCAGCCTCCTCTAAGAACACGGTAGACCCCTTGAAGAGGACCTTGAGGATTGGTAGGCTCTTGTACGGAAAGGTTGTAGTAGTGGAAGTCATACCAGTCATTGCACCACTCGTAGACATTTCCTGCCATGTCGTGAAGACCGTAAGGGTTTGGAGGATAGCTCATGACAGCTGTTGTATCGGAGCTAAAAAAGTTCGCCTGGGATCTTTCGATATTAATGCCTGTTGGATAAAGAGAATCTTCCATTCCACCGCAAGCAGCTATTTCCCACTCGGCTTCAGTTGGAAGTCTTTTTCCCATCCATTTTGCATAAGCAGTTGCTCCATACCAAGTGATCCCAACAACGGGATGTTTGGCGTAGCCAGATTCGATGCTGAGCTTTCCAGCCGTTCTTTTGATGCGGGATTCTCTTAGACGGATCATGTCGTTATTATTACCATCTTTTTCGCCTCCCATCACTTCTAAGAAACGAACATACTGCTCGTTTGTGACAGGATGTGCATCTAAAGCAAAAGGGCTTAGGTGAATCAAATGGCGCGGAGACTCATCGCGTCCTCCTTGATTGCTCCCACGATGAAAATCACCGCCAGGAATGATCACCATCTCTGTAGAGATCGGATCAATGCTTTTTGCTTCTTGAATAGCCGGCTGATATCTCATGACAACTTTTTCTGTTTGAAAAATAGCGCCTGGATCGGACTCAAACTGAGGTCTAAAGATTTCGCCAGGCTTGAGTTGTAATTTTAAAGAAGATTCAGATACCTCTGAAGGCTCAGATCTTGGCGATACAAACTCGAGCGCTGCTTCAAGGGATTTTGGACGTCTGGCCGGATCTCGATCTAAACAAGCAAGAAGGAAAGAATCCCAATCGTATTTCAAATCTGGACGAACTTCAGCAACGAGTGGGAATCTTCCCTCTGGCATTTGTCCTGTGAGCAGATCATAAAACATCACGCCAAAGGCATAAGCATCAGCTTTTTCTAAAGAGTGTGATCCTGATTTTTTTTGCTCTGGAGCAAGCGCATGAAAACTTTGCCAAATCCGCTTGGAAGAATCTTCTCCGCTCATCTCTGCTGCACATTCTCTTAGTAAAAGAAGTAAAAAAGCGCCAGGAGATAACAGGCGAGTAAGTCCTGTATCGGCCAAAGACGCCGAGAGCTCCCCGTCTTTAGAATGGATGAGCACATTCGATCCCTTTACGCCTAAATGAGCTAACGGTAGTCCCCTAATTTGAAAACGGTGAACGGCATCAAGTGCTGAGCCAATCTGCTTTGCGAATTTGAGGATCGTATCTTCTTCAGCTTTTGCATAATCGTAGAGGTTTTTGCAGGGCTCATCTCCTTGAGAGAGCCAATCGTACATCAAATAACAAGAGTCATCTTGTAGCCCGACATTTTGCAAACGAACGATATGGGGATGATCTAGCGCTGCAAGCAACGCGATGTCTTCTTTGAATTTCGTTAGAGCTTCTAGGTCAGCCCTGAGCTGAGGAGACAAAAACTTTAAAGCAGCTCTTCTTTTCAGAAGGTGATGCTCTGCTAAAAACAAAGTCCCAAGTGGGCTTTTGTTGATCTCTTTAATGAGAACGTATTCTCCTAGCTGATTTTCGAGCTGATTCATAATCCCCTCATATAACGGTTACGTCTTTATGGAACCTTACAATACACCGAGATACTTTGCAAGATACCAAGCAATTACTATAACTACGGCGGCAGCAGAAGCCCAAATCAGATTAGGGAGCCATTTTACTCCTCCACCTAAACTACCTCTTACTTCCAATGTTCCAATCCCATAATCAAAATCGTGTTTTTCGTGAGGGATTTTAAATACATGGGGAGATTCTCTGACGATCGCATCGAAATCCATCCCAAGAAAGCTCGCGTATTGCTTCATAAACCCAACGGCATATACAGGAGCAATCGCTTGATGAATCATCCCTTCTTCGATGGCTTCAAGATAGCCTAAGCGAATGGAAGTCGAATTCTCTGCTTCCTTCAAACTTAAGTTCAAGTCTCTTCTCTTTGTTCTAAAGATATTGCCTACTCTTTTAAGATCTTCGCTCATCTGATTGTTACAGCGCGGAATCCCAACCTCTTATAAGGCGGGAAGGAAGCACTGCTCCTCTATTAAATTGTTAAAACTATCCAACGTAGCCTTGAGGCGCTACTAATAACTTATCCGCTACTGTAGCAAAATACGGGATTACCGCAAAAGGATCTATTTGCCTTTTTGAAAAAGAAAAAAATTGTTTTTTTTCGGTTCAGACCTCAAAATAGAGAAAAAACCTTGGAAACCATGTCTGATAATAACAGTAAACCTGCCTGCTTTGTATCTAAGATCGACCTCTCTTTAAAAGACAAGTTCGAGCAGGACCTTTTAGGGCAAGGATTCCAGCTCTCCCCTGCCCCTTACGCTTTTTTCACCGCTAAAAAACAAGGGATGTCCTGCACTCTCTACACTTCCGGAAAATTGACAGTCCAAGGGAAAGGGAAAGAAGAGTTCATCGAGTACTATCTAGAACCCGAAATTTTGAAAAGTGTCGCTTACACGTATCCAGAAGTCGGACAAGACATGTCAGCGCGCATTGGTATGGACGAAGCTGGAAAGGGTGACTTTTTTGGACCTCTTTGCATTGCCGCATTTTATGCAGGAGAGGGTCAAGTTGTAGATCTTCTTAAAATGGGCGTTCGCGACAGCAAAAAAATGTCGGATGAATCTGTGATTAATCTTAGCAAAAAGCTAAAAGCATCCTATCCTTATAAAGTTTTAAAGCTTTTGCCTGAGACGTATAATAAACTCTACGACAAATTTCACAATCTCAATCGGATGCTCGCTTGGGGCCACACGACAGCTTTAGAGGAACTCTCTACAAAAACAGAATGTAAAAAAGCCATTTTGGACCAATTCGCCGATAAAGAACTCATGATGAGCTTTTTGAAAAGAAACAATCTTGGGATAGATCTGACTCAAAGATTTAAGGGAGAAGAAGACCCTGTTGTTGCAGCAGCTTCTATTTTAGCAAGAGGCGCCTTTTTAGAAGGACTCGCAGAACTTGAAGACAAGTTCCAAGTAAAGCTTCCTAAAGGAGCTTCTTCTGCCGTTATCACAGCAGCAAAAAAAGCGATTGAAAAACATGGAGTGGAGATTCTTCCTTTAGTTTCCAAAACTCATTTTAAAACAACTTCAGCCTTATTTGATAGTAATAGCGATGCTTAAAGACCTCCTCATACAAAATCTTATCTTAATGGAATCGTGTTCAATTGAGTGGGATCCAAATCTCAATGTCATTACAGGAGAAACGGGCTCTGGGAAAACCGCCATTTTGCATGGTCTTAGATTGCTGCTTGGACAAAAGCTCGATACATCTTTGATCCGAAGAGGCGCAAGTAAAGGGTTTGTTCAAGCTCGTTTTGAATTTCCATTTCCCAAAGAACTTATTTTGTTACTCACTGATGCTGGAGTCCCTTTTGAAGAAGGATCTCTCATACTCTCACGGGAAGTGTCCGCTGAAGGAAAAAGCAAAAACCAGGTGAATGAAAGATGGGTGTCTTTATCTTTTTTACAAAAGGTAGGATCTTTTTGTATTCAGATTGTCGATCAACACTCGTGTCAAGAGCTTCGCCATAGCGACACACAAAGAGATATTTTGGATTGTTTTGGATCACTGCAGCCCTCTATAGAAAACTTTTCCAAGCTCTTTACTTCAAGCAAAGAACTTAAGAAAACTTTAGAAAAGCTACAAGAATCTGAAAGACAAAAAGAAAGGGAGCTTCCTTTCTGTTTGCAGCAAATGGAAGAGCTAAACGCACTTCATCTCAAAGAAGGCGATGAAGAGGCTCTTTTTCAAGAGTATTCTAATGTTTCAAGTGCTGAAGAAGTTTCTACTCATATAGATCAGCTCTTTGAGCTGATCTCTCAAAGTCCCTCTTCTTTTTTATCTGGCTTGCAAAAAGCAAAAGCTCTTTGTAAACCCTTTTCTTCTTTGCATAAGGCCTTTCAAGAGTCTTTGGAGCTTTTGGACAGCGTCTCCATTTCTTTGCAAGAAGTGCAGCACTTAATGCGAAGCGCCCTTTCTGATTTTGATCCCGATCCTAAAAAGAAAGAACTTTTAGAGGCAAAGCTCTCCTTAATTGATCGTATGAAAAAGAAGTACGGCTCTTCCATTTTAGAGTGGGAAGAATATCGCAAGGCCCTTAAAGAAAAGATCGATCTTTTTGATCACTTGGAAGAGGAAAAAAGCAAAACAGAGTTGGCACTTGAGCACACAGAAAAAGAGCTAACAGCTCTTTCTCTTGAACTGACCAAGCAAAGAAAGCAAGCTGCCAAAACTCTTGAGGGAAAGCTTAAAAAAGAAATCCAGTCTTTGAATATGAAAGGAGCCTCTTTAGAGATTAAAATAGACAAGCAAGCAAGAACGCTGCTTGGAGAAGACTCTGTTCACTTTTGGCTTGCTGCAAACCAAGGAGAAGCTCCCAGTCTTGTAAAAGACAGCTCATCAGGCGGAGAACTCGCTCGTTTACTTCTTGCTCTAAAGCTCGCTTTAGCTGAAAAAAATCATACGCCCACACTCATCTTCGATGAAATCGATGCGGGAGTAGGAGGAGAAACATCGGGTCTTATCGGAGAGAAACTAAAAAACCTTTCTTCTCACCGTCAGATCATTTGCATCACGCATTTTCCTCAAGTAGCCTGTACAGCACATAAGCACTTAAGAGTCTCTAAGCATACAGCCGGAGAAAGGACATACGCTCAAGTTCAAACACTCGATTCTTCTTTACGAGAGAGCGAACTTTTACGAATGTTAGGAGGTAAAAAAACTCTTTCGTTTTATGAGCAATCCTAGTATCAAATGTCTTACAATAACTTTTTTTTAAGATGAGGAGTTTCTCTTGTCACGACACTATCTAACCTTAGCAACTGTATTATTCTCTACTTGCCTATACGCTACTGACTACACCTTCTTAAACTCAGACATGTTTGCAGATGAAAAACATGTCTTTCACTTCGAAGCTGATTATGGACATGTAGGAGCCGCAAAAGTCACAACAGCTCCCGCCTATGGAACTAGGACGCACTACTCAGAAGGGAATGCCTCTTTGTATTTCACTCACTTTTTAAATAAAGAAAACTCTCTAACATGGCAAGCGGGTGCTACCTATTTAGATCTCGGCTGGAATAAAAACCCTAACTTCCATAAAAACGAATACACATATGGAATCGGTTCTTTAACATGGATCTCCCACTCCGTACAGCAGTGGCGTTTTGTTATTAATGGCGGCGTTGCTGTGGATGCAACAACTTTTAATTTCCCAAACTCAGCTGTGTACTATGCGATGCTCTGGGGGCGCTATGCTCAAACAGAAAATCTAGGAGTGAACTTAGGATTTTTTGCGTACTATGGAGCGAAAAACGGATACGTTCTTCCGATCCTTGGAATCGACTGGAAACTCTCACCTCAGTGGCAATTCAATGCTGTATTTCCGATCGACGCTTCTTTAAACTATCACTTCGCAAAACATTGGGTTACATCGATTGTTGCAACATCGCTCGGAGGACCTTACCGTTTTCCAAGAAGGATCCACGGAGGGGTTGGAAAGTACGATGATGGGATTTTTAAAATCTACTCTACCGTCGTAGAATTGGATTTACGCTTTGTACAAAAAAGCTGCTTCGAACTTGGAATTGGTGGGGGTTGGAATTTTGGAGGTTGGATCCAAATCAGCGACGAGCATAATCACCATAAGAAGTACTACGATTTTAATGGTGCTGGATACGGAAGAATTTTTGGTACTGTAACATTTTAAAAAAAGAAAAGGGAGCTTTTTTTAAAAAAAGAGCTCCCTTTTTTACATCTATTTATTGACCGAGTAAGAACGAATTCACAAACTTATCATAATGCTTTTCATCATAGTCTGAAACTTTGCACTCCATAGCCATTAGATAGAGTTGGTTTTTAACCATCAAAGCGCGTCCTTTAAAATAGTTAGGACCAGTTCTGATGAAAAAATCAAGTCCTTCATGACCTTGTATTAAAATCATGTCAGCAAATAAAAGTTGAGCTCCAGCTCCATGAGTTAAAATCCCATTTAAAAAAGCCTCTAAGCTCATTTGAGCGAACTGCTCATCTACAAAATCTGGATACTGAGCAATAAGGAGCATGAATACAGTTTCAGCCTCTGAAGCTGAAATATACGCATCATACTTAAGTTCTGTTCCTTCTTCATCAATTTTCATCGTTTCAGCAACATGCTCAGCAGCATTTGGAAAGTGCATACTGCATTTGCCTTGCTGTGATTCCACTTTGAGCCAGTCTTTACTTAAAACTTCGGCTTTCGCTTTAGAGTCTGCAGAAAAACCGAGAGGGCTTACGCAAGTCAAGCATCCTCCTAGGAGACAAACTCTAAGGAGCCCCTTAAAGTTCTCTCTTACTATATGATTCAACTTCTTCATAAATCCCCCTGAAAAAAACATATTTGTTTATTTGTATATATAATTAGACTCTATCGACAAGTCGCTCGAGAGCAAATCCCAAAATCCATACGACTCCAACACCAGCAGCAAAAGCAATCACGACGTTGATTAACGATTTCCATATAGAAAACCCATGTACTTCACTCACCGCTTGTAAAAGCAAAATGAAAGACCAAATAGCAACAGATAACTGAATGAGGAAATATACACTCAGCCAGGTCGCTTCTAAGGCCGTCATTGGCATTCTTACAAACCCTTCATAAAAAATGACTTCTTTAAATTGAGCGATCAATGCCACCCAAACGGCCACTGTCACAAGATTCGTGGCATTGATCCAAGAAAAGGCGCAGCGCATCTCAGCAAAAGTGCTCTTGCCCCCTAAAAGGCGTCCTGTCCAAGTTAAAAAGGCAGAACAGATCAAAAGGCCTAAAGCTCCAAGTAAAGGAGAGACGATCAAACAGAGAAGTAGGATCGCCGGCAGTGCCAAAACACTTCCCAAAGAGAAGTTTTGCGCCATCTGGAGCACAGTCGGAAGCCCATAAAGAAGCGATAAAATGAAAAATCGATATTTTACATTATAGTTAATGATCGCTCGTACAGTCTGTCTTGGCTTGACCCATATGGAAATCCACGGTTTCAATTCCAGCTCCGGCATGACATTCTCCCCTTTCTACGCCCTATGGACTTATGTTATAACCAAATTAATTAACAACGCAACAAAATAATTTAATTAAGTAAGATTATAATAGATAAAAAGATACAGAATCGCAATTAAAACTTACAAATTAATTACGAAAATCAAAAGAACTCAAAAGCAAACAAACAACCATAATTACACCATTGAATACTTACTGAGATTTATGTAGAATTTAAACTTAGAACAACTATAAACCAGACACTTATGACAATTAATTCATTGACATCTTCTACGAGTTCAATAGAAAGTGCCATCACTATTCAAAGGCATGTTCGAGGCCATTTAGCCCGAAAACCTTTCCTTCCCCACCGTCTACTCTATCGAGACTACTCAGCCTTATGTGAAAAAGCAAAAGGACCTGAATCCCATTCAATGCCACGAGCTCTCGGAGGAAGAACTAAGGTTTATCTGCCTATCGAAATGCCCGAAATTGCTCTAAAGGACTTAGGACAAAAAAAGGCTATCCAGCGTTTTCATCAGATGAGAGAAGTAAGATCGGTTTTGGATTCACAAAAAAGTTCCCATCTGGTCATTCCTAAGGCAAAATTGTGCGGAGACTTCCTTATAGAACAAAGGCTCCCCATCAAAGGGACCATCTATCACAATCTGCGGCTCTATAATTCTCAGCCAGAGATCTTCGATGGAGCCGTGAGAGACATGGTAAGGTTATTCTCAAAAATGTACCTTAGTGGATTAATAGATAAAGGCCGATATAAAATTCGATACGACAACCTGCCTTTCTATGTTGAGAAAAGAGGAGGAAAAGAAGAAGTACTTATCGGGTTAATTGATCTTGAAAGAATCAGAAGTGAGCTTCCCAATCACAGGCTTGAGGTTCTTGCGATCATTTTCCCGTTTCATTTAGATCTTATCAAAAAGGAAGCTCAGGATCTCGGCATGACTGTTGATGATGCATTACTAGACATCGCTTGCCAAATAGGTAAAAGCTTCTTACTCAAAGGACAGATTTTGTATGCCCCAATTAACTATAAGAGCTAGCGAAGCCGCTAGCTTCTAATCAGGTCTCGTCAAAATCCTCCAAATCCGCCTCTTCCAGCTCCAGCTCTTCTTCTACGAACATCTCATCTTCTTCTACAGCTGCAACTTGGGCAGGCTGCGTAAGCTTAATGTCCTGAGCATAAGTTAGATTCACACTTAAGATACTCAATGCAAAATAAATAAGGCTCTTTTTCACGGCTACAACTCCTTTGTACTTAATAAGTCATGCCAATGATTCCACAAACATTTTTTCCTATCCAGAAGATTTTTCATTAAAAAATTGAAGTTATTAAAAAATTAATCGTATAATTAAAATAAAACTAACCAATAAAAAGAGGTTAATTATGACATTAAACCTACGAAGAATGAAAAAGTATCATCCGCGTCGCAGTTCTAAAGACATTAAACTGAACAAACAAAAACTTATGGATTTAGAGCACCGAATCAAGGCTGATATGGGGGAATTCCTCGTCTACATCCAAGAAGGAACCACAGAAAAAGCGATACAAGCTTCTCAAAAGACAAGAAATGACCTTATGAAGTTTGGACCTGACATGGAAAAGGTAGCTGAACAAATAGGCGGAAGGTTCCCTAAGTTTGTGCACGAGTTTCTTCACACGGTCGACACTATTACCCATACTCCCCACTCTTCTTCTGATTCTCTTTCTCTATGGGTAGATGATGCCAAGATCAAGTCTTGCTACACAGCGACTCAGAAATTAGAAAACGCACTTTTAAAATAGTCAGCAAGAGTTAGGTAAGAAAAACAGTAACCCGAATTTTGTAGCTTGGAAGGCACTACGGCCAAAGAGGAAAGTAAAAGGTCTTTGGCTTTTTCCCCCCAGAGTAAAAACCGTGGAATCCTAAAAAAACAGGGTTTGCTAAGAGCTTTAGCAAAGGCCTTAGCAAAGACCTCCTGAGAAACAGGATTCGGCGAGACGATATTGACAGGCCCTTTAAGGGTTTGATCCATCAAAATATGCAGTAATGCTCCTGTAACATCTTCTAAGGCAACCCAAGAAATCATCTGCTTCCCGGAAGCAATTTTCCCACCAAGACCCAATTGAAACAAAGGCCGCAGTGCTTTTAAAATTCCCCCTTGAGGGGAAAGGATCATTCCAAATCTTGCTTGAACCGTGCGAACGCAGGTTGGATCTAAAAGCTTTGGGGATGATTCCCAAGCTTCACATACATCGGATAGAAAACCTGATCCTTTAAGACTTGATTCGGTAACAGGGACCACCGAACTTCCATAGTATCCAACAGCTGAAGCTGAAACAAATACCTTAGGTGGATTTTTTAGCTTTTTTAAAAGAAGTACGAGGTTCTCGGTCCCCTTTTGGCGGCTTTCTAAAATTCTCTTTTTTTTAGAAGCTGTCCAAAATCCCTTGGCGATGTTCTCTCCTGCTAAGTGGACCACCGCATCAAAACCTTCAAAGGCAGCTAAGTCACCTTCTCCTGTTTCTGGATTCCAAGAAATCGAGGATGGATCTTTAGATTTCCCGCGAATGAGATACTTGATCCTATGTCCCTTGCTTTGTAGAAGCTGGCAAAGATTTTTCCCAACAAGACCCGTAGAGCCTGAAACGATAATATTCAAAAAAAACCTCATAAAAAAAGCGCAGATTGATCAACCTGCGCTTAAAAACAATCAAAACCGAACTTGCTATTACTTACAGCAGCCTTTGTTTTTGCCGTCTTTGTCACAGGATGAATGACATGGGCAAGAGCATTTTTTGCTGCAACACATAAGAACCTTAATGCTATAAAGACCTGCAAGGCCAACGATTGAATAAACCACACGGCTCATCATTGTAGTGTTACCACCAAAAAGCCAAGCTACTAAATCAAACTGAAAGAAGCCCCAAAGACCCCAATTCAATGCTCCGATTACAACAAGAATCATGGCAATCGTGGCTGTACATTTACACTTCATAGTTTTCTCCTTTTAAAAAAAACGATAAAAACGGTTTTATATCTACAGGCTCGATACTAAAAAATCTGGGATGATTTGTCACTCTTTTTTTTATAGGTTTTATAAAGAGGGGGATTCGCCTCACTTTCCCTTTGACTATTCCTCTAAAAATCCTTTAAAATGCCCCAAAAAAGTAAAGAGAGCCGGATTTATTATGCAAACCCTCACTGAAGAAGAATTTTTAAAACTGACCAAACTATGCCGTATCGAATGCACGGATGAGGAAAAAAAAGCCCTTTCCTCTAATATTTCAAAAATTCTCGCTTACATCGATCTATTGCAAGAGGTTGATACAAAAGATGTTCCGCCTTGCTCACACGTCATGGAGCAGCTTTCTAATATCATGCGCGAGGACAAGGTCGGACCTACTCTCCCACGGGAAGAGTTCCTCTCGAACGCTCCAGCACATATCGGTGGAATGATCCGCGTCCCTCCTATCATCCAGACAAAATCTTCAAACTAGAGACCTTTTTCTATGTACCAACTCTCAGCCCTTGAAATCCACGATCTTTTTATGACCGGAAAGGCCTCTGCCCGCTCGATTGCCGAGTACTTCTTAAAAAGAATCGAAGAAAATGATGAAAAGACAAATGCCTTCCTCTCTACTTTCAACGCTAGAGTTCTAGAAAAGGCAGATCTTCTCGACCAAAAGAAAAAAGAAGGAAAGCCTCTTGGAAAGATGGCAGGCGTTCCGATCGCTGTCAAAGACAACATCCACGTGCATGGCGAGATCACTACCTGCGCTTCTAAATTTCTAGAAAACTATAGAGCAGTGTTTGATGCAAGTGTCACGCGCTTTTTAGAAGAAGAGGACGCCCTTTTAATTGGCAAAACGAATCTCGATGAGTTTGCTATGGGATCCTTTACAGAAAACTCCGCTTTTCAAACTTCTAAAAACCCATGGAACCTTGCCTGCTCCCCTGGAGGATCTTCTGGTGGATCTGCTGCAGCCGTTGCTGCAAGGCTCTGTCCTCTAGCTCTAGGTAGTGACACGGGAGGATCGATCAGGCAGCCTGCAGCTCTTTCTGGAGTCGTTGGCTTTAAGCCCACCTATGGCAGAATATCCCGTTATGGTCTTGTTGCCTTTGCTTCTTCTTTAGATCAAATAGGACCTCTGGCCACTTCGGTAGCAGATGCGGCTTACCTAATGGAAACGCTTAGCAAGCCTTGCTCCAAAGATTCCACTAACTTAAAAGAACCAACAGAACCCTACCTCTCCTTACTCGAAAAACCGATTCAAGGAATGAAGCTTGGAGTACCTTGGAAGTTTTTAGAGTCTTTAGATCCTGTGGCCAAAGCCAACTTTGAAAAGAGCCTTGAAGTCTTTAAGAAGTTAGGGGTAGAGACCGTTGAAGTAGACCTAGACATCCTTAAGTATTCGATTGCGATCTACTACATTTTGGCAACCGCTGAAGCTTCTACCAATTTAGCCAGATATGACGGAATCCGCTATGGCCTGCGCTCTTCGAAAGCAAAGACTTTGGATGAAGTGTATGAGTTTTCTAAACAAGAAGGCTTTGGACCCGAAGTTAAAAGACGTATCCTACTTGGCACCTACGTCCTATCTTCCGGTTATAAAGATGCCTATTATAAAAAGGCTCAACAAGTAAGAACCTTAGTGATAAGGAAGTTCAAAGAGGCATTTGGCATGTGCGATCTGATCGCAATGCCCTGCGCTCCTCTTCCAGCTCCTGAGATTGGAAGCATCCAAGACCCGTTGCAGATTTACTTACAAGACATCTACACCATCTCAGCAAATTTAGCAGGCCTTCCTGCTATAAGCATCCCTTCCGGGTTTAGTGAAGATAAAAAACCTCTTGGGTTCCAACTTCTTGGAGATTTTATGCAAGATGCTAAAGTGTTGCAAGTCGCTCACCACTTTGAGAAGGCAACTACCTTTAATAAACAGATCCCACCCTTATTCCACTCCGAGGCATAATATATGGAACACAGTCCCTGGGAAGCCGTTATCGGTCTTGAGATCCACGTACAGCTCAATACCCAAACCAAAATTTTTAGCCACGCTCCAAACCGTTTTGGAGATGAACCTAATACAAACATCACAGATGTTTGTACAGGTCAGCCTGGAACTCTTCCTGTCCTCAACCAAGAAGTGGTGAGAAAAGCTGTTCAATTTGGATGCGCTGTAGGAGCTCAAGTAGCCCCTTTTAGTAAATTTGATCGTAAATCATACTTCTATCCGGACAGTCCTCGTAACTATCAGATCACACAATTCGAATACCCCATCGTTCTAGGGGGATCTATCGTAGTGAAAGTGGACGGAGAAACGAAAGAGTTTGCGATCAATAGAGCACACCTTGAAGATGACTCCGGTATGCTTAAGCATTTTAGCAATTTTGGAGGTGTGGACTACAATAGAGCCGGCACTCCCCTTATTGAAATCGTTTCCGAGCCTTGCATCCATTCCGCTAAAGAGGCCGTAGCCTATGCAACAACCATCAAAGCGATCATGGAATATTTGGATGCTTCTGATTGCAACATGGATGAAGGATCTCTTCGTATCGATGCCAACATCTCTGTGAAGCTTAAAACAGAAAACACACTCCGTCCCAAAATCGAGATCAAGAACATGAACTCGTTTAGTAATATGGAACTGGCCATCGACGCAGAAATTCAGCGTCAGATCCATCTTTATACGCTTCATGCCAATAAATCTCCTAAAGAAGTGATCTTGCCTGGAACTTACAGGTTCGATCCGGACAAGAAAGCCACCGTCCTCATGCGAACCAAAGAAGCCGCAGAAGACTACCGCTACTTTCCAGAGCCTGATCTTGTACCGATTATCCTTTCTCCTGAGTACATTGAAGGGATACGCCTTTCCTTGCCAGAGCTTCCTCAGCAGCGCTTTAAACGCTATGTAGAAGTCTTAAATCTACCTGAAGCAACAGCCATAACCCTTATCAACGAAAAGTCGCTTTGTGATTATTTTGAAGAAGGGCTTTCTATCTGTAAAAATCCAAAATCTCTTGCCAACTGGATTTTAGTAGAGTTTGTTGGAAGGATCAAAGATTCAGGCAAGACGCTTAAAGAGTTTGGGCTTTTGAGCAAAGAAGTAGCTTCTCTTGTCAATAAGATCGAAGAAGGTAAATTAACAGGCAAGATTGCTAAAAGTGTCGCAGATGACATGGTCGCAAATCCCCTTCTCACCTGTGATGAGATCATTGAAAAGAATCCAGATTATAAGCCGCTCAGCGATACTGCATCGATTGAAAAGCTCATCGATCAGGTTCTTGCCGAGAATCCTCAATCCATCATTGACTATAAGGCCGGAAAAACCAAAGCCTTTGCCTATCTAATAGGACAGGTGATGAAGCTTTGTAAAGGAACCGCCTCTCCTTCCATTTTAAATGAACTTCTTTTAAAGAAGTTATCCTAATGCCATTTACCTTTGATGGACAGTGGGTCCCAGCCGAGGACCCTTCTAAAAAGAAATCAGGACCTGTTAAAGTACGCCTTGTGAAAAGAAAGCAAAGCGTACTTACCGTCATTTTGAATCTTTCTCTTTCTGAAAAAGAACTCATAGACCTAGCCTCTAAAATTAAGAAGAAGCTTGGATGTGGAGGGGCTGTCAAAGATGCTGATATTGAGATTCAAGGTGATAAAGTAGAGCAGGTGAAGAAGCTTTTAGAGGACGTGGGAATCAAGTCTTCTTAAGACATGATTTTCCTGATTCAACAGCCCATACTTATATGGACAAAATTTCAATCCTTCTTCTTTTTGCTGGTACTAACAGGAAGCAATCTGGAAGGATAAGATTGAATTGAACCTCCACTCCATTCATGCAATGCGCTAAGATGAAGAAAAACTGATTTGAAGCAGTTCAACTCCTCACTAAAATCCGTAGAAATGTCGATTTGAGTTAGATCTGACGCATAATATGGATCTTCTAAATTTAAAATTAGAATCCCTTTCCCATATTCCTTAAGCAAGGTTTGATAGCCTACTTTCTCATCTTTTTTCTTGATAGAGTAAATCAAGTCAGCATGTATAGCTTTCCAATAACCGTTTGGGAAATGATAGTCAAAAGTCCCTTCATAAGAAGAGCAGTTATTCACTGCTTTCGCAAAAGACGCATGTTTATTTTGGGTTTGCCCCAACCATACACTTGTCACTTCTATCCACTCAAAACGTCCATCTTGATGCTTAATGATAGCATCAGGAGGAACTGAACCTAAGGGACGGCTAATCTGAACATCTCCCATTTGCTGGCAATATAGATTAATAGCAGCATCTTCTCCATCTCTAGTGCGCGTGGCCATATATACCTGTTATTTACGGTACAAATCTGCGGACTATTTCATCTGTGTCCGCAATATTGTACCAATATAAAAAAGACAAAAAAAATCCCCCTAGATCTTTCGACCTAGAGGGCGTGTAAAAAAACCTTGGCGGCGACCTACTCTTCCATACTCTTGTGTATAGTACCATCGGCGATGAGGGGCTTGACTTCTGAGTTCGGGATGGGTTCAGGTA
>CAIJXB010000010.1 GCA_903824495.1 uncultured Chlamydiae bacterium
AAAAAAAATTGGATTGAAAAGGGAGGAATGATAGAATGCCAGTAGAGCTGTTTTGCGCTTAGAGAAGTTTTGGAGCTTTCTAGGCAAGCAGGGCTTAAAGACAAACCCTTAACCCTATCACAACACATGAACGAATTTATCGCCTATCTCATCAAGAATCTAGTAGACAAACCAGAATCCGTCCACGTTCAGAGTTTAGAAAACCCGCAAGGGACAGTCATTGAAGTAAGGGTGTCTAACGAAGACATCGCTAAAGTGGTTGGTCGTCATGGAAAGACGATTAAATCGCTTAGAACAATTGTTATGAGTATCGGTGCTCGATTTGGTAAAAGAGTACAGTTAGAGCTTCTTCAGTAAAAGGATTTCATGTGAATGACTTATCGATAGAAGATAAAGAGCTGCAACTTTTTCTCGAGCAGATAACACAATCTGAACGCATTCAGATTTCAGTTCCCAATCCTCGGAAAAAGGTCATTCTCATTTCAGGTCCAACGGCTGTTGGGAAAACAGCTCTTTCTCTTCTTATCGCTCGTAGTTTAGGGGGGGAGATCATTTCCGCAGATTCCATGCAAGTGTATAAAGGTATGGACATCGGCACTGCGAAAGTGTCCAAAGAAGATCGAGATCTCATTCCTCACCATTTAATCGACGTTCGCAGCATTGATCAATCCTTTAGCGTAATGGATTTTCATAAGGAAGCAACAGCTGCTATCGATGCTATTCATGCCAAAGGGGCCATTCCTATCGTGGTTGGCGGAACAGGCTTTTATCTACACAGTCTGATTTATGGTCCTCCGAGTGGTCCGCCAGCGGATGTTTTTTTAAGGGCTCAATTAGAAGAAGAAATAGAGCATTTGGGTTCTGAAGCTCTTTATGAAAGGTTAAGAGCCCTGGATCCTGAATATGCTCTTACAATCACAAAGAATGATAGGCATAAAATCGTAAGAGCTCTAGAAATCATTTCTTCTGTGAATAAAAAAGTCTCCGACTTCCCTAAAATCTCCTCCGATCCTCAAAAGTACAATTTTAGATCTTGGTTCCTCTATAAACCCAAAGAGATCCTCTATCGACTGATCGAGCAGCGCTGTGATGAGATGCTTAGTAATGGACTTTTGGAAGAAGTAAAAGCCTTAGACCTTTTAGGTCTTCAAAAAAACAGCTCGGCTTCTCAAGCGATTGGATATAGACAGTGTTTGGAGTTTTTGGCCTCTGAGCAAAAAGAAGAAGACTATGCCCATTTAGTTCTTTCTTTTAAGCAAGCCTCGAGAAGGTACGCTAAAAGACAGTTTACCTGGTTTAGAAAAGAGCCTTTGTTTCGTTGGGTTAACACTGAAGAGATCTCTTTTGAGCGTTTAGCAGAAGTTATTTTGCAAGACGCTGAGTGTCCGTTCTAATCTTGTTGCATTATAATCGCTTGAAATTTAAAATTTAATACATTTTATATCACTATTTTAGAAAGCAACACAATGACATCAGATCAAGAAATCATAGATTCCCCGTTAGATTTAGAAAAAGTATCTCCTGAAAGCCAAGTGAAGCATTACATTGACGTAATGCAAAGCAAGCTTTCAAATGCTCCTCCTCAATTTCGAGAATTTTGGGAGGCAAAAAAAGACTGCCTTCCTCTTTTTAAAGAGAATCTTCCCTCTAAATCCAGAGGAGAGCTTTGGCGTCGCTACGTCGATCTTTCGGCAGAAGCAAAACGCCTTAAAGGAATTTTAGAAGAAGAGTCTCTCTTTGCTTCTGAGCAAATCGAGCTTGCTATTGCGTCTTTAGTCAGCGATCTCGATGCAATGGAAGATCGACTTTCCGGGATGCCAGGTCTTGATGTCATTTTAGATCTTCCACCGCTAGCTTCTAAGAAAGAAGAATACAATAAAGCACAAAAGCAGCTCCATCTTTTGAATGCACTTGCGGCTAAAGTAAATGCTCTTCGCAAAGAGACAATCAAAACAGAAATGAGAGTGCGAACTAAAAACAAAATGTTTAAGCAGCTATCTAGCTGCGGAGATCGTATTTTTCCAGTTAGAAAAGAGCTCATTAAAAAGATGTCAGAAGAGTTTTTAGTAGACATCGCATCTTTTGTGAAAATGTATTTCGAAGCAGGAAAAAGACCGTCAATCTCTCTACACTCGCTGAGAGAAGAGGTAAAAAATCTTCAGGCTTTAGCAAAGCTTCTTACTCTAAATACGGGATCTTTCACAGAAACTCGTATCTCTCTAAGCTTTTGCTGGGATCAGCTCAAATCTTGGGATAAGGAGAGAAAGCAAGAAAGAGCAGAGCTTAAAAATCAACAAAAGCAAAGCTATGAAGAAGCGGTCGCTAAAGTAAAAGAATTCGAAGAGTTTTGTCAAAAGTCTCCACCTCTACGTGAAGTATTGAAAAAGCACGAGGAAGTCTTAACTGCTTTGAAGGGCCTTAAGGACCTTGGTTCTTATGAGTGGAATCAGCTAAAAACGATGCTATCTACTTGTAAACATCCTTTCGAACAGAGGGAAAGAGAAGAGAGGGAAGCGATCTTGAGCCTGGAAAAAGAGAAAGAGTCGTCTCGCTTAGCTAAGATCGTGGCGGTGAGAGCTGATGCGGAGAAGCTTTTAGAAAATGTAGAGAGCATGAGCTTAGAAGATGTGCAAGCTAGTAGATCGTCCATAGAAGAGACTATCAAAAATCTAACGCTTACAAAATCTGAAAAGATGGGTCTTGACCGTTTTATGAAGCAGCTTAAAGATTCTCTTTTGGAAGTGAAGAGTAAAAGGATCCTTTCTCTTTCAGGAACAGATCAAGAAAAGTACGAAGAGCTTCTTTCTGTTCTTCAAGAAAAAAGAGCTCGGCGCTCAGAGGTAAAGCTTCAGCTAGAAACGTATCGAAAGGCTTTGGGTGGATCTGGATTTGACTTTGAAAAAGCGATGATGTACAAGGATCTTATAGAGTCAGAAAGAGAAGTTTTAGAAAAAATGAACTCTGCGATAGAAGAGCTAGAGGGAAAAATGGCGCAGATAGAAGGATAAGATTTGAAATTTTCCGCATTCGATTTAGACAAAACGCTTCTTTCTAAAAATAGCAGTTTTGAATTTTGCAAATATCTTTATGCGAGTCGGTTTTTCTCCTTTTTTTTCGTCGTTAGGTCTGTGTTTTATTATATATGGCATCTTTACTTTGGACTTACTTTGGAGCAGCTCCACCATAGGGTGTTTAAAAAGCTGCTTCGAGGCATTGATATCGGGACGCTTTCTCGTCACGTTTCTTCTTTCCTCGAGCAAGAAATGGAAAATCTACTCTATTTTCCAGCATTAGAGAGATTAAGGCTTGCCCAGCATCAGGGGCATTTTACGATGATCCTATCAAATTCTCCCAGTTTTCTTGTCGGAGCCATTGCTTTGAGACTGCAAGTCGATGATTGGAAAGCGTCTGAATATAAAGTTGACAAAGATCAGAAGCTATGCCACATTTCGCACATATTGCATGGGGAAGCTAAAGCTTTTTGGGTGCGCAAAGTGAGCTCGCTTCTTGGAACCTCGGAAGCAGAAATCACAGCCTATTCAGATAGTCACTTAGACCTTCCTTTTTTAGAGTCTGCAGGGGTGTCTGTCGTTGTCAACCCTGATAGCAAGCTGAAGAAGATTTCTAAGGAAAAGAACTGGGAAGAAATTTAACTATGGCAAGGATAGGAATCTTTGGAGGGACGTTCAATCCCATCCATTTTGGACACATCCATCTTGCCCTAAGCCTTAAAGAGGCCAAAGGGCTTGATCAGGTGATTTTTTCTCCGAACTACGCCTCACCTTTTACCGAAAAAAAAGACACCTTATTAGCAACTCCTCAGCAGCGCTTTGAGATGGTGAGCCTTGCCTTGGAAGACATCCCCGGATGCATTCCTACCGATTATGAGATCAAAAGACCTGGACCTTCTTATACAATAGATCTTGCGCGCCATGTCAGGTCCAAGTTTTGTAAGCCTCAAGATGAGCTTTTTCTTCTTTTAGCTGAAGATGTCCTAGAAGGCTTTTCTCGCTGGAAAGATAAGGAAGATCTTCTTGCTCTTGCCACCCCTCTTGTGGGGTCAAGAAAATCCTTGGCAAAGGACTCTTTTTTTGACCCAAAATTAAAGAAAGTATTAGATAGAGGAAGGGTATCCACTCCTATTATGGAAATAAGCGCTTCAAATACTAGAAATAGATTAAAAAAAGATTTGTACTGTGGTCATTTAGTTCCTGGAAAAGTTCTGGACTATATTTTGTTAAATAAACTATATTTATAGTGTTAATTAATTATGCAAAAAGACGTTTTTTCTCTTTTGAATAAGATTTCCCAAGCAATGTTTGACAAGAAGGGAAATAACATTCTCGCACTCGATGTGAGACCATGCCACCTACTCACCGACTATGTGATCATAGCAGAAGGTGATGTAGATAAACATGTGATTGCTATTGCGGATGCTGTGCAAAAAACTATGGAAGGTGAAGGCCTAAAGGTTTCTTTTGCACAAGGAATGCAAACAGGAGATTGGGTTGTTTTAGACTACGGTCAGATCACCATCCATCTGTTTGTTCCATCCGTCAGAGAGAAGTATCAGCTCGAAAGGCTGTGGCATAGATCTGAAATTGTAGATGTCGTCATCGACGTTGAGCAGAGTGTGCCTGAAAAACGTTGCCTAATTATGTAAATATTTAGTAAGATCGGTACTCTTTTTTGCGAGGAAAATTTATGAAAAGAAAGCGTGTAGTTGTCACCGGAATGGGTGTTGTTTCTTGTTTTGGAACGGATGTAGATGTTTTTTACAACAAATTGCTTGCCGGAACAAGTGGAATTACTCCTATCGATCAATTTCCTTGTGAAGAATATCCTACGAGATTTGCTGGAAGCGTTAGGGATTTTGACATAGGTGAATATCTTGATAAGAAACAAGCGAGACGTGTCGATCCTTTCACTCGCTATACAGCTGTAGCTGGAAAAAAAGCCCTCGAAATGGGACTTTTAACAGGTTCAGCTTTCGAAGCGCTTGATAAAACGCGCTGTGGTATTTTAATCGGATCAGGAATGGGCGGAATGGAAGTCTTTTCTCAAGGTGTGCAAACGCTTCTTGAAAAAGGATTTAAAAGACTTACTCCTTTTTTCGTTCCCTTCATCATCACGAACATGGGCGGAGCTCTACTAGCCATCGATCTTGGGTTCATGGGACCTAACTACTCCATTTCAACAGCCTGCGCTACTTCTAACTACTGTATTCATGCAGCAGCGGAGCATATCCGAAATGGCGAAGCTGATGTCATGCTAGCAGGAGGAAGTGAAGCAGCCATCAATCCGATTGGACTTGCGGGATTTGTTGCATGTAAAGCTCTTTCTGAAAGAAACGAAGATCCAACTAAAGCATCCCGTCCTTGGGATAAAAACCGCGATGGTTTTGTCATGGGAGAGGGATCTGGTGTATTGCTACTTGAAAGCTTAGAGCACGCGCTTGCTCGTGGAGCTCCTATTTTAGCTGAGTATTTAGGTGGCGGACTTTCTTGTGATGCAAGTCACATGACCGATCCTAGAGCCGACGGTCTTGGGATCAAGATCTGCGCTGAAAAAGCCATTGCAGATGCTGGAATCAATAAAGACGATGTCAATTACATCAATGCTCACGCTACTTCAACACCTGCTGGTGACATCGGTGAGATGATTGCCATGAAAAATGTGTTTGGAGATCGTATGATGGGCGACATCAAGATCAATGCCACAAAGTCGATGATCGGACACGGTCTTGGGGCTGCTGGAGGTCTAGAGGCAATTGTTGTGATCAAAGCCATCCAAACAGGGATGCTCCATCCAACTATCAACCTAGAAAATCCGGAAGAAGTGCTAAGCGGAATGAACTTTGTTCCAAACGTTGCTCAGCCTCATAAAGTAAAAGTGGCCATGTCCAATTCGTTTGGATTTGGTGGACACAACTCCTGTGTACTCTTCGCTCCGTACGCTCCATGATTACAAAAGAATCATCGTTTGGCATCATTCCTCTTCAAAAAACAGCGAAGGGGAGTGTGCAGGTTCTTTTGATTTTCCATAAAGGGGGAAAGCATTGGAGTTTTCCAAAAGGTCGTAAAGATCCCGGAGAGACTGATCTAGAAACAGCTCTCCGCGAGCTCAAAGAAGAAACAGGCCTTGATGTAGAAAAGCTCCTTTCTGATACCCCTTATATGGAAAGCTATACCTTCTATAAATTCCAAGAAAAGGTCTTAAAAACCGTCTCTTACTACCCAGCCTTCGTCACAGGGGAGCTCAAGCTCCAACCTGAAGAAATTTTGGATGCTAGATGGCTTCCAATCGGGGAGGCAATCAATCACCTGACTTTCAAAGAAGCCAAGGCAATCTGTCAGAAAGTTTCAGAACTAATTCAGTAGTCGCTCACTTAATCTTCTTATTCACACTCTCAAGTTTTAAATGAGCGCTTGAATGGCACCTTTAGAGCCTTTCTTCGTCCAGGCTGCCGTGTAGATGCGTTAATCGACGTTGATAGCTGTACTAAAGAAATGGGTGAGAGGATCTTCACAGCGGGACTACAGACTTATAATACAACGTTAGAAGGCCGAAAGTATCTAGCGATCTTTTTTGTGAATAGTAAACCTGTTGCAGAAAAGATACGCACGCTTTAAGACGATTTTCCATTGTCAAAAAACATCGCTTATATTCTACTTCTCCCAACTTTTTAAGTTGGGAGCTTTCTATGAAAAAGTTATCGATGTTTTTGCCTTTTTTTTTGTTTTCCTATTCTTGCTTTGCTCAGTGTTCTGAAAAAGAAATTCCAGTATTTTTAGTAGGCCCAGGTCTTGTAGGAGAAGAGCTCCTTCATCAAATTAAGGATAACTTTTCTGCAGATGGAGCAGTGCGCGTTGTTGGCTTAGCCAATAGCAAGTCCATGAGCTTTAATCTAGAGGGGACCTCTTTAGAAGATCTGGCGCAGTCAAATCAGCCGATGTCAATCGATGCATTTGTGAGTCAGATGGTGGCTTTAAAACTGCCCAACTCTGTTTTTGTTGATTGTACATCGAGTCAAAAGATCGCAGACTCGTATCAAAGCATTTTAAGGTCCAAGATCTCGATTGTCACCCCTAACAAAAAAGCCAATTCTAGCTCTTTTTCAAGCTATCTTGAGCTCAAAGATTTGACAGAGCAAAACCATGTCAAATTCTTGTATGATGCAACTGTAGGAGCAGGCCTTCCTATCATTCAAACCATCAAGTCGATCAACCGCAGTAACGACCGAGTTGTAAAGCTCGATGCCATCTTATCTGGAACTCTTAGCTACCTTTTCAATACCTTCGATGGAACGATTCCCTTTTCACAAGTCGTTTTAGAAGCTCAGCAAAAAGGATATACAGAACCAGATCCTCGAGATGATCTAAATGGCCTTGATATGGCAAGGAAATTTCTTATTTTGGCAAGAGAATCAGGTCTTGCTTTAGAGATGAGCGATGTTGTGGTTCAAAGGTTTCTTCCAGAAGCTTGTTTTGCAGCAGCCTCCGTTTCCGAATTTTATGAAAAGCTTAAAGAGTGCGATGTTGAACTTTCCTCTCTTGCAAAAGAGGCTAAGCAAAAGGGGCAGGTCCTGCGCTTTATCGGAACACTCGAAAATGGCAGGGCTATACTCTCTCTTCAAGCGGTAGGCTCTGATCATCCGTTCTATCACCTTTCAGATACTGATAACATCGCTTCGATAAGATCCCTTGTTTATTCTAAAAATCCCGTTGTGATCAAAGGCCCTGGCGCTGGAGCAAAAATAACAGCCGCTAGTGTGCTGTCTAATATCATTCAGTCTGGTGAGTAAATGCATAGAGCAAAACTTCTAAAATTGTTAAGAGAGTACTATCCGGTAGATGAAGCTGAAATAGCTTTCAAAGAAGAGATGCGTGCATTTGTAGAAAAGCACCCGAATTGCTTTGAAAGGTCACTATCGGAAGGCCACATAACAGCATCTGCTTGGCTATTAAACTCAAGCCAAACAAAAGCTCTTCTTTTGCACCATGCAAAATTAGATCGATGGCTTCAGCTTGGAGGTCACTCAGATGGCGATCCTGATCCTTTGCAAGTAGCCATTAAAGAAGCTAGAGAAGAATCAGGTCTACTCAATATTGAGCCTGTTTCTCATGCTATTTTCGACATTGATATTCATCTGATCCCGGAAAACTCTAAAGAAAAAGCGCACTATCACTACGATGTGCGCTTTTTGCTTCAAACGGTCGGAAGTAATGAGATCACCCCCAATCACGAATCAAAATCGCTTCGTTGGATCGATACAAATTTAGAAAACCTTCCCACAGACAGTCCTTCCGTAGTTCGTATGTTTCGTAAATGGGAGGAGTTGTCTCGAGAAAATAAAAAAATAGATGAAAAAAATACAATGATTGTTTAATATGAAGGTATAAATGGGTTGGGACTACCTGGCCGGCGCTTGCACCTTGAGGACTACCTCGAGGTTTTTCGCTTTTTAGGGGTAGACATGAAACCCGCGTTCCGCTATCTCTTTCTCTTTATTTCTATAGAGTTTCTTTTCAAGTATTTTAATAGCTCGATTAGGTTGTCCTGGACGTAGGACAGACAGCCCCACGGGTCTAGCAGACAAATCTGCAAATTGGAGTCCTTCTGAATTGGTTTTTTTATCTGCGACAACCAGCTTAAAAGGAAGCTCTTTTTGAAGGTCATTGTATCCATCACAGACTCGCCGAAACTCTAATTCTAATGCTTTGTCTTCAGCTGCTCCTCTAGCTTCGCAAATTACGTAAGTGGAAAGATGTTCTTGGTGTTGCAGTCGTAAAAAAGAATAGAGTTCTTCAAGCCCAAGACGCATTGCTAGGTGATAGGCATGAGAATCTTTTATGTCCTGTTTTTTAAGCTTATACTTGTCTATGACGCTAGGTATAAGTGTGAAGTCTGTTCTTGATATTAAGATATTGAGTTCTTCTAAAAAGACTTCTCTTCTTTCTTTGCCGAGCTGATTGAAAGCTCCTGTTTTTTTTCGAATATCTTGCTCATGGAGAATTACCATGTCATGACCGAATGTTGCAAATTTAAGTCGACGAATAGAAGGTGTGACAACATCTGAATAATACTCTTTGCGGAATACACAGAATGTAAGAACAAAAACCGGATACCCTTCATCTATGGATTTTAAACTGTGATCTCCATTTTCATCAACGTACACAATGAAGTCGCTATATTTTAAATCTGTGGTATTCATGACTATCCAGTAGTAGATTTTTGAAAAGAAACATCCTACTACTTTTTTGAAAATTTTTTCTATAGATAAGAGGTGAAATGAGGAAACGATTTACAGACAAGCAAAGATGTGGTATCTATGGCTGAATAAAAAAAAGCGAGCCTATATGAAACTAATCAACGTCTTGTCCTTTTCTGTTATCACAACTCTTGCAGTGCTGTCAAACAGCTGCAGCCCTTCTTCTAATCCTACTTCTAAAGTCTCTAAAGAAGAGGCATCCAAAACTCTCAATAGAATCGTCGATGAGTACTTTGATGCTTTTCTACAGCTCAATCCTCTATTTGCAACATCCATTGGCGATCATCGCTTTGATGATAAGATGAACGTCTCTATTAGCAAGGAGCAAAGAGCTAAACAGCTGCATCTTTCACACAGGTTTTTAGAGATGGGAAAGAAGATCCCGTTAGATCAGCTAGATGTTGAAGATCGCCTTACGTGCGAAATGTTTGTACGCGATCTTCAAAGCGATGTAGAGCTTTTAAAGGTAGACCTTGATTACCTGATGCCTTTTAATCAATTTAGTAGCTTTTTTTCTGATTTTGCAGAGATGGCCTCAGGTAGCAGTTTTATCACATTTAATACGGCCTCTGACTATACAAACTTTTTAAAGAGATCTGAAGTCGTCCCGGCCTACATCGACACAATGATTGAAAATATGAAAGAGGGGATAAAGCAAGGTGTTACAACACCTAAAATCCTGGTGGAAGAGGGCCTCAAGCAGCTTCAAAATCTCCTTGTTCCCAATTACAAAGACAGCGTTTTTTATCATCCACTACTCACTCTTGATACAAAAGTTCCGGGTGAAGAAGGATCTAAGATTAAGGCAAGCTATGAAAGCATGATTGAAAACAAAATCTATCCAGCGTATCAAAAGCTAGAAAAGTTTGTGAGGCAGACGTATTTGCCAGCAGCTAGAACAACAGATGGCCTCTGTTTCATTCCTGGTGGAAAAGAGTTTTATAGCGCTCTTGTTCGTAACTACACAACAACAGATTTAACGCCTGAGCAAATTCAAGCGATGGGGATTTCTGAAGTAGAGCGCATTGGACAGGAATTTGAAGCAGCAAAAAACCAAATGGGTTTTAAAGGGGACTTGCCGGCCTTTTTTGCTTCTTTAAAACTAAAGACTCCAAAACTCTATCCTTTCCATGATGCGCAGGGAGTGATCGACGCTTACATGGCAATTTATAAAAAAGTCATGGAGAAAATCCCTGATTATTTTCATCTTCTTCCCAAAGCTAAATTTGAAATTAGACAAGTTGAGCCTTTTAAAGCTGAAAACGCTAGTGAAGCGTATCAACAAGCGAATGAGGACGGCTCCCGTCCTGGTATTTTTTGGGTTCCAGTTCCTCATCCTACCGATTACGCCGTTAAAGACATGGAGTGTCTTTTCTTGCATGAAGCAATCCCTGGACACCACTTCCAAATATCGATCCAACAAGAGCTGCCCCACCTTTCTCGCTACCGCAAGTTTATGGGTAACACTTCCTACATCGAAGGATGGGCCCTTTATGCAGAGAGCTTAGGTAAAGAGCTGGGTATGTACACTAATCCCTATCAGTGGGTTGGTAGGCTTACCTTAGAGATGCATCGAGCGATCCGTCTTGTTGTAGACACTGGTATACACTTCTATGGCTGGTCTCGAGAGAAGGCAATTCAATATTCGCTAGAGCATGAACCCGAAGATAAAAGAAGAGTTGAAGCGGAAATTGATCGCTACATGGCAATCCCAGGTCAGGCTGTTTCTTATAAAGTGGGGGAGCTAAAGATCCAAGAGCTTAAAAAACGCGCCAAGCAGATGTTAGGTCCTAGTTACCTAGATTGGGAGTTCAACGATCAGATCATCCAAAATGGATCTTTGCCACTGTCCGTCTTAGACGCTCAAGTAGATCGGTTTATCAGAGAAAAACTTTCAGGGAATTTAAAGAAAGATAGGTCTTTGTAAATAATAAAGGGGAGCTAAGCTCCCCTTTTACTTTAAGCTTGCCCTTGATAGGAAGGACTGTCTACTGCAAGGCCCATCGCGTGCATCCCGTTATCTACATAAAGAGTTACACCTGTGATGGCTGAAGAAAGGGGAGAGAGAAGGAAAGCTGCTGCTTGTCCGACTTCTTCCGCTTCGAGATCTTTTTCTAAAGGAGCATTGATCTTACCGTAGTTGATCATGTTCTCGATGAATCCGATCGCTTTAGCAGCTCTACTTTTTAAAGCACCAGCAGAGATGGTATTTACACGGACATTCCACTTACGTCCTGCTTCAAAAGCAAGAGTGCGAGTGTCGCTTTCGAGCGCTGCTTTTGCAGAGCTCATGCCGCCGCCATACCCTGGGATTGCTTTTTCTGAAGCCATATAGGTCAAGGAGATGGTTGCTCCACCTTTGTTTAGAAGGGGTCCAAAATGCGCCAAAAGGCTCACAAAAGAGTAAGCAGAGGAGCTAACAGCTGCTAAATAGCCGGCTCTTGATGTTTCTAACAGGGGTTTTTTCACTTCAGGGCCGTTTGCTAACGCGTGGACCAAAAAGTCGATTTTCCCAAAGTCTTTTTCGACAGCTGCTGCTACTTCCGAAATAGTATAGCCACCAGCATCGACATAACGCTTATTTTCTTTGACGTCTTGAGGCACATCTTCTGGCTTGTCATAAGAAGCATCTAGAGCGTAGACCTTAAGGTATTCCATGAGCTTGCCGTTAGAGAGCTTACGGGACTCATCAAATTTTCCAGTAGACCAAGACAGTGTAAAGATTTTCACGATAGGGGTCCAGGTCCCGATGATGATTTCAGCGCCTGCTTCTGCCATTGCTTTAGCAATAGCCCAGCCGTAGCCTTGATCGTCTCCGATTCCTGCGATAAATACTTTTTTTCCTTTTAAATCCATCGATAACATAAGAGCCACCTATCTTTTAAGGTTTGAAAGGCACCAGTTATACCAGATCCTTTAGAATTGAACAATTCTAAATTTGCGTGAGCTGTAGTTCTTCTAAATAAGAGGTTTATGACTTCTTTTTAATGGGGCCTTTCAGCTTGCGAAGCATCATTCGTTTCCATCCTTCGGCTGTTTGAACCTTAGGGGAAATAGATAAATCTTTTTCAGATTTTTTCTTTTTAGTTTTGAAGAACATAATTTCCTTATTAAGTTTTTGGTTTTAATTAGTCATTAATTGTAGTTTTTACTATTTATAATAAAATGTCAATATTTTTACATGCAATGTGAGAGGGGATCCGGACTGGAAGGAAAAGAAGTTTCTAGCTACACTGGCAAGCATTTTAAGAGGAGATTGTTATGTCGCATATCGAAGTGTTTTATGAGGGGAATTTTTCTACCCGCTGTGTCCATATAGAAAGTGGGATGGAAGTGAAGACCTGTATGACCAAGCTCTCTCCAACAGACCTTTTTGCGGCATCACTTGGTGCCTGTGTTTTGACCGTGATGGCTCTATCAGCTGAAAAGATGGGGGTAGATTTTTCTAAAGCCAAGGCTACTACTTTAAAAGAGATGAGCAAAACGCCTCCTCGTAGAGTTTCTGCTTTAACCGTGCAATTTTCCTGCCCTATCTCTTTACCTGAAGAGATGAGACATCGCCTTGAAACGGCGGCTAAAGAGTGTCCTATACACCACAGCCTGCATCCTGATATACAAGTAGAGTTTCAGTTCACTTGGGGGGCCTCTTGAAGTTTCAGCAATTTTCAGCTTTGCAAAAGCATATCCAAGCCTCTGTTTCTCTTAAACAGGTGCCCAAGTCATATCTCATCATCCATCCCCAAAGAGAGGAAAGAAGAAAGCTTTTAGAAGAACTCAGTAAGGAATTGACCATCCTTCACAAAAACGCCTCTACTGCGTTTTTGGAAGGGGAAGAAGCTTCCTGGGGGAGGGTCGTAGATACGCTCATGAGTCCGTCCCTTTTTGGAGATGAACAAATTGTCGTATGGAACGGTCTTAAAAATCTTCCAGAGCCTGTTTTAGAAAAAAGCCGCGAGTATATCTTAAATCCATCGCCTGGAACTTTTTTTGTGATGGGAGCAGAAAGCTCCAAAGGGTTTGCAGATCTTTACCAAAAGACAAAAAAAGAGCTGATCCTTTTAGATTTTTCTGAAGAAAAACCATGGGACAAGCAAAAGAGGATCCAACAAGAGATGTTTTTCCTTATCAAAAAAGAAGGCAAAACGATTACTCCAGATGCTTGGAACAAACTTACTTTTCTAACAGGATCAGAGCCCTTGATTTTAGAGTCAGAGCTTCTCAAGGTGATCACATACATCGGCGAGCGCAAGGAGATCTCAGAAAAGGACATAGAAGCGATAGCTTCTGCGTCCTCTACTGCAACAGGATGGCAGCTTGCAGAAGGCCTTGTTTGGACAGAAACCTTATCAGTCCCAAGCGCTTCCATCGATCTAACGTTCCTTTTAGGGCTTTTGGGGCAAGTGCGCTTTTATATCCAGCAAGGTAGACAAGTGGGCCTTTGTCTGCAGCAAAAGATGACGCCCGAAGAAATCTCCAAACAAATGCCCCAACTAAAACCTGCTCAGTTTCAAAAGGTAGCATCGAGTCTCCGCCTTAGAAAAATGGCGTATTTTGATGAAGCTCTTTCAGCTCTTTATGAAGTGGAGCTTCTTTGCAAAAACAGCAATTTTTCTCCGGTCTTTCTTTTTGATCTTCTATGTGCTAAACTCACCCATTTAAAAAAGACTTATACTAGGTAAAAATACTTATGCCCTCTTTAATTTTACTTCCGAATGTTCTGCACGATGGAGAAGAAGATATTAGAAACGTTTTTCCACCGATTGTTCAAGACAAAGTAGTTTCTCTTCAAGGGCTCATTGCAGAGAGTGAAAAAGAGGCAAGGCGCTATCTCAAAAGATTTACGTTTCCAGAAGGGAGAACGTTTAGAGAAGTTCCCTTAAGACTACTGAACGAGCATACAACACCTCAAGAGCTAAATGATCTTTTAGAGCCTTTGGTCAAAGGGGAAACTTGGGGTCTTATTTCTGATGCTGGACTTCCTTGTCTTGCAGATCCTGGAGCTAGCCTTGTGGCCATGGCCCGAAAAAGAGGGATTGAGATCGAGGCTGTATCAGGACCTTCTTCTCTTTTCCTAGCGCTCATGCTATCGGGTCTTTCTGCTCAAAGATTCACCTTCCATGGCTATTTAGAAAGAGAGCCTGCTAAACTTGCCTCCCAGATCAAAGAGTTAGAAAAGCAGTCCCTTAAAAACCATCAAACCCAGCTTTGTATTGAAGCTCCTTACCGCAGCCAAAACCTCCTGCAGTCTTTAATTCAAGATCTAGCTCCTTCCACGGTCCTTTCAGTTTGTGTAAACCTAACAGCTCCTGATCAAGCCGTTTGGACGCTTCCTGTTAAAGAGTGGAGGAAGAAAACCCTTCCTGATCTTCATAAAAAACCGGCTATTTTTCTGTTTTTTGCTTAAAAGTATCTCTCACTCGCTGGTCAAATATTTTTTGAGACCTACCCTGGAGCAATCGCCTAAATAAGGCCTAAAAAGACTTTTTTTCATCGATTTTCCTTGAAGAAATACATGGTTTTTACAAAAATGAAGTTGAACTTCAAATTTGTAGGGGCTATGTTTAAAAGAGAAATTGAGTCGGAGCTTACCCAGCTCGTCAAAGAATACCCGGTCGTTACCATTATAGGGCCTAGACAGTCGGGAAAGACGACTTTGGTTAAAAGTGTTTTTCCTGAAAAAAAGTACGCCAACCTTGAAGAGCTCGACGTTCGTGCTTTGGCATCCAGTGATCCTAGGAGTTTTTTGGAACAATTTCCTGAGGGTGGAATCTTTGATGAAATTCAAAGGGTTCCAGAGCTTCTCTCCTACATTCAGTCCATTGTGGATTCTAAAGACGTAAAAGGCATGTTCATTCTTATAGGAAGCCATCAACTCGAACTGCAAGAAGCTGTTTCTCAATCGTTAGCAGGGCGTACGGCTCTTTTGACTCTTCTCCCGATGACACTTGGAGAGTTGGAGAGAGCTGGGTTTGATCTGCCTTTGGATGAATGGATGTTAAAAGGGGGATATCCTAGGATTTATAAGGATAACCTCGAGCCAACAAGGGCATATCGAAACTATTTCCAAACTTACGTAGAACGAGATTTGAGGCAATTGATACAGATCAAAGACCTTTTGCAATTTGAAAGGTTCATCGCTATCTTAGCAGGTCGAATTGGTCAGGTCCTGAACATGGAAGAAATTGGAGGGGAAATTGGAATCTCTTCTCATACGGTGAAACACTGGATCTCTATTCTCGAGGCCTCTTTTGTCGTTTCCCGCCTTCCCCCTTATTTCGAAAATTTTGGAAAAAGAGTGATTAAATCTCCTAAGCTGTATTTCAATGATGTTGGTTTAGCCTGCTATCTATTAGGTATTCAAAACGAAGGACAGTTAAGCAGGGATCCTCTTAGAGGTAACCTCTTTGAAAATGCTATTTACTTGGAGCTAAAAAAGCATCGAATGAATAAAGGTCTGGATTCTCAGCTTTTTTACTATCGCGATCAGCAAAAAAACGAAGTCGATTTCATTTTCAAAAAAGGGCATGTCTTAGTACCGATCGAAATTAAATCATCTCGAACATTCCATCCTCAGTTTCTTGATAGAGTAAAGTTTTTTCAAAGTCTTGCAGGGGAAAGAGCGCAGCAAGGTTTTGTCATTTACGGTGGAGATTTGGAGCAGCCTATAGAAAATATACGTCTTTTGAGTTTCAAGCATGCTCCTTTGGCTTTAGGTTAAGCAATGAGCGACAACATTTCTGAGCTTCTATGACAAAATGCTTAAGCTGATAGTTACAGGAAGCTAATCTTGTAAAGAATCTATCATGGGTAGAAAATCGACTTTTCTACCCATGAGACCTTCCTCATGAGTAAATTTTGCGATTTTTTACTCATGAGAACTTGGGTCAGATTAGTTCCGAAGCAACGCTATCATAAAAGAGCATCCCTTCTTCAGAAAGAAAAAGGCTCATCCCTTTTTGACTCAGCCAATTTTTTTCAAGTAGGTTTTGGATAGAATCTTGCAGTGAAGCACTTAAAATTCCCGTCTTTTTCTGAAAGATAGAGAGATCAACGCCTTGTAAAAGCCTGAGCTCAACAGCTAAGAGCTCTTTTTGTTTAGCTTCAAAAGATAAGCTCTCCTCAAAATCTTCAGGAAACTTACCAAGTAAAAGAGCCTCTTCATATTTTTTAAGATGCGGGATGTTTCTAAATCTTCTCCCTTCCCAATAGCTAAAAGCAGAAGGACCAAGACCTAAGAAGGGCCTTCCTGTCCAATATCCGGTATTGTGTAGAGATGTATAACCAGGTCTTGCAAAAGCAGAGATCTCGTAGCGCTTAAGCCCAAAGGACTCTAAGTGGGTAACGGCTAGGTTTAGCATTTGCAGGCTTACTTCTTCAGAGGGAAGAGTGGGAGACAAAAGCTTGCTTTTTTTATGGAATGATGTTCCAGGCTCAAACACAAGATTGTAAAGAGAAAGATGTGTGATAGGAAGGCTTTTTACTTCTAGCAAACTCTTTTCCCAAGTCTCAAGTGTTTGATGGGGTAGCTCATACATGAGATCGATGGAAAGGTTTGCTATTCCTGCTTCTTTAATATGAGTTAAAGCTTCTTTGGCCTTACTGCTATCATGTGTTCTTCCTAAAATGCGAAGGAGATTATCATCAAAGGATTGCACTCCGACGCTGACTCTATTGATCCCAGCTTTTGCAAACTCTTGCATGGAAGCGAGTGTTACATTTTCGGGGTTAGCTTCTAAGGTAATTTCACAGGAGGGTGAAAGGCTTGCTGGGCCTCTTTGGATGAAGGTCAAAATGTTTTCTATTTCTTGAGCTGGAAGAAGCGAAGGGGTCCCTCCCCCAAAATAGATAGACACGATCTCTTTTCCTTCTAAAAGAGGAGATCTAAGGTCCCACTCTCTTTTTAAAGAAGAGAGGAACATCTTTTGGCTGTCTTGAGAGTTTGGTTGCACAAAAAAATGGCAGTAGGGGCATTTTTTTGTGCAAAAAGGGACGTGGATATAAAGACTTATTTGGTTACCAATCATTCGATTCAGGATCTTCTAAGATACCTCTTCTCCAACGGTTGCGATCACTAAAAGGATCTTCCTCGTCTTCTTCTTCCTCAGCAACAGCTGTTGCTTCTTCATCGTGCTCTGCAGACTCTTCTCCGGTGCTTGAATCGAGGTCAAATGACTCTGTTTCCATGTCGATGTCGATGTCTGTCATCCCTTCTTCGCCGATGTCGATGTCAGGTAAGCTATGAGGCTCTTGGAAGGCTTGTCTTCCGTGAGTGGGTCTTTTAGGAATATTAAATTCTTCGAGCTCTCCGTTTTCTTTAAGGAATCGAAGTCTTTCTTTTTCTTCTTCAATTTTTTCTCGAAGGGACTTGATTTCTTCTTTGTGTTTTTCTTGGTCTTTTTTAGGAACAAGACCGAGTCTAAGCCACTGGTCTAGATCTCCAAGCTCGCTTTCTAATTTCTTCAATCTTTCACTTTTAATATTCATCTATAAAATCCCTACTTGTAGTGGCCTTCAAAAATACGTTGAAAGGGGCCACATGCTCCCGATGTTTACATTGTTCCCAGCTATTTACTGTAACCACGTTTTTCTTGCAATTTGTTTTTCAAAAAAAATCTGGTATCTTTGAACCTAAAAACTGAGAGATTATGTGCAAGAATAGGGATTGAATGCAATAAATGATTTTTACTGTAATTTATGCGCTTGATCATAAGATGGATGCATTACATCGTTTTTGCTTTTAAAAAATATAAATAACATTTTCGATGAATTGTCCCATTTGCTATAAGCTGAAAAAGGGCGAGTAGCTCGTGGGGGAAGGGATGCAAGAGGGTGATTTTTCTTACGCAAATTTAGCAAATGCTGCTTTTTTAGAGGAGCTTTATGGCCGCTATCTAAAAGATCCTAAAAGCGTCGATCCAACATGGAGATATTTCTTTTCCGGGATGGAGTTTTCATCAAGTGGAGGAGAAGATGGAGGATCCTTAAGCGTCTTTCGTCTCATTCAAGCTTATAGAATCCACGGTCATAAAAAAGCCTCCTCTAGCCCCTTGCTTGCCAAAAAAGAAGAGGTCAAAGCTCTAGAACTTTCTAATTTTGGCCTTGGAGTAGATGATTTAGAGCGTCCCTTTTCCACATTCGGACTTCTTCCTGAAAAGCAGGCTCCCCTTTCTCAGATCATCAAACATTTAGAAACTATCTACTGTGGAAGTGTTGGCTACGAGTTCATGGGCCTTGGCAGCAAAACAGAAAGCTGGATGCTTTCTCAGCTTGAAGGAAAAAGATCTTCTTTTTCTAAAGAAGAGAAAGAAAAAATCTTAGATGACTTAACCTCAGCTGAGCTTTTTGAAAATTTCATCCACACAAAATATCCAGGACAAACAAGATTTTCTTTAGAAGGGGGAGAGACATTCATTCCACTTTTAAAGTCTTTGATTGAAACGGGCGCTGACACCAAAGCGGAAGACATTTTTATCGGTATGGCCCATAGGGGCAGGCTGAATGTCCTTGTTCATGTCCTTGAAAAATCTTACACCCAAATTTTTCATGAATTTGAAGATACGGCAGAGGACGAGGGCTCTGGTGATGTGAAGTACCATAAAGGAGCTCACGCAAACTTAAAGACTTCCTCTGGCCGTTTTATAGAGGTGGCCTTAGCTCCCAACCCAAGCCATTTAGAATCTGTCGATCCTATTGTAGAGGGACAGACAAGGGCTAAGCAGGAACTTAAAAAAGATAGTGAGCTAAGAGAAACAGTGATCCCTATTTTAGTGCATGGAGATGCATCACTTGCTGGACAAGGTGTTGTTTATGAAATCCTGCAAATGAGAGCTCTTAAAGGGTACTCTACAGGTGGCACGGTTCACATCGTTATAAATAACAATATCGGCTATACGACCCTTCCAGAAGAGGGCAGATCGACGCTTTACTGCACAGACATTGCTAAAACATTTGGAGCACCTGTTTTTCATGTGAATGCAGAAGATCCGGAAAGTTGCGTCATGGCAGCAATTCTTGCCATGAAGTTTAGACAAACGTTTCATATCGATGTCTTCATCGATCTTAACTGCTATAGAAAACATGGACATAATGAAGGGGATGAACCGACCTTTACTCAGCCTCTAGAATACAAAACCATCAAAGAGAAAAAATCAATTCGACAGCTTTTTAAGCAAAAGCTTTTACAAGAAGGTGTGTTTACGGAAGATGAAATGCAGAAAAAAGAAGCTTCTGTGAATGCGAAGTTGCAAGACGCTTTAGCGACGGCTCTTTCTCAAGGGAAAGAGAGTAAAGATAAAGTAGAAAAAGGAGTTTCTCAAAAAGAAAGCGCTCCTGCTATCTCTGCAAAAACACTTCAAGAGCTTGCAGAGAGTTTTTGCACGGTGCCAAAAGAGTTTCACATCCACCCAAAGTTGCAAAGGCTTTTAGGGGAGCGGCTCAAAATGGACAAGATCGATTGGGGGATGGGGGAGCATTTAGCTTTTGCTTCACTTCTTTTTGAAAAGATCCATGTACGCCTTTCAGGACAAGATGTGGAAAGGGGGACGTTTTCTCATAGACACTGCGTTTGGATCGATCAGGAAACTTCCGTGAAGTATAGCCCATTAAATCATCTTTCTAAAAGCCAAGCTCCTTTTGCCGTCTATAATTCTCTTCTTTCAGAGTTTGCTGTTATGGGATTTGATCTGGGATACAGCTTAGCCTATCCAAAATCCTTAGTTTTATGGGAAGCCCAGTTTGGAGATTTTGTGAACGGCTCTCAGGTGATCATCGATCAGTATTTGGCAACTTCTGAGCAAAAATGGGCCAGGAGATCAAACCTGACGCTACTACTTCCTCACGGTTATGAAGGAAAAGGTCCTGAGCACTCTTCTGCTAAGATGGAGCGTTTTTTGCAGCTCTGCGCTGAGGATAATTTGATTGTCGCTAACTGCACAACTCCTGCGCAGTTTTTTCATCTCTTAAGACGGCAAGCGTATTTGCTAGCAAAAAGGCCTTTGATTGTATTCACTCCCAAACTTCTTTTAAGACATCCTGCCTGCACTAGCACGTTAGCTGATTTTACAGACTCTACATTTCTAGAAGTATTAAGCGATCCTACCCCTCCAAAGAACCCGACACGTATTTTGTTTTGCTCTGGAAAAGTGTTTTATGATCTTGTCCAGGAAAGAGAAAAAAGAAAAGACACCTCTTCTTTGATCATCCGCTTAGAGCAGCTCTATCCATTTCCTAAAGAGGCCATAGCAAAAATACTAGAAACTTATCCTTCTGCAGGGAAACTGATATGGGTTCAAGAAGAGCAAAAAAACATGGGAGCTTGGAGCTACGTGCAGGTTAAGTTCCAAGAGCTGCTAGGCAAAACAATTACGTATGTAGGAAGAAAAGAGAGCGCCTCACCGGCTGCTGGCTCTTATCTTCTGCACAAAAAACAATATGAGACCTTTATGCAAGAGGCATTTTTTTTAGATAACGAGGCAAAGCAATGAAAGCAGAAATTAAAGTGCCTGTCATGGGAGAGTCAGTGTCTGAGGCTACAATCAGTGTATTGTTAGCACCTCTTGGCTCCTACGTAACGTCAGGGCAAGAGATCTTGGAGCTTGAAACAGATAAAGTGAACCAAGTGCTCTACGCTCCCGCTGCTGGATCTCTTTCTTTGACAGTAGAAGTCGGCAAGGTGGTAAAGGTAGGCGATGTGATTGGTTTTGTTGACACCGATGCTAAAGTGGTAGAGGCAGCTCCTAAAAAAGAGCCGCCAGCTCCAGCCTCGCAACCAGCTGTAGCTACTCCACCACCACCCACTCCCTCTACTGGCAAAGGAGCTCGCAAAACAGCTGATGACTTTATGCAAAACATGGGCAAGAAAGAAACCACCACCATAGAAGCTCCACAAAAAATCATCAGGGACGGGCCTCACATGAGCCGTAAAAAGATGACAGGGCTTCGTAAAACGATCGCTGCAAGACTTGTTGAAGTGAAAAACAAAACAGCGATGCTCACAACCTTTAATGAGATCGACATGACATCCGTCATGGCGATCCGAGCTAAAGAGCAAGAGGGGTTTGTGAAGCGTTACGGAGTGAAACTTGGATTCATGTCGTTTTTTGTAAAGGCGGCGGTTGCAGCTCTTAAAGCCTACCCTATTATAAACTCCTTCATCGAAGGAGATGATATTGTTACCTTTGATACGTATGATATTGGAGTTGCAGTTTCAACAGAAAAAGGTCTTTTTGTTCCGGTCATTAGATCTTCAGATGTAAAATCATATGCAGAAATAGAGCAAGACATTGGGACTTTTGCGAAAAAAGCAAGAGAAGGGGGCATTTCTATTGATGATTTGAAAGGGGGAAGTTTTACCATTACCAATGGTGGCGTGTTTGGCTCTCTTCTTTCTACTCCCATCTTAAATCCCCCTCAAAGTGCGATCTTAGGGATGCATTCTATTGTAAAGCGTCCAGTAGCCCTTGATGATCAAGTGGTGATCCGTCCTATGATGTATGTAGCCCTTAGCTACGACCATAGAATCATCGATGGAAGGGAGGCTGTGCTTTTCTTAGCTCACATGAAAGCAAATTTAGAAGATCCTGCAAGATTGTTATTAGACCTTTAAATAAGGGAAAAAGATGGAAGAATACGACGTTGTTGTGATTGGATCGGGCCCAGCTGGCTATGTTGCAGCTATCCGTGCTGCGCAGCTAGGACTAAAAGCTGCTTGTATCGAAAAAAGACAGACGCTTGGCGGTACTTGCTTAAACGTTGGATGTATTCCTTCAAAAACGCTTCTTCACTCTTCAGAAATGTACTCAAAGGTAAAAAAAGAAGGGAAACATCTTGGAATTTTAGGTGAAAGCCTTTCTTTTGATTGGGATCTGATGCAATCGCGTAAAAATAAAGTGATCCAAGGTCTTGGCTTAGGGATTGAGGGGCTTTTTAAGAAAAACAAAGTTGTTAAAATCATAGGTGAGGCCTCTTTTAAAACACCCCATGTTCTAAAAGTTGGCGATCAAGAAATCTCCTCTCGATTTTTCATTATAGCAACAGGGTCAGAGCCTACACCTTTACCTTTTTTACCTTTTGATGAGCAAAAGGTTCTTTCTTCAACAGGAGCTTTAAGTATTGCCACAATTCCCAAGCATTTAGCTGTTATTGGAGCTGGGGTGATTGGTGTTGAGCTTGGCTCTGTTTTTCAAAGGCTCGGATCTCAAGTGACCTTTGTAGAGTTCATGGATAGGATCTGTCCACAGTTTGATACAGCCCTTTCCATATCTTTACAAGAATCGTTAACCAAACAAGGGATGGAGTTTTTACTTTCAAGCAAAGTGGAAAGTGCCGATCTGACATCAGGTGTTGAGCTTAGTATTACTGCAAAAGATGGATCTTTGAAAAAGCTAAAAGCAGATGCAGTACTCGTTGCTGTTGGAAGACGCGCTTTCACTAAAAACTTGAATCTAGATAAAATTGGGATAGCTCTTACTCCGCAAGGTCTTATTCCGGTCGATAGCAATTTTAAAACTTCACATCCTCATATTTTAGCCATCGGTGATGTTGTAGATGGTCCGATGCTAGCACATAAAGCATCCGAAGAAGGAGTAGCAGCCGCAGAGCTCTGCGCAGGACTTTCTCCGAGCCTAGAGTATTTTAAGATACCCAACGTAATTTATACTTATCCAGAAGTGGCAAGTGTTGGTTTTACAGAAGTTGAGCTTACCCAAAGAGGGATTTCGTTTGTATCGGGAAGCTATCCCTTTAAAAATAACTCTAGAGCAAAATGTACAGGGGAAGAAGACGGTTTTGTAAAAATCCTCGCTGATAAAACCAGTGATAGGATTTTAGGAGTTCACATGATTGGACCGCATGCGTCCGAGCTTATTTCCGCTGGAGCTTTGTCCCTCGGTCAAACATCGGATCATATCGGTCATCTCTGCTATGCGCACCCGACGTTATCGGAATCGATGAAAGAGGCGGCCCTTGCAATTCATAAGAAAGCGATTCATAAGTAGGCCTTCGTGCAACTGTGAATTTTTTACGTTTACTAGGTTCTTCTTCGAGGTCTTCAAAAAAAGTATTTAATTCTTTAGAACTTCCTGCTGTGCGCTTTTCACCAAATTTAGGTACGTTCACAGTAGCAGGGCGGTCCAAATCTGATAACTCTTTAAAGCGCAAGCGATCTAGAGTTGTTAGATCTCCCAAGCCGTCGCACAAAGAAGAACAGTTAGAACCAAGAGACTTAATGGAATCTGCAGGGGAAGGCTTGTTGGCATCCTCAGGGGGCTTGCTTGTGAAATTTGGAGGAGGTGATTCGTAACGCATGTTCTTAACAACGCTTACGACTTTATGATCAGTGGAGGATTGAGGAGGAGAGAAGGATGTCGTAGCGCTAATTGGAGAAAAACTTGGTCTTTTATTGTCTACGGCGCTCATGTCATCATCCTAAGTTTAAGGTTGCATCTTCTATTGAAAAAAAGCTTTGTTAGAGGGCGTGCTTAAGGGAGTAGAGAAAGCGTGATCCCCGGAATGTTTTCTAATTTTAGGGGGGGGGAGCCGGTGGAATGGGGAGTCGGACTTTCTAATCCTCGTCTGCTATTTGTGTCTAAGTCCAAGAAGAAATAGTCTGCGGGGCCTGGAGAGACGCTTCGAGTGGGGGATGTTGGATGAGTTGAGCTGGTTTGATTTGATTTGTCGGAAGGTTCAAAAATTTTGTCATACACAAACTGGACAATTGTTGTAAGGAGAGACGGTTCAGGCTGTTTGATGCTAGAAAAATTTGCATAAGCAACTGTTCTTGGTATAGGAATTGTTTTAACGCGAGCAAGGGAGCTTTGCGCAAGGCTATTTATAATATCCTGATTTGTATTGAGGTCATTATTGTAGCTCGAAGCAGTATTTTCGGTGGAACCGAAGGAGGAAATGAACTGGAGCGCTGATACAATCATAAATAATCTTCTCTTGAAATTAAGTGTTTTTCTTGCCTTTCGGCCGTTTTTTGTTATTTTCTGATGGAGGTTATCCTAGTCATTTATTTTTTGTAAATGACATGTTCATTTTTTATTAATTCAGTCCCTGAGCTTTGTGTCTTTTTTATTAAGAACCCCCTTGAGGTTTTCTGATATTCCCTTTATGATTGCCACCTTATTAAGCGGTTTTTTGGTTAGTTGTTCAAGGTTTTGTGAGTAAAGTAATTTCTTCAAATTTAAGTGTGGATTGAGGTAGGATGCTCAGGTTTAAAATGGAAAGAGGGTTGAGAATATGACTACGCCTGTAGGATCAAACACTAATAGCCTATATGCATCTTCTAATATCGAACTTGATCGTCGTGATATTGACGAACGTTCTGATTCTACAGGGCTTCAAGAGGAAGAAGTTAGTGCTCCGATGGCTGCTGCTCCTATCGATAGTTCAGCTCTAAGAAAAGATCTTAGGACACGAATCGAAGGACTCAAAGCTCACGTGGGGATAGAGCACGTTAAGGCCCAAGAACTCTGGCTAAAAGAGATCATGGATGGAGCATCGGGTAAGAGAGTTGAAGGAGTGCACCGGCCATCGCTAGCTTCTGCTAGTGATATCTCTTCACAAGATAGAAACCGAGAAGTACAAAGCCTAGATTCAGATCTAACGAATATAGAGCTTAAGACATTAGGAAGAAGCATTTCTAATTGGGCGATCTTTGGGCTTATTCATCATTTCAGCATCTTGGGTGGAAGCCCGAATCGCAATCTTGATTTCGGAGAAGTGTCGGGTATTATTGGACGTACTCGAAATAACGAAAATCCAGAAGCAGAAGCTTTAGATCAATACATCGCTCGATGCGCGGAAAAATTCGAGTGGGGATATTTTCAAACAACCTTTCAAACGATGTGGATCAAAGCCTCTTATTGGGTCTTATCTGGAGTCATGCCAATTGTCATTGAAAAGACGTTTTGTAATGTTTTAGACAAAGTTCGCTTAAAGAGTAGAGAAGAGGGGAATTTTGAATTTGTTTCCTGGAAGCTTGTGGATCACTTAGAAGGATTTTTGAAAGGATATGGATCTGCTTCTGCTGATGGGGCTTTTGTGAACCCAGAAGAGCTAAAGACTCTTTGTGATGAACTAGCGCCTTTCCTTATTAGCGAATTCCTCCCGAAACTTACCCTATGTGAAGACAAGTTTAATCAGGTCCCTTTTCTTAGTTTTTTCAGTTTTTTATCTAGACCTATCGATTCGATTTTAAATACGCTTGTTCATTATGCAGTAAGAAGATCTTTTCCTGGTCTTTTGAAAAAGGGGCTCGACGCTTTAGAAAAGATTATTGGGGGAAAGAGCGATCAGATCAATTATCGCATGGCAAATCCCATTCTTGCCTTTATCAATGGAAAGCTTGAAGATTTGCTGAGGCAGGTCAAAAACCCATCTCCAGAGCCAGGTGCTCCACCTCCAGCTGAGGTACAAAAAAAGTTAAAGCCGCTTGTCGATGAGATCATGAAGCGCTCTAAAGTGCCTTGTATGGATGTAGAGATCAAAGAGTATCTTGCAAGCATTGTATCTACATCTCCTATGGGTCCAATAAGGGATCATCTTCAAGAAGTTTTGGATGGGGATTATAGAGGTGAAGAACTGCGCAAAAAAGTTCAGGATCTTGCCGATCATGTTAGTAAAGAGTGGAATGAAGACATAGGATCGCGACTTTTAACTCTAGCTAACGTTCCTCCTGTTGAAGAAAAGATAAGAGAAGAGATCCGAGGGGGAGTGATCAAAGGTGTTTACTCACTCATGCAGTACTTACAAAAAGAGCAAGCGCAAGAAGTGATTTTGCAAAAAACCTTAAATCTTGCCACGTCTTCTCTTTTTTCAGAAAGTCAAGCTTCTCCACTACCTGGGAATGAAATTCACGGGAAGTTTGTGAGTTTGTTGACAGTCCAAGAGTTGCTTTTTCAAGAGATCTCAAGTGGCCTTGTTGATAGTATTGTGGATGTAACAGCGGCAAAATGGATCTATGGAAATCCTGATAAACAAGTTAACCATCACTGGAATACGCATCACGCGAAGATAACGGGGTATTTGGATGCTGGAATTTCGGATAAGATCATTAGCATTACAAATGCATTAGATGTGGCAAAAGACGAATTGAATGATTTACAGAGTTCAGAATTTCCAGCGGTCTTAGCTAAGCATTTGGTGTTCTGGGAGGGTCTTTGCTCCGTATTGCAAGCTGCAACAACAGGCAAAAAGGCTCCTCAAAAATCTAAAGACAAGATTGAAGCGTCTTTTAACTGGCTCTATGGGGAAGTACACGCTCAAGCAGGCAAGATTGCCGACCTTAAAAGGGAATGGGATTCTTACTTGGTCCGTAGGGACTTGAAAGCACTTTATACTAGAATGTACGAAGAGCTCCATAAGAAAATGGAGGATTTTAATAAAGCCAAGATAAAAACGTCAGCTAAGGGGCTTACTCGCGTGGCTTTTCAACTGCAAGAACTAGTAAGCCATGTTCCAACATCTGAAGAAGAGAGTTTTGATATAGCATCTATGGCAAATGACGTTAGAGTCCTTATTCAAAAAGAAATTAAATTAAAGGATGGTGCAGAAATTGTTTTCGGAGCTTTTGAAGAATCAGCAATAAAGAGTCAAGAAGAGCTGTTAAATGTATGTGTTAACATTGTTGCGCAAAGTAAAGAAATGCGCTATACAGTTGAGAGTGTAAATAAGGCATTTAAGAAGTTAAAGACAACAATTCAAGCTAAATCAGCTGAATATGAAGATCTGGCGCAAGAAAGTCGACAAAGTTTGATAGAAAAAACCAGTGAACTGCAAGCTGGACACGAAACATGCTTGGAAAAGATTAGAAATATTCGATGTGACAAGATCCCTGCGTCTGCAAGAGAACAGTGGGGTATTGGCTCTTGGGTTGCATCTGCTATTCATTGGGTAGATCCAGGTAAGCAGATTGGAGATTCTAAGCAAGCTTTAAGAGATGATTTAAATCGCATAGTTAAGACGTTCACTCCTTTAGTCATCGCAGATCCTTTGGATTCTTCCTTGGCTGAAACCCAGGCAGGGGTTCAACCTGCAACAAATCCACTCCCTAGAAAAAATCTATATACTTGGGGTGAGAGGCTAATGTTTTCGAGCCTTCGCAGCTATTACCAAAGTCAAACTCGTTAAAAAAATCTTTAAGCCT
>CAIJXB010000011.1 GCA_903824495.1 uncultured Chlamydiae bacterium
GACGGGAGGTTCTTTGATGGTCTATAGACCGAATTATTTCAAGCTTGAGATCGTTTCTTCTTCTTCTTTTGAAAGATCTGTGTCTTTCTTAAACTTATCTTCGAAAAGAGAGGGATCGATTTCTCGGAAGAGTAAATCCTTTTTGCTGGTGGTCCCAACCAAGAATTCCAGGTTGTAGTTGCTCAACTCTGGAACTTTCTCAGAGAGAACTTTCTTGGCAACTTGGTAGAGGGAATATGCCTTTGCTGTTTCCCTCATTCGGTTCATGCCCTCCTCGAGGTACAAGGAGGAGCACATTACCGTAACTCCGTCTTTCGGAGAGACTCTCCCTTCCAGAACATTTTTCAGCACGATTCTGCCGGCGGTTTCAATGGCCTTCTCGATCGTGAAAATCGAATTGTTGTACGGACCGATGATCAGTGCCTTGTTCGGTTCGTGAAGCCAACTGAAACCGCGTCCGATACAGATCACCGACTCTCCGTGTACCAGGTCCGGGGAATTCTTGGGATTCTTCTGGTGGTTCCGTGCTCGTTCCAAGTTTCCCAGAACCAATACCAAGAGATCGTCCATGATCTCCTTCGGCATTCTAGGGTAGAGATTCAAAATACGAGAATGAATCTCTGTGTTGTTGAGGTTGAGGTTTTCGGAAACGAAGAAGGTTCTGCCTTCGTCTCCGTGGAAAACTAAACCATCAGAATCTGTTTCGATTCCCACAACAACAGGGTAAACAACCGAATTCTGGCCGAGTTCGCCGAAGATGACGCAGTGCTGATTGACCAGCTTCTTTGCCCACCGCACAGCTTCTGCGGTGTCCTCTTTGTGTCCCGCACAGCCTCTCTTGTGGTCTCCCTTTGAAAAATGATATGTAGAGAGAACAAGGCACTTGCGCTTCTTGGAAACTGCGTACGTCACCCATCTCTCGATCAAGCTACCGAGATACGGGTCTCCAAGATCAAAGATTCCTCCCATCTGTCGATACGGCTGGATGATTCCTTGCGGAACCCCAGTGATGAGTGGCAAGTTAAGCCTGCCATCCATACACTTGTATGCACATATCTCCGTCGGGTGTCTCTCTCGGTATTCCTGTCTCTGTAGCCTGTTTCCAGGCTTGATGAACTCATCGCTCTTTTGGCGATTTCGTTCAATTAAGAATTGCGTTGTGATACTTCTTCTTTGAGTCGTCATATCTCCCTTGTTTTTTCGAATTTCATACTAATCTTTTTTGAGATTACATTAAGAAAAGGATAAAATCAAATTTTGTTATTTATTTATAATAATTAATTCAAGTCTTTTTATATTAACATATTTCTAGTTTGGTATAGTGAATTTAGTTCAAATATTTTGTGTTTTGAAAAGAGATTGTAAATTGCTACAATGGGGCTATTGTGAAAATAAAAATTTTATATGAAGATTCAAATGTTTTGGTTATAGATAAACCTTCCGGTGTTTCGGTGCATCCTGATGGAAAAACCAAAGAAAAAACCATTACTGATTGGGTTTTAAAGAATTATCCAAAAATGAAAAATGTTGGTGAATCAATAGGGGAGATAATTCGTCCAGGTGTTGTGCATAGATTGGATCGTGGAACTTCTGGTGTTTTGATTTTGGCAAAAAATCAAAAAACGCATCAGTTTTTAAAAGATCAATTTCAAAATAGAACCATAAAAAAAACTTATGTAGCCATTGTTAATGGTTGGGTTAAAAATGATCGTGGAATTATAAACAAGCCGATTGGACGAAGCCCTAAAGATTTTCGTAGATATCTTGCTGGTCGTGGTGCGAGAGGGGAAATGCGAGAAGCAATAACAGAGTATAAAGTTTTAAAAAGATTTAACGCTTTGTCTGTCGAAGATAAAAAATTTCACAAGACTGCGCCAACAAAATTTTCTTTTCTTGAAATAAAACCTAAAACTGGAAGGACGCACCAGATTCGTGTGCATATGAAATACTTAAATCATCCAGTTGTTTGTGATTCGCTTTATAATCCGGACAACTCTTGTCCTGTAGGAATTTCTCGCATGGCGCTTCATGCGAAATCAATAGAGTTTAACCTGCCTGCTGGTAGGCAAGGAGATCCAAAAGGGAAGATGATTAAAATAGAATCATTCTTACCTTTAGAATTTAAAAAGATGATAAAATAGGTTTATGGAAGCTGAAAATAAATCTTGTCAAAATTGCAAAAAAGACTTTGTCGTTGAGTCAGAGGATTTTAATTTTTACAAAAAAATGAAAGTACCAGTACCGACATGGTGTCCGGAGTGTCGGCTTATTCGTAGATGGGCTTTTCCAAATAGTTGGAATCTTTATTGGCGCAATTGCGATTTATGTAAAGAAAGAACGATGTCTATGTATCCACCGGAAGATAAGATTAAGGTTTATTGCCCGAAATGTTGGTGGGGTGATTCTTGGGATGGTACTGAATATGCCATGGATTATGATCCTTCTCGGCCATTCTTGGAACAAGTAAAAGAGTTGGGAGAAAAAACCCCATATGTTGCTCTTGAGAGTTTGTATACTAGTCTAAAAAATTCCGATTATTCTAATGCGCTTGCTTGGTGTAAAGACTGTTATCAGATTTTCTGGGCAGATTATTGCGAAAGTGTTTATTATTCCTCAATTCTTAATAAAGTAAAATATACAGCAGATTGTTTGCGAGCGAAAGATTCAGAACTTTGTTATGAATCGATCGGTGTAACAAAATGTTATCAAACTTTTTTTTCTATGGAGTGTGACGCTTGTGTAGATGTGTGGTTTTCTCGAAATTGTTATAACTGTACAAATTGTATCGGTTGTGCAAATTTACGTGGAGAATCATATTGTATTTTCAATGTGAAATATGACAAAGAAGAATATGCACAAAAAGTGAAAGAATTTAATCTTGAATCTTTTGCTAAATTGCGCGAACTTTATTCAAAGGCACAAGAATTTTGGTTTTCCAAACCATATCGAGTTTATTCTGGAAACTCTTTAAATTTAAATGTAACAGGTGAATATGTTTACGAATCTAAAAATTCTAAAGAAGCTTATATTTGTACTGGTACTGAAAACTGTAAATGGACTCAAATTATTAGCGTTAAGACTGCAAAAGATTGTTACGATTATTCTGGTTGGGGGAATAATGCTTCTCTTGTATATGAAAGTGTGCAAGTTGGAGAAAACGCCAACAATATAATGTTTTCTTATTATTGCAC
>CAIJXB010000012.1 GCA_903824495.1 uncultured Chlamydiae bacterium
AATGCCGTTGTTTTGCCTGTTTTCGTAGCGGCTGCCGGCTCCAACCATTACCATGGCAGTGGCACTTTCAAATGAAGGCATGGGAATCGTAATCACTCTTAAACCATTCTTGAGGACTTTACGCGTATATTTCATCGACACCATTATAGCAAGTTTCGTTAGGTTTTAGAAGGCTTCTAACTATTCAGCTTCAACTTGAGGAACGCTAGCTGAAAATTCTCCCGGATGAGCTTTAACCCAAGCTTTCCATCGCTCGCCTGCTGGCGTTCCCGGCACTTCTCGTCTTTGTTGATCTAATCCTCTTCGCATTGATTCTGCAAATCCTGGTTGTTCTGATAAAGTTCTCCACGGATCTGTCGGTTGCCTTGCGGGTTCTGGAGTAAACGATGGGTCTTCGTGTCCAATTTGTTCTGACATAATATAATTGATTCTATAACTTTCTTATTAGAAGTCAAGCCTTATTTCTACATATGTTCCGGAGCAGAAACGCCGAGAAGCGAGAGAGTGTTTTTGAACGTAATCTGCGTGGCTTTGAGTAACGCCAGCCTGGAGTGGGTGAGTTTTTCATCGGAAGAAATAACTTTTTGCGTTTCGTAAAACTTGTGAAATAAATTGGCAATTTCCAAAGAGTAAGTGGTTAACGCATTCACTTCCAAAGAATTCACCGCTTCTTCAACCAGATATGGCAACTTGAGCAAATGCCGGATTAGCTCTATTTCTTCTGTGGTTTTAAGTAGCGATAAATCAACTGACCGCTGACTACTAACTTCTAACCGCTGACTTTTTTTGAAAATACTACAAATCCTGGAATATGCATATTGTACATAAAAAACCGGGTTATCCGAAGCTTTTTTCTTGGCCAGCTCCAAATCAAAATCCATATGCGTCTGACTTCGTGGTGTTAATAAGAAAAACCGGAATGCATCCTTACCGACTTCATCCAAAACTTCTTTGGCGGTGACAAAATTGCCGGCGCGCTTACTCATTTTTACCACTTCTTCTCCCCTTTTTAATCGCACCCACTGATACAATGTCACTTGTAAATTGTCTGGATTGAATCCTAACGCCTTGACGACCGCTTTAAGCCTCGGCACATGACCACTGTGATTTGCGCCTAAAACATCAATGACTAAATCATTTGCTGCCATTTTTTCGTTGTGATAAACAATATCCGAAGCAAAATAAGTAAACTGCCCATCGGATTTTTTAACCACTGTCTCCCTGTCTTTAAGAAACTCGTCGGCCGGCGCAAACCACTGCGCTCCGTCTTTTTCTTTAAGCGCTTTTTTAATTTTTACCAAAATCTGCGGCACTTCTTGGCGCAGATCCGATTCCTTGCGCACTTTGTCAAACTTAATACCCATCGCTTCACAATCCTTAAGGATTTCCGTCAGCATCAACTTGACGGCGATTTGTCCGGCCTTTTCAATAAACTGCTCTTGCGATAAATCGTCCTGGCCTTCTTCCAACTGCTCCTTAGCTAATTGAGCTAACTCCTTGATATATTCACCCTGATATTGCACTTCAAAATCCGCCGCTTTTCGGTCCGGATGAATCGTAAAATAAAGTGCCTCACCCAAACGGTCAACTTGCCCGCCAACGTCATTATGCAAGTATTCTCTGGTGACTTTATAACCAGCTTTTGTTAAAACATTGGCCAGCGTATCTCCCAACGGTCCGCCGCGGGCGTTGCCGATATGCAAAGGACCAGTCGGATTAGCCGAAACAAACTCGACGCTCGCCTTTTTACCTTTTCCCAAATTCGATGAACCGTATTCGTCGCCTTTTTCAATAATGTTTTGCACTTGTTCTTGAAGATATTTTTTGGAGAGGTAAAAGTTGATGAATCCCGGCGTCACCGCTTCAATTTTGTCAAAAATGTCCAAGTTTTGAACCTTTAGTTTTTCGACAATTTGCTGAGCCAACTCTAAGGGATTCTGAAAATGAGGGGTGGTGGCAGAGGAAGGGCTCCCGACAGCGCGCATCTTGGTGAGTCGCAAAGGAGCACTGGCGGGAGGGAAACTGCCGACAGGACCCCGAAACATAACTAAGGCGATATTTGAGGAAAAATCACCATGTGAAGAGTTTTTTGGTTTCTCGACCGAAAAATTGGAGTTTTGAATCTTCATTTCGGCG
>CAIJXB010000013.1 GCA_903824495.1 uncultured Chlamydiae bacterium
AGGATTGTGGCGCATCCCGCTGGGTAAATTTGCCCTTTGCCGTTGGCAAACTTCCAATGACCAAAACATTTGTAACCTACATCCTTTCGTTGATTAAGATCTCAACCTTGCAGTCCGTATCGGGATTTCTAGGTCTGCAATGGAAGACGGTTAAACACCTGCACCAAAACTACCTCTCTGAGAAATATAAACAGCTCAGGTACAAAGACCTGATTTATATAAGCATGGATGAATTCAGCATCAGAAAAGGCCATACCTACATGACCGTTTTTTTAGACCTTAAGACAGGACGGATTATTCATGCTGTTGTAGGACGACGCGTCGAAGACATTAGGCCGTTTCTTGAGACGCTTAAAAAAAAGGCTCACAAACTTAAAGCTATTGCTATGGACATGAGCACGAGTTACATCGCTGCTGTAAAAGAACACCTTCCTCATGTAGCCATTGTTTTCGATCGTTTTCATGTAGTAAAGATCCTCAACGAAGCCCTCGATACAGTAAGAAAGCAGGAACGGGAAAAATACGAAGTGGCAGGTATGCGCATAGGAAAGGGCGATCGCTTTTTGTTCCTTAAGAATTTTGAAAACCTAAATGATAAGGAACAGGGTCGTCTTAATAAGTTGTTTGAAATCAACGTAATTCTTTCAAAAGCTCATATCTTGAAAGAGCAATTCCGCGAATTCTGGGACAAGGGATCTCTGAAAGAGGGTGCTCGATTTTTGATATGTTGGATTGCTGCTGCAATGCAATCGAAAATTAAATCTATGATCCAGGTTGCAAACACTTTTTTAGCTCATTATGAAGGACTTCTAAACTATTTTGACCATCCTATAAGCAACGGCAAGATTGAGGGCACCAACAACAAAATCAAGGTGCTAAAAAGAAATGCATATGGCTATAGAGACCTTGAATACTTCAAACTCCTGCTTCTAGATCTCCATGAAAAAAAGATCGCTGTAATTTAGAGGTCAGCAAAAATCTTGTTTCTTTCCGCGAGCATATGGCTCGCTCCGCTACTTGCTCTCGCAAGTGCGCACCCACCTAATTGTCGTTGCAGAGCGGTGCTGGAAGTGGTGATCAAGAGGGTTAGATTTTGTGAATTCTTGTGAACCGTCAGATTCAGCATGGCAATAAGAGAGCAGCAGCATGACTGTTGCTTCACCGCTATGACTACTCTTCCTCAGAGGGAGCGCAGTATCCCGCCTTTGTAAACAAAAACGCCTCTTCTCATTCACCGAGAAAAGATCCTTATTGGACGCACAGATGAAGACAGGTTAATGGACCCATTGCGAGTGAACTGCCCCCCCCTTATTTCGGATGTCCTACCCCTTTCAGACGTACTCCTGGAGGCGATGTAAAAAGCATCAAAACAGATATAAAAATAACCTTTATAACATGTTGATATCTTGGTTGTTAGACGAAAACCCTATAGACCCCCAATTCTTCCCATGAACCTCTAAGCTGTTACAATTTTCGAATTTGTGTCTGTAGAGGCCATGTTCACCTTATCGGTCATCTGGGCCCCGAAAGGGCTCCGCCCTTTCAAGCCGGGCAAGGAAGCTCGCTCCCTTGCCACCCACTGATTTGCAAAGGGTCAAGGAGCGAAGTTTCTGTCGGCACTGACCGCATATTTTCTGAAGAAGGTGAACACAGCCT
>CAIJXB010000014.1 GCA_903824495.1 uncultured Chlamydiae bacterium
GATCCTGCTGCCTATGCCAACACCCTTTCTTTAAAAAAAGCGCAGACACTCCATCAGAGGTTTCCCCATGATCTCATTATCACAGCAGACACCGTTGTTTTCTTTGAGGGAGAAATCTTCAATAAGCCAGAAAATGAACAGCAGGCCTTTTCTATGCTAAAAAGATTATCAGGCCATTGGCACCAAGTTTTTACAGGCATCACAATCTATTCAAACGAAAAAGTAAAAACACAAAGCGAAGAAACAAAAATTTTACTCAACCCTCTTTCCGACGAACAAATTTTATTATACCATCATCACAACCACTCTTTAGATAAAGCTGGAGCTTATGCAATCCAAGGCCAGGGCAGCCTTCTCGTTTGCAAAATTGAGGGGTGCTACTACAATGTAATGGGCCTTCCAATAAATCTACTCGGACAGCTATTATCTTCCTTTGGGATCGACCTGTGGCACCACTTATAAATAGGAAATTTTATTTTGTTGAAGGATTGTAAGGAAATAACTTTGACCGTTATCGAGAAGGAAAACAGTTCAGGTTTTGAGGGTTTTTTCGCAGCAGACGTTCCCGTGCACCTCTGCAAGGAAAAATCGTCAACAGATGACTCGATTTTCCCCTCGGGAGTTGTAACAGTTATTTTCTTACGCTCCCTAAGACGCAACATTTTTCAGTTCCTCCGCCAATGGGGGATCGTTTCTATCGTTTTGTATCACTACCCTCTCTTCTCAGAAGGTGTTGTTTCTGAAAAACAAGAAGTGGCCGTCTTGGAAGGTGAAACGAAGATAAACAAATCACACGTTCTTTACCTGATTCAATCCCAAGAAGTTGAAAAAGCAATTATCACCTATAACAACTATAAATTGATCTCAGGAGCTCATGATTTTGAGCTTCTACAGGAAATGGCTTTAACTCTTCTCAGGATAGGGGCACAAAGTTCCGACCCAAGTAAACAACTCACTAGTATCTTCGGCTCTAGCATCGCAGGGATTTCCGCATCCATTGATATTCTAGAAGCAGGAATTACAAGTTCTCATCCCGAAACACAAATGGCTGCGATTCAATTTTTAGGACATCTTCAAGATGATCGCTGCGAGGCATTATTTACAAAAGCGATGTCTTCTGATTACTTTTTTGCACGAATGGAAGCGGCCTATCAATTAGCCTTAAGAAAGGCAAGCTCAGCAACGGGACAAATTGAATCACTCATGTACCGCGTCCCTCCTCAAATGCGTTTTTTCTTCGCTCAATTTTTTGCTCTCATCGGCACTCCTGATGCCATCATTCTTTTAAAGCAAATGATGGATGACTCCTTTCACATGACAAGAGTAGAAGCCATCTTAAATGCAGCAAGATTTGGCAGAGATGATCTTCTGCCCGCGATTCGTTGCAGATCTACACATCTAAATAATGCTGAACAAGAGGCCTGCGCATTTGCCATGGGCGCGTTAAAAGATTCTAAATCCATCCCTAAGTTGAAAAATCTGAGCAAATCAAGTTCCTCCAATGTCCAGCTCGCTTCCCTTTCTGCTTTATATAAGCTAGGGGATGC
>CAIJXB010000015.1 GCA_903824495.1 uncultured Chlamydiae bacterium
CTTACTTTCTATCATCCTCTTCATCTTTCCTCTTAAAGATTTAAGGGCAAGCGCATTGATTTCCTTAGAAAGTTCTGCAGGTCTTGCAAACATTCCTTGAAGTTCTGTCACCTTCGCCGCTAAATTGCCTTCAAGCTCGGGCGACTCTCTTCCATTTAGGATATTTTCCATGATACTCACAACTTTGACCGTATCTCCTGGTAGCTCATTTAACTTTTGAGAAAATAGCTTTAAGACTTCAGATTCAGGTGAAAATCTTGACGGAATAGATGAGGACATAAAAAAACCAAATAAAAAAATAAAGCCGTTAATCTTTCAATTAACAGTTAAATAAGCAGAAATCAACAAAAAAAAGCCCAAGTGACCAAGTACCTATAGCCAGAACTTCCGCAGGGCCGCAACGCCGTCTAATTCGTAGTTACAGATGTTGCTGTAGACTTTGAGGCCGGCCGGGGCGAAGCCCCCAACAACTAAAGGATGGCCCTGAACCTGCTCCTGACACCGCGTAAAAGTCCATGGATTCCTACCAAATAAGAATAGTCTCTCATCTTGTGGAGAGGCTAAATAGTTCATGAAAATACAAGCTGTTGCATCCAAGACTCCAGGAACTTCATAAGAGGATCTCGAAGTTCTTGCTAGAGTAGCAACCATCGCTTGCTGCTCTGCATACCTCTTACTTCTACTCCCAGGAAGTACATCTTTTGTCATTAATGCCCAATGTGAGGGACCTTTCCGTGTATCCCCATGTTGAGCAGCAACATCAGAACACATGTATTCGTAACCTGCTTCAGTATCCGAGAAATGTCCCTTAGATTTAACAAGAGCCCCCAAACTATTCTCTGTAAGGGGCTGCCCATTTACGGTAGATGGAATGAGCACAAGCGTATGCGTCTCCCCTACTTTCTTACCTGGAATGATCGGACAATCTTGATTCAAGGTGTCGAGCATCCCTGGCGGTAAGGGCACTTTTTCTACAGCTCCTAGATGAGTATCCCACTCAGTTTTTCCAATCAGACATCCGGGGAAGGTTTCTCTTATCGCATCTTCTTCTGTTATGGAATTTACGTACTCATGAAATAATCCCATAACTTTCTCTAAGGAAGCTCCATTTCCTATTGCTTCTCCCACCATTTTAAATGCTTTATCTTGTGACCTGCTGGATAACTGAAAAGATTCTATCTCATAAAAAAACGCAACAAACATCTCAAGTTTGCCTATGAGTTCAGCTTTGACCTCTTCCAAGTTTTCATCAGTTAGCCTTGCTTCAGTTTGTCTTAAGAATTCTTTTATCACGGGAAAACATGGAGGAGCTACTTCTTCTACTTTCCAGTTCATTCCTTCCACAATATTAGCAAAGCGCTTGATTATCTTTTCTGATTCTTCAGGCTTCTCTTGTATTACAGGATACGAGGCTGCAAGAGCTAGTAAAAGAGCCTTGCTATGCAAGGCTTCTATGGATGCGCTTCCCTCGGCTTGCTCGGGAATTAATTCAGGATAGAGCAATGCACAAAGTTTCTTCTCTACAAACTCTCTTCCTTTAAGGTCAGGCTTTATGTCAGCAAGCGTTCTTGGTTCTCTAATTATCGGATCTATCTGATTCGTTTGAATCCAATCCCTTATTGCTTTTTCATGGTAACGCTCTCTAGGATTCCCAGTTTCATCTACCCTTTGTTTTAAGTATACGGCATCCGATCCTACAAGATTAAGTGTAAGGGGACATATATAGCCCTTAAGTTCCGGATCCTCTTCGATTCTAGCTTGTAATTCTTTATTAGCCTCAATCTCATCAGAATTCGGGAGTGTAATCATAGACCTTAGCAACCCCTTACTTAGCGCAAAGATCAAAGCCTCTTGGGGAGCTTTTCCTTCTAATAGAGCCTGATGATAAAACCCCTCTACTGTATCGACGAAAGAAGATATGCGATGAGGAGGGATTTCTGTTAAGATCTCCCTACAAAGTTGCTTTGCAGTGAGGGATGATATCTTACTTTCTACAATCTTCTTCATCTCTCTTCTTAAAGATTGAAGGGCTAGCGTATTGATCTTAGAAAGTTTTGCAGGTCTTGCAAGCATTCCGTTGAGCTCTGTCACTTTACCCTTTAAATCACCTGCTAATTGAGACTGCGGATTTTCATCTAGAACACTTTTCAGAATGATCAGAGCTTTGTCTTCAGGAAGCTCATCTAGCTTTTGAGAAAAGCATTCTAAGATCCCCGGTTCAGGTGAAGACCTCGGAAGAATAGGTAAAGACATGAAAAATACTCCAAAAAAGTAAAGAAGTTGCTCTTTTCAAACAACAGTTAAACAAAGAGAAATCAATAGAAAAAGTCCTACGCAGAACATGGTAAGACTAGAAATTTATGACTAAAGCCCCTCTTCCATATTGACATGCTTCAAATACGCCTGCCCTAAAGGAAATGCCTTACCATCTTTCTTTCCTCTTTTTTGAGCGAAGAGATCGATGAACTGAGAAGCTAAGACTTTACCGAGCTGAACGCCTTCTTGGTCGAAGGAATTGATGTTCCATAAAAAACCTTGGAACGCGACACTATTTTCATAGTAAGAAAGAATGAGTCCTAGTGTGTAGGGATCGAGCTTTGTAGCAAGAAGAATGCGGCTAGGTCTATTGCCAGGGAATACCTTGTTAGGATTGCTATTTTTTTGTCCGGTGGCGAGCGCTAGAGATTGCGCAAAGAGATTCGAAAGAAGCTTTTCTTGGCAGTATGTGCCTTGGAACAAAATGTCTTCTTTGTATTGGTTTTGAGAAAAACCTAAAAACTCAACAGGAACAACCGATGTTCCTTGATGGATCAATTGAAAGAATGAGTGTTGACCATTCGTTCCTGGCTCTCCCCAAATAATAGGACCTGAATCAAATTCTATTTCGTGTCCTCTTTTATCAATTCTCTTTCCATTGGATTCCATATTGAGCTGCTGAAGATGTGCAGGGAATCTAAAGAGAGCTTGAGAATAGGGAATGATCGCAGAGGTTGAAAAACCTAAGAAATTGCGGTTCCATACACTAAGAAGCGCTGACATGAGGGGCAAGTTTTGTTTGATGTTTGGTTTTAAGGCAAGCTTGTCCATAGCGCTTGCGCCACGCAGAAAGCTCAAAACTCTATCCATTCCTAATGAAAAAGCAAGAATGACACATCCAACCATCGAAGTGACTGAATAGCGTCCACCAATATAATCCCATATGTAAAAGGAAGCGAGATAGCGAGAGGGGTCGTCCATAGGACTTCCCTTTCCAGTTACCGCAATGAGATGATTTTTAGGATCGAGGTTTGCTTTTTTTAAGTAATGGCGAACGAGCTCTTCGTTTGTTTTTGTCTCTAAAGTGGATCCTGATTTTGATACGATCACAAAGAGGGTTTTACTTAAGTCTAGTTCCTTCATTAAAGAAACGCCATCATCCGGATCAACATTAGAAAAGAAGTGAGCGCGTCTATGAGGTTTTTCATACGCTTTGAGAGCATAGTAGATTGCTCTTGGACCTAAGTCAGAGCCTCCGATGCCTACCTGCACCATGTCTGTGAATTGATCGTTATGCTCTAGGTTTCTTAAAAACTCCATGAGCTTTTCAAGCTCTTGATATGCTAGCTGACTTGCTTCTTTAGCTTTAGGCGCTTCATTTGCTTGCTCAAAAAAATCTCTCATAGCTGTATGAAGCACTTGGCGATTTTCACTTTCATAACCTTCAATGCAGTTCATCACTTCACCTGATTGCATCGATTTCATCTTCTCTAAGACTTTCGTCTCTTCGGCTAAATCAGAAAGAGCTTGAAGAGTGATCTCTGAAACTCTCTCAGTTCCATAGAGCAGCTTTAAGCCTAATGCCTCGCTGACCATTGATTCAATGCGTTTAGGTTGAAGATTATCTTCGTCCGTTAGATCGTAAGGCTCTTCTGCGAGCTCATTAAGACGGATGACAGATTTTAAATGGTTAAATGAAGTCATAAATTCCAATACTTAGTCACTTTTTAAAAACTTAAAGATGTCAGATTAAGGATTTGTTGGCAAAGATCTTTCTTAGAAAAAACGTCCTTAGAGGCCCTTAGCAACAAAAAATCAAAACCTCTTAAATTTAAGTTGCTAAAAAAAAGGGAGTTTCCTTATGATCTTGCCCATTCACAGTCGGAGTATAGCGCAGTTTGGCTAGCGCAACTGCTTTGGGAGCAGTGGGTCGGGGGTTCAAATCCCTCTACTCCGATTCTTTTCCCTTCAAGACATCATCCTCATAGATCAGACGACATCAAGAAAAGAAATTTAAATTAAACTATTAGCTAGAAAACTCAGCTATACTGATTTGTGACTCTAAACCAAGCGGTCCATTTGCATGGATTACTTTTCCACCCGCTGCTAAAAAACCTTTTAATTTACGATGCCCTTGCGTGCTGACAGCTGACTCAAAAACGATAAGCTCATCAATCCCATCCCAGCTTTCATTCAAATAAAGCTCTGAAATCACACGGTAAGGCACTTGAAGCCGATCTAGCTCTGTAAAAACATCATCCAACTGCTTCAAAAGATCTTTTGTCATTTTTTCTTCTAAGGGGACACAAACTCCAAGGGTGACATCATGCACAGCCGCAAAATAAGGAGCTCCACGTCCAATCCAGCCCCCAAAACACTTCCCCTCTTCCCAGTTCAAGCATCCCAAAGGAAGCTTGGAATGTTTTAAAGCTAAAAGTAAATGTTGAAAACGCTCTCTTGAAAGAAGCAGCGACAAAGCTGCATCACTTTCAATGGAGGACACATCAAATAAACAAAAAGGGATCAAGTTTTCTGGAAGGAATGAAGAAAGGCGATGGAGATAGTCAGAAAAAACATCTGCAGCAAATAATTTTCTGCCTAGCTCTTCTAGATCTGGATCTGAACTTAAAAAAGCGCTTTCTTTACTTTTTTCTAAATACAACTCTTCATGCTGCTCTGTCCAAACAAAATACTTTGCAAATTCCACGCTGCCTCGAAAGAGGCAAGCCCCGATCGTTTGCTCTTGAAACGGCTTCCATAAAGTTTTGACAAATTCATTCATAGCAATTTCATTGGCGAAAAAAGCAGCCGTATCACCTAAGAAGATTCGTTTTTCATGAAGACCAAAGTCAAGCTCCCATAAAATCCACTTGCCAAGCTCTACAGCTTTTTCGGCTAATAAAATAGCATCTTCCCACCCAAAATCAGAATCTTGCGCGCAATTTACATAGATCAAGACACCATTGACTGAGTCTAAAGAATCTCGGGCATCTTCCATCTCTTTAAGAATTGGAAAAAATTTTTCTTGGTCTACGTATAAGTAATTCGGGTCGAATGTAATTTCCTTGCCACTCATGACTTCATTCCATTTTCTTGTATTTTTTTAAATTTCATATATCTTATTTCTTTGCCTTGGGTCTTCCAAAGAGATTCAAAGAAAGAGGTTCCATATTCGGGCCAATCAGTCTTATAAAAAGGCTCAGGAATCAAAGAGGACCAAAGCCCCCCTTTCATCATCTCAAAAGACATCTGAGAGCTGTAAGGCTCATCATCCGTCACTAAGACAGTTTCGGCTCCTAGTTTGGAAATGCGAGCCATTTCCCTAACAAAAGAGTCTTGTACAATTCTTTTTTTTGCATGTCGCGCTTTAGGCCATGGGTCTGGGAAGTTAATAAAAATTTGATCCACAAGATCTGGCTCTAAATAATATTTAGTAAAAGCCTCAGCCTCTCCACATACGACTAAAAGATTTTGAAGAGACAAATTATGCTTTTTAGCCCAAATTCTTTGAACTCGATCAAATCTTTTTTCCACAGCAATCCATAGCTTTGAAGGGCATTCTTGCGCCTTTTCAGCTACCCAAAGACCATTGCCTGAGCAATACTCAACAGCTATAGATTTAAACGATGAAAGAAATTCTTTGAGTTCTTCCTTAGGCCAAAGACCATGACGATCATAGCACTGAGGGACATACAGAACTCTATCTAATAAAAGAGGCTCTCGAGATTCCCACCGGAATGGGAATTTTAAATTATACGGTCTCATAAGGAGACAAGCTTAACCCATTTTCCCTTTCTCTTCTAGGAGATTTCATTTTCTAGTCTGTTAACTCTTGCCAAAGTTAGGTCATCTTGCTACTCTGAAAAACAAATTATTTCATAAATTTTTTTATAGGTAGCAAGGTGTTTATTTTAACTTCTTGCAACCTCAAGGTAACTTTTTATTTGGGAGCGATTTTCATGAAGCGTACTCTATTTTCCCTTACGTTGTTTTCTTTAATCACAAGCGCCGGCCTCTATTCTGAAGACATGTCTCAAGTAGAGCCAGTCGAGATCGAATCGATGGAGCTTTCTTCTTTAGAAGAGGAACTCTCAACTCTAGAATCAGAACTAGAGGACGACATTTCTTCTTTAGAAAAAGAAATCTTAAATTCTGAACCAGACATGGAAATCATCCAAGCAAGCATCGAAGCTCCTGAGCTTTCAACCAAAATCGAAGTAAGTGCAGAAGACCCTAATGCTCCCCTTTTTTCCTCCTTGGAAGAGCCCTCTCCGATGAGCCTTGTGAACAATGCAGCAGAAGAGCCTTCAGTAGCCGTAGATATCCAGACCATGGCAGATCCTTTCTCTGATGATTCTGCAGTTATGGATGACGAACTCACAGTAGCGCCCACAAAAAGCGGTATCGAAATCAACCTATTCCAAGTGTTTGCAGCATCTCCCCTCATCTACACTCTTCTTTTAAGCCTTTCTTTGACTGCTATCGCTATTTGGCTCTACTCGATGTCCCGTCTAAAATATCAAGGAAATCTCTCTCAGCCGGTTAAAGAAGAGCTTCAAACGAAATTACAAGAGCGTCAATTCAAGGAAGTTTTAGCCCTTTGCAAAGACAAACAAAGCTTACTTACTCAAGTGATCGCCTCTGGCGTCTCTTGCCAAAAGCATGGATTTCAAACCATGGTCGAAAACATGAAAGCAGAAGGCAAAAGAGCCACAGTCTCCTCTTGGCAAAGACTCAGCCTTCTTCAAGACATTGCAGTCGTAGCTCCAATGTTAGGGCTTCTCGGAACTGTTCTTGGCATGTTTTACGCTTTTTACGACCTAAATCGTTCCTTTGAAAGTGTGGCTAATTTATTTGACGGGTTCGGCATAGCTGTTGGCACAACAGTTGCAGGAATTGGCGTTGCCATCCTTGCGATGCTCCTTCATTCCATCGTTAAATTCCGCCTAGTGCAGTCTTTAGCTCGCGTTGAAAATGAAGCGACCGCCTTAGTTCGCGTTCTCGACGAAAACAATTAAGGATAGGTGAAATCATGGATCTAATCCCCGACGAAGAGCTCAAGACAAAAGGATTTTTTAACCTGACCCCCATGGTTGACTTCCTCTTTCTTGTGATCGCTCTTTTTGCAACGCTTGCGTTCACAAGAACGGCTCTTTTTGATGCAGAGCTCGACCTTGCCAAAATCAAGGAATCCGTCCCCTCTTCTTCCCATCAAAAGGATGTCCACGTCATCAACCTTTGCATAGGAAAAACAGGGCAGTACAAGTGGATTACAGAGTTTAATGAGTACTCCATGGACGGGGTTCCTGCCATCTTGCAAGAGCTTTCTAAGCAGCAAGACCTAGGACTCCTCTCTGCTGATAAAACAAAGACAAAAATCCTTTTACACATAGATAAACAGACCGAGTGGGACCCAGTGGCTCAGCTCGTCTATTCTCTTAAAAAAACAGGATATTTTGCACATCCCGTTTACGAGCTTGCAAACAACTGAGCAATCTAGCATAATGTCACCCATACCGCTGCCCAAGTGGTGAAATTGGTAGACACGCCAGATTTAGGTTCTGGTGCCGCGAGGTGTGTAAGTTCGAGTCTTATCTTGGGCACAATCAAACCGAATAGTTCTAACGGACTATTCGGTTTTTTCTTTTTCATGAAAAATCCTTGGGTACAAAACCCCCCTAACGAATACATTGCTTACGTGTTTTTCAACCCCAGGATTTAATATGAAAAAACTTCTTTTTTTGACCCTAGGCATCCCTCTTCTTTCTATCCGATTACAAAGTAGCGAATTCTCTACTACAGAGCTCGTCGATCTCCAAGCCTTCATCCCTCAAGTCCAAATAGATCTTAAGTACGCTACCCCTGATAATTTTACACAGCAAGTCGTGTATACATTCCCTTGTTGCTTGCTTATCAAAGACGCCGCTTTGTATTTGAAAGATGTACAAGCCGAGCTTGAGCCCATGGGACTTGGATTAAAGGTTTGGGATGGATTTCGACCGATGGCTGCGCAGTGGAAATTTTGGGAGCTAGTCCCTGATGAAAGATATGTAAGCAATCCTACAAAGGGAGGCAGACATACAAGAGGTACAGCTATTGATTTAACACTCATTACCAAAGATGGCGAAGAATTAGTGATGCCGTCCGCTTTTGATGACTTTAGTGAAAAGGCTCATCGCAATTATATGGAAGCTTCTGAAGAGGCTATTAAGAACCGAAAGTTGTTAGAAACAATTATGGAAAAACATGGGTTTGTTGGACTTGCTACTGAGTGGTGGCATTTTGACTTAGCCGGCTGGGAAAATTACCCTCCACTTGATGTTACATTCTAAAAATAAGGCCCAAGTCTTCAAAGACTTGGGCCTTATTTTTTAAAGAGACTGGTCTTTATTGACTTCTCCGCCAAAAACAATCGAAGGCTGGCCATTTTCAACATTTAGATTAACTGTTAGATAACCTGTTACGAAGTCTGAAAATTCTTTCCAGTCGACTAAGTCGGTGCTGAGCATGAATTCTACTTCTTCTTCATCATCTTCTTTTAGGGCTACTGCTCTTGCATAAAATGTCTGCTGAACTTGGAGCATGCCGACATTCTTGTTGTCTCCTACTAAACTCAGCAAATCACCTTTTAGAAAAAAGCTAAGAGGCAAAATCGTTTGAGATGAAAACTCAATGGCAACATCTGGATACTGCCCCATCATAAACCCATTGAAATCATCTTCAAATGTTATATTGCAAACATTGATCACTCTTAAAGTTTCAGGTGTCTCGTCACTAAAAGCACATACACAAGAGGTCATTAAGGCGAGCGTCATCATCGCTAATTTTTTCATAGTATTATCCATTGTTAAATCTCTATGCGTCCTTCAAAAACAAAGCAGGCACTTCCCTGCATTTCAATCTTTTTCCCTTCAGGAAGCTCTTTTATAGAAAACTCTAACGTATCCCCTGATTTTGTCATAACGCGAATTGGAAGAGAGAGATTTTCTTTTTGCGAGACTACTAAAGCTGCAGCTGCAGCTCCGCTGCCGCAAGCAAGAGTTTCCCCTTCGATGCCGCGCTCATAAGTTCTCATCCGAAGAGTGCCATCAGCACCTACCTTAACAAAGTTGACATTCACACCCTCAGGCCCAAAGTGAGGATGAAATCTGATGGTGGGAGCAATGGAAGCTACAGGAACCTCTTCTAAATCTTCAACGAAAAGAACTGCGTGAGGAACCCCAGTATTTACAACATAAGCCTCATGATCCTCAACTGTAATGCCCCAATGAAGAACTTTGGGATGAGGAAGCTGAGCTGTGATTTTATTTCCTTGGATAAAGCACGCAGCAATTGATTGCTGCGTTTCAATACGAAAGGTGTCTTCCTGGAATCCCAAATCTTTTAAATATAAAACAAGACAGCGTAGACCATTGCCACAAAAATCAGCTTCAAGTCCATCGGAGTTGAAAATCCTCATGCGAAAGTCTGCAAGTGTTGATGCTTGCAAAAGAATTAATCCGTCAGCTCCTATCCCGAAATTTCGGGAGCAGAGGAAACGGATCATTTTTTCATCTTCAGCCGGGAAAAAACAAGATCTGTCATCGATGAGAATAAAATCGTTGCCGCTTCCCTGATATTTAAAAAAAGAGAGTTTCAAAGAATTATGAAATCTCCTTGAAGTTAGAAACGATCTTATCAAGAAGCCCAAAATCACGAGCTTCGTGAGCGCTCATCCATGTATCGCGATCGATCGCTTTATCGATGTACTGATAGTCTCTTTTTGTTGCATCGACATACATTTGAACAAGAGCTCTACGTGTTTTTAACATCTCTTTTGCTTGGATGTCTAAATCTGTTGCTTGTCCTCGAATGAGTCCATGAATAGAGGGTTGGTGGATCATGATGCGCGCATTAGGCGTTGCAAATCGTTTGCCAGGAGCTGCACACAAGCTCAAAATAGAGCCCATAGAAGCGGCTAAACCTGTAACGAGCGTTGTAACAGGGGAAGAAATCATTTTGATCTGATCCCAAATCGCAAGACCTGAGTCCACAGATCCTCCTGGGGAATTGATCACAAACAAAATCGGCTTACCAGGATTTGTGAGCTCCAAATACCACAATTTACGAATGATGTCTTTAGCTGTGTCTCCGTCGACGCCATCAGAGAGAAAAATACGACGGGACTGCAGAAGAACCTCATCGATTTTCTCCTCAATGCCTTTTGTTTTTTTCTCCGGCCCTTTTTCTTCGTGTTCCATGAGATCTCCTTTACGTGTTTTAGGTAATTTTTAATCAATAATCAGTTCAGGGTATAGAGGGAACCTTTTTAACAGATCCTCGCCTCTTTGTAAAATGCTTTTAAGAACTTTAGGATCTATTTCTACTTCACTTCCCTTTTCACTAGAAAGCGGTTTTGTTGCTTTTAAAAGAGTGACAATACAATCAGCAATCTCTTCCATCTCTTTTTCTTTCATTCCCAAAGTGGTCAAAGCTGGCGTTCCTATTCGGATTCCTGATGCATGCCAAGCTCCGTTGCTATCAAAAGGCACGACATTGCGGTTCACCGTGAAAAAGGCTCTTGTAAGCGCCATTTCAGCTTGTCTACCAGTCAAACCAAAACTTTGAGCTACATTGAACACAAGTAAATGGTTGTCTGTTCCGCCCGTTACAACTTGAACTCCCTTAGTAACTAAAGAAGCTGCCAAATGTTTGGCATTACAAATCACTTGTCTAGCATAGCTCCTAAAATCCGCTGTTTGCGCTTCTTTAAATGCTACAGCCTTTGCTGCGATGACATGAGGAAGCGGCCCTCCTAAGATGATCGGACATCCCTTGTTCACCGTATCTTTGAACTCGCTTGTACAAAGAACAATCCCTCCGCGAGGGCCTCTTAATGTTTTATGAGTTGTTGATGTCACAATGTGAGCATAAGGAATAGGATTGAACTCCCCTTCCATTGCCTTTCCAGCTACTAGACCTGCAAAGTGAGCCATATCCACGAGCAGTACCGCTCCTACGCTGTCTGCGATTTCTCTCATCTTTGCAAAGCTAATCAATCTTGAATACGACGAATATCCAGCAACCAAGATCAAAGGCTTTTCTTTTTTCACCTGTGCAGCAAGCGCTGCGTAATCAATAAGTCCTGTAGCTTTATCCACATCATATGTGACCGATTGCATCATCTTAGCAGATACGTTATGGCGATAGCCGTGGGTCAAGTGCCCACCAGAGCCAAGAGCTAACCCCATGATCTTTTGGTTAACTAAGACTTTACGAACCTTCTCATATTCTTCAGGAGATAGTTCATCAACCGTTTTCTTTTCTAAAAGAGCCACCTCTTTCGCTTGTACTCTTTGAATGATAATAGACCAGTACGCTACTAGGTTAGCATCGGCGCCCGAATGGGGCTGAACATAAGCGTGCTCACATCCAAAAAGGGCCTTTAACTCTTGCACGGCCAAGTCTTCGATGGCATCGACATTTTCACATCCGGCATAGAATCTACGGCCCGGGAACCCTTCTGCATACTTATCTGTTAGCAAATTGCCCATAGCAAGCTGAACAGCTAAGGAAGAATAGTTTTCAGAAGCGATGAGTTTTAAATGAGATCTTTGATCTTTGAGCTCCTGGATGATCTTCTCGACCACTAAAGGATTTTGCTCCCCTACATGGTCTAAAGCGGCTAGATAAGCGATCGTAGCTTTAGAGCGTTTAGCCTCAGGAACCTTATTAAAATATTTTTCAAGATGAGCCATATCCACACCTCTTTTGTCTTTTTTTTAAAAAGTCACTATGGCAGAAACCGATTATCTCGTCGACTGGGAATTTACGGTTTCCCCTCCTTAAAACAGGGTGAAACATTTTTTTACTTGAGGTATATTGCTGTAAGAGGATAATGTTGGCGAAACTCTTTACATTTAATCCAACTTACGAGAAATCCAAATGCAAGAAGCCCTTAAGGTCATTGTCGACATACAAGAGCTGGACATGAAAATGATCCGCTTAATGCGTCTTAAAAAAGAACGTCAAAGAGAACTTGAGCAAATTGAGTCTCTTCGTAAAGAACTTTATCTACAGTTTTCTGACAAGGAAACGGAGATCAAAGAACTCGGCACCACGATTCAGCAGCAAGAGCAAAAGCTTCAAGAGATTACGACTCGTATTAAGAAGCTCGAAACTCAACAATCGAACATCAAAAAAGTCGATGAGTTCAATGCCCTGACGCTCGAAACGACGGCTGCGGAACGAGAAAAAGTCACAATGGAACAAAAGCTCTCTGACCTTGTTGATAAAAAGGTCTCTGAAGAAGAGCTTTTGGAAAGGATTCAAAGCAGCCTTAAAAACTCTGAAGAGAGCAGCAAAGACCTCGAAAAAGAGATCAGAGCTAGTATCGTTCTTATCAATGAGGAAGGCTCTCATTTAAAAGCAAAAAGAGACGCAATTGCAAAAGATGCAAACCCTGAATTTCTTCGAATCTACGAAAGGCTTCTTAAGAACAAGAAAGACCGCGTTGTAGTGCCGATTGAAAACAGAACCTGCAGCGGATGCCACATCGTTTTGACTGCTCAACATGAGAATTTAGTGAGAAAAGGGGAAAACCTTGTTTTCTGCGAACATTGCTCTCGCGTCCACTACTGGCAAGAGGGAGAAAATGCAGAAGGAGCTGATGCTTCTCAAGCAAAACGCAGACGAAGAAGAAAACTCGCTAGCTCATAATATATTTTTTTAAAAAGGGAAAGCAGGCAGTCGCTGCCGGGAATTTGCTTGTCAAACAACCGGGAGAGGAAAGTCTGGACTTCACAGGAGCAGATACCAGTGAAAGACTGGGGGCCGTAAGGCTACGGAAAGTGTAACAGAAAACAGGCCGCTTCTTTAACGAGAAGACAGGATGAAAAAGGCATTTTATTGAAATGCACGATCTGCAGAGATGCAGGTTTGATACAAACCCTATCTGAAGCAAGAAGAAAAGAGCATAAAAACTTTCGCTCCGGAAGGCTCTTAAAAATCGCTTGAGGGACTTGGTGACAAGTCCCCTAGAAGAATGACCGCCAATGTCTCGCAAGGGACATAACAAGATCCGGCTTATCGTTTTCCCTTTTACTTTTTAGCAAAGGCTTTTGTCATGCCTCCGTTAAGTGACCAAACTCTCCTCCAAGCGCTTCAAACTAAACAAGGTCATAGGATCCTCCACTTGCAAGGAACACCCTTTGAAATGGGATTGCAACATGGAACTCTTTTAAAAGACCTCATCCAAGAAAACATCAGAAAATACCTTAAGACTCCTTCGCCAAATCTCCTAGAGCACGGCGCAGACCGCATGGAAGAATTTACGAAAGCAATTCCTCGCATTACTTCTTACATTCCACAAAAGTACATCGAAGAAATGAAAGGAATGGCACAAGGAGCTGATGTCCCCTTCCACGACATTTTACTTTTAAACTTATTCCCCGAAATGTTTCATTGCTGCGTGATTACAGCATCTCATGAAGCCTCATACGATAAAACCTTATATCACGCAAGAGTCTTGGACTATTCTGCAGGAAAAGACCTTCAATCTTCAGCTGTTTTGATTGCAGCAAAACCAAACGATGGCTTTGCGTTCATGAATATCACCTACGCCGGATTCATCGGCAGCGTGACAGGAATGAGCGAAGCAAAAATCGCCATTGGAGAAATCGGAGGACAAGGATACGGCAACTGGGACGGAATGCCGATGTCGTTCCTATTACGCTCTATCTTAGAAGAAGCTAAAACGCTAGAAGATGCAAAAGAGATTTTAACAAAAACTCCAAGAACCTGTGAATACTATTACGTTATATCTGATGGCAAAACACAAGAAGCATTTTCTTGCTACGCAACAAATTCTCAAATCCAGTTCATCTCTCCAAACGAAAACTACTCAATTTCTCCACCTTCTCAAGAAGGACTTGATCTCGTAGTTGAAAAGGGACTAAGCACAAATCCTAATTCTATCTTTTTCAAACAACCAAAAGACACTCTTCTTTTAACAGGGCTTTCCTCACCGGAGAGATATCCAGTTCTTTTAGAAAGGATGGAATCGAAATGGGGTAGTGTGGATGAACAAGTTTTGATGGATGCTATACAAAGGCCCGTCTCCAAAGAATCTAATCTTCATAATGCTATCTTTCATCCAACTTCCTTGACACTGTGGGTGTCTCATGCGGGAATGAATGGAGAGCCGGCTTGCAATCAGCCCTACGTAAAATTTACGTATGAGGAATTAGCTTGCGGGTTCTTGGTCTAAAAAAGCTCTTGGATGAGCTTTTTCATACACTTCTTTCTTTAATCTCGAAGACACTTTGGTATAGATGGTAGTTGTGGCAAGTGAGCTATGGCCCAAAAGAACCTGGATGGTTTTTAGGTCCATCCCCTTTTCAAGCCAGTGGGTTGCAATCGTGTGACGGATCGTGTGGGGCGTGATCCTTTCGACCAATCCACTTCCCTTCAAATACTCTTGAAAATGGCGATCAATCGATCTTGGGGTCAGCCTTTTACCCCATTTATTTAAAAAAAGAGCTTCGGGGTCTTTTTCCGCCTGGTGCTCTTTGCTATCTGAAAAGCGCGCCGGATCTTTTAGGTAGCGAGAAATCCATCCGGCTGCGCTTTCTGTGATGGGAAGGACTCTTTCTTTTCGCCCTTTACCCATAACCCTTACTGTAAAATTTCTTAGATCTATGTGGGGGCGGCTTAAACCTACAAGCTCACTCATACGAAGACCTGAGCTATAAAAAAGCTCCATGATACATCTGTCTCTAAGTCCTAAATAAGACGTAAGATCTGGTTGGGAAAAGAGTCTTTCCACCTGGTCATAGGAGATAAAGACAGGAATATTTTTTTCAAGTTTAGGACTTTCGATCTCATCGATGGGATTTTCTGATAAAACGCCTTCTTTAATGAGGTATTTAAAAAAAGAGCGCAGCGATGAAAGCCTGCGAAGAACAGTCCTTTTTTTAGCAAGTTTGGCATGAAGATCGGCAAGATACCCCCTCATAATCCGCTTATTAAGGGCTTTAAGTGGGACATTTTCATCTTTAGTAAACTCCGCTGCAAATTTTTGAAAGATCACAAGATCAAGTTCATAGTTCCGAAGCGTGTGCTGGGAGGCTTGTTTTACAACCTTCAAATACTGCAAATAATTTTCTTTATGCTTAATAAAATCTTCCATCAGCCTCTCTATAGCAAACTTTTCTTGTCTACCTTTTCTTCTTATGCTAAAATGCCTGGTAATTTTTTAAAAGAAGATGTGACGTTTATGATTACTTTATCCAGTGTTTCTAAGAAGATCGGTGCAAGAACTTTATTTGATGGCGTAAGCGTCACTTTCAGTCCAGGGAACCATTACGGTTTGACCGGACCTAACGGAGCTGGGAAATCCACCCTTCTAAAAATCGTTATGGGTCTTGAAGAGCCAACAAGCGGAACAGTTACCCTGCCAAGCAAAGTGGGATACTTAAAACAAAACATTGAAGATTTTAAGGATCAAAGACTCGTTGATGTCGTGATCATGGGAAATCCCCGTCTTTGGAAAGCTTTAGAGGAAAGAGACGCCCTTTATGAAGTCGAGATGACCGACGAAGTCGGTATCCGCCTTGGGGAGCTTGAAGAGATCGTCGGAGAAGAAGATGGATATACTGCTGAATCAGATGCTGAAGTTCTTCTTTCTGGAATGGGTATTCAAGAAGAGTTTTATCTTAAAAAAATGCATTCGATTCCAACAGACCAGCAGTTTAAAGTGATGCTGTGCCAAGCTCTTTTTGGGAACCCTCCAGCTCTCATCTTGGATGAACCTACAAACCACCTTGACTTAGAATCTATCGGTTGGCTCGAAAGCTTTTTACATTCCTATAATGGGGTACTCGTTGTCGTCAGCCATGATAGACACTTCTTAAATGCCGTAACAACTCATACTGCGGACATCGACTACGAAACTTTGATCATCTATCCAGGTAACTACGATCAGATGCTTGTCACGAAAACAGCTGCTAGAGAGAGAACCGAAGAAGAGAACAAATCAAAAGAGAAAAAAGCTGCGCAGCTCAAAGAGTTCGTTGCGAAGTTCGGAGCCGGAACAAGAGCGAGCCAAGTACAGTCTCGTATTCGAGAAATCGATAGACTCCAACCCCAAGATCTTAAAAAATCTAACATCCAACGTCCTTATATCCGTTTCTATCCCCCAGAAAAAGCGCCAGGACAGATCATCTTTAAAATAGAAAACCTATCTAAAGGTTATGATGCAAAACAGGTGATAAAGGACTTAAGCTTTGAAGTGCAAAGAGGCGATAAAATCGCAGTCCTAGGGAACAACGGTAAAGGGAAAACAACCCTTTTAAAACTCTTAGCCGACGTTTTAGTTCAAGACGCAGGAAAAGTAGAAGTAGGACATCAAGTGCAAATCGGCTACATGCCGCAAAACCACTCTGAGTGGATCGATAAAAAAAGCACAAAAGAAGCATTTGAATGGCTCAAAGAACAAAGAGCTGGAATCTACGACCAAGACATCCGCAGTATCTTAGGAAAAATGCTCTTTGGCGGAGATGACGCCTTTAAATCTATTTCAAAGCTCTCCGGAGGAGAAACAGCCCGCCTTTTAATCGGCAGACTCATGCTCTGTAACTTCAACGTCTTGATTTTGGATGAGCCTAACAACCACTTAGACCTTGAAGCCGTGTCAGCTCTTGCTTGGGCTTTGGAAGATTTTAAGGGAACTGTAGTCCTCGCTAGCCATGACCGTGACCTCGTTCAGAGATCTGCAAACAAGCTCATTGTCTTTGAAGAGGACTCTGTCCGATTCTTTGATGGCAAGCTTGATGAATACATGTCTATCCACAAAAAATAATCTAGAAAAAATGTTCACTCAAAAAAAATTCCTCTCTTTGAAAGAAGCTCATCAGCACAAAAAGGCTGGAGAGCTTCTCAAAGAGACTTTTTCTACAAAAGCCCCCGCTTTAATTGCTTGTTATCAAAATCTGGAAAAGTGGCTAATTCTCCCTTCTATTGACTTAAATGATCATGAAGAAGTGAGTCATAGGTTTCATTTCCATCTAGCTAGTGCGGGCCTGTCTAAAAAAGAGCACTTTTTGCTCCATGTGAAAAAAGAGGACCATCCAAGCTCTACTCCATTTTTACCTATTTCTATCTTTTTAACGTCGCTTCGCTCCGCCTTTAATGTGGGAAGTATTTTCAGAACAGCAGAAGCCTTCCGCCTTGGGACAATCTACTGCAATGCCTCTACTCCAGGTCCCTCCAATCCAAAAGTTCAAAAAGCTTCGATGGGAACGTTTGATAAGGTGCCTTGCCACATAGACTTCAATCTAGAAAACCTGCCAAGACCCTGGATAGCCCTAGAAACGGCCTCTCCCTCTACTCCCCTCTCTTCCTTTACCTTCCCAAGTAGTTTTACCCTCATCTTAGGCAACGAGGAATTTGGGATACCTAAAGAGATTTTGGCGCAGTGCGACACGATCTTAGAAATCCCTCTTTGTGGTAGCAAAAACTCACTCAATGTCGCCTCAGCCTTTGCTATCGTAGCATCCCATATCAGGACTCAGCTGCGATAGATAGGTTGACAATTTATCCAACTTACTTCATTTATCAGGATATAAGGCAACTAGAGCAAGTAGGCGGAGTTATGGACAGCAGTAGAATCTCTTCTTTCGAAGTAGAGCAGTTCAGGGACCGCCTCAATGTGCTCACAGCGCTTCTGCACCAGGTCTTAAAAAGCCCTTCATTATCAAAAGATCCCAAATTTTTACACCAAATAGGAGAAACCATCTGCTTGCTCAGTGAGTTATCAAAAGTTTAAATAAAAAGGTGTCATATGTTTCAAGAAAGCTTTTCCGATGCTGCCATTATTGTGCACAACATCTTAAATCAGCCCTTATCGATCCCTGAAACCGATAAAGACATCACGCTGCTAAGTGCAGCGATCAGTTTTAATGAAAGTGGAGTTCCTGACTCTTACTTAAGCCAAATCATGCAAACCTTCATCATTTACCCAGGTCCTACAGAAACGCTCATCCGAGAACTTGAGCTCCTTTCTGAAGATTTGAACTCGTCTTTGTAGAAGTCAAAAAAAGAGGGTCCTTTTGTTAAAAAGGGCCCTCTCTAAAAAAATAGCAAATCTTTTCTTTATCCCTACATTCAAGAAAATCGTAACACACTTACTATTAGATATTTACCTGAAAAACGCCAATGAAGATGCCAGGCGCAGCCTTGGATTGGACAGTTGGTACGGGTCCCACATTGTAGATGCCTATAACAACCACTGCTTCTTGAAAAGAGACCAAAGCCTATCCTCTGCCATCATTCGAAGCTCTCTCCGTTAAATAGCCTCAATAAATTAGTTACATTCTAGGGCCCTCTAGGACCTCTTTTTTCGTCCAAACCTGCATTAAAAATTTCACTTAATTCCACTCGTAATAATTAAAAATTAGTTAATTACCAATTTACACTTTAATAACACAATTAACTTGCGCCAACTAAAAATAGATAATATAATAATAACACGGCAAATAAAAAAAAGGATAATAAATGAATAATATAAACACACGCCTAGACCAATCAAATATATTCTATGAATTAGACAATCTTGTCTTATTTGGAGAGCACCCTGAAACAGAAATGGATTTCTTGACCTCTAAGGGCAAGCTGGTAAATTTCCATGAAAAACTAATGAACTCTTGGACCCCTTATGCCGAAGAAGATTCTTTCCTATCAAAAAGTCTCGAGAAGTCAACACCTCCATCCCATGAAGAGCTATTAGACTTTGTGAGCTTTGATTCGACTCCATTAAAGGCAAAGAGCCTCGATGAAGAAACGTTCCCATCTAAGGATCTCAAAGACAAAGTTACTGAAAGTCCTGCTGCCGCGATTGCGGGCACGACTCTCTTAGTAAGTTCTGTTTTCTTTGTTATACTTGCAATACTGTGCCCTCATAGCTCGATTGCATTTGCATTCTATACCGCCCTATCAGCCACGACAACAGCAAGCGGAGGAGCACTACTTGCTTCAACGCTCATCGATAAGGAGCACTCATTTGGCATGTATAACAAGGTTTCGAAAGACCTGATTTAACAATCGCCCTACTTAAGGGGCCTACTTATTATTATAAGTAGGCCCCTTTTCTATTTAAGCCTATATTGAAAAAATTAAATCACAAACCATTGAAACAATTAAAATTTTAATAATTAAAAGCCAACAATATATGTTGTTATTAAGTTGAACTCGATTTAGCTTTGTTAGTATAATTAACAGCGAAACAATAATAACAAGGAGTACAAAGTGAGCTCTATAATAGATTTTACTAAAGAAAGTAATTCAGAATTCTCATATACACCATATACGTATGAGACATCAGTCCCGATAAAGCTCTTAAATGTCGACGATTTTAGCTTGCTACATGCGTATGCTCTACCTAAAGAAGACCTCTCAGGTAAGGCTCATCTCACAAATAAACAAACCGTCGGTATAAGCCTTCTGGTCTCTTCTATTTTCTTTGGGATTCTTGCGTTAATGTTCCCTCAGGCTTCCGTCCCCTATGCGCTCTATATAGGCCTTTCTGGATCTTGTGCTGTCGCAGGTGGAGTTCTATTAGCCTCTAGAGAAAAACCAGTAGAGATTCCTTTAGCGTCTGAATTTTATGAATTCTGTTAGATTCGATGTTTATTACGTGCCCTCTGGGCACGTAATAACTATTATTTAGGAAATGGGATCTGCTTTAGATCTTCAGCAACTGTTGTGTTGGGAAAGATACTAGCAGCTTCTTTTTGAAAAGCTTCAGCCTCTTGATACCTAGCTGAAAAGTGAGTAAGAACAAGATGGTCTACGCCCGCTTTCTTAGCGACCTCTGCCGCTTGCTTTGCGGTGAGGTGATGGTGTTCCTTAGCGAGGTCTCGATGTTCATCCAAATAGGTGCTTTCACAAAGAAAAAGCTTTGCGCTGTCTGCGATCCGAAGAATATTAGGACATGGAAGGGTGTCGATGGCAACAGCCAGAACATCGCCAGGACGAACTGTGCTGACATCATCTAAATGAACAATTTTCCCATCGATGAGAAGTTTGCCCTGCTTTTCAAGATCTTTGACAGCGGGACCTTTCACTCCATACTCTTTTAGCTTCGCAGCATCAAACTTCCTAGAATCCGCTTCTTTAATTCTCCATCCTAAGTTATCAACGCCGTGCTCTAAAAAGTACGCTTCTATCGTAAAACCGTCTCGAGTCTCAATAACGCCCTCTTTGTCAATCGGGTGCTCTACAACTTTAATGAGTTCATGGTACATAGTTCCAAAACGAAGCCGATCAAAATAGGTTTTACCGCTTGCTGGGTAATAGCAATGGATCTCGTGAGTTACTTTATCCAAATTAAGACGCATAAGCATCGACCCAAGGCCCAAGCAATGGTCCCCGTGAAAGTGGCTGATAAAAATCCTTGTGACACAAGTAGGTGCCACATTTGCAAAAATGAACTGTCTTTGGGTTCCTTCACCTGGATCAAACAGAAATCCCTCTCCGTTCCAACGGACAAGATAAGCCCCATGGTTTCGATAGCGGGTAGGTTGCTGGCTCGAGCAGCCTAAGATAGTAAGATTTCTGACGCTCAAAGGAGCCTCCTAGCAAAAAAAGAACACCGGCCTAAAAGAAGTCCTAACAGTCCCCCGGAAATATGAGCTGTATTGGCCATGGAAGAGTTAAAGTCAGCCCATCCAAGGGCATTTAGTATAAAACAAACGACACTTATGAAAAACAAAATCAGTACAAAGTAGAAAAGAAAGGTCAAACTCGCTCTCTGTACTTGGTACCCTTCCCATGGTGCTTTAGTCTGCCGGGCCCAAATAAAGCCGGCAAGACCTGTAATTACGCCAGAAAATCCTAAAAAATAGGGCCCACTCATCAAATACTGGGATGTATTGGAAAAGATCGCTAAAAGGAGAATCAAAAGCAAAACTCTAGACTTTTTAAGTCGGATCTCAATCTGCCTTCCTAACATCAAAAGCCACGCCATATTAAAAAAGATGTGAAGAAGGTCTTGATGCATGAAGATCGGGGTAATAAACCTCCACACTTGCCCGTCCTGAATCTTTTCAAATAAAGGAGCTGGAACACTGACTTGTTTTTGAACCCTTTCTAAGGCTAAAACAAAAAAGCCTTTCCAAAAAGGAATGTTCATCGCACCTTGAAAGGCTTTTTGAACAGCAACAGGCGCTTCATTTACTTCTTCTAAAGAAGAAAGACCATGAGTCCCCATGAGTCCATTAAGGCTTTCCACTGCTTTAGGATCATCAAATAAAAGAGCGCGTTGAATGGGCGTGAGTCCATTGATTAAAGACTTATTGGTGCGTTCTTGCAGCATGTTGAAGGCAAAAACCAGACAGCAAAGAGCTAACATAACGTAGGTGATAGGAAAGAATTTCGAAGTTACTTTTTTAGGCTCTTCTTTTTTCTTCGTCACAAAACGGGAATCTTTGGGATGCAAGGCAAACTGCTGATAAAGCTCAAGCGAATGGATTACATCTTCTTCATTATGAACCCATACCTGAAATTGGTCAGATCCCGCTTCACACTGGTTGGAGATTTTACTAAAGTGGAGAAAGTCAGAAAATGCCGTAGCTTCTGGCTTCGATAAAAATTGAGCTATTAGTCGCATAGCTCTCGAATCTTCTTGATGATAGAAGAGGTCGAAAGACCTGGAACTAGATCCACAATGTGAACCCTTCCGCCGCCTTGTCTTACCACTTCCGCCTCTATGCAATCTTTTCCATATTCAGCTCCATTGACATGTACATCCGGGCAGATCTTTTTTAAAATCTCTTTCGGATCTATCTCTGGAAACCATGTGACATAGTCCACAAACTCAAGTGCTGCCATCATCTGCATGCGATATTCTAAAGAGATGATGGGCCTTGAAGGGCTTTTGTATTTTTGTATCGACGCATCTGTATTGAGCGCTACGATCAATACATCTGCCTGCTTTGAGGCTTGGTAGATGATCTCCAAATGCCCTGCATGAAGGAGATCAAAACTACCATTGAGCGTTGCAATCGTTTGGGAGCCAGCGCGCAGCTCCGCTACTTTACCCTCTAAGGCTTCCGGAGCAATCCATTTTTTTTGGATGCTCATCTTAAAAGAAGCGCTATTACTTTTTTGGGAAAGCAACACGGAATACCTCATCATAATGGCTCACAAAAAACACCTTCATTCCCTTCTTGATGTACGGAGGGAGCTCATCGTAGTCTCTTTGGTTTTCTTTAGGGAAAATGAGAGTTTTTAATCCCGATCTCTTTCCTGCGATGAATTTCTCTTTCACTCCACCGATCGGCAGTACCTTACCGGTCAATGTAACTTCCCCTGTCATCCCGATGTCTTCGGCAACAGGTTCGTCCATTAAAAGAGAAAGCAAAGAGGTAATCATCGTAATCCCTGCAGAAGGACCATCTTTCGGAGTTGCCCCTTCTGGGATGTGCATATGCACTTGCGATTTTTCAAAAAACTTAAGGCCCGGAGCGTATTCATTGATTTTATTATGAACGTAGGACCAAGCAATTTGGGAAGATTCTTTCATCACATCCCCTGCTTGTCCTGTCAATTTCATTTCCGTTTTCTCTGCATCACTTTTGATCGATTCGATATAAAGTGTTGCGCCACCCATGGATGTCCAGGCAAGCCCCATACAAACACCTACTGGGGTGCGATCGTAGAAGCGATCCGATGTAAAGATTGGTTTCCCTAAAAACTCTGCCAAATTATCTTCTGAAATAGAGACTTTTTTAAATCTCTTTTTAGAATCTTTTTTCTCTCCTTGAACCACTATTTGGTGAGCTACTTTTCTCAAAATCTTTTTGATTGTATTTTCAAGGTTACGAACGCCAGCTTCTCTTGCGTATCCATTGACAATCGTTTCAATGGCAGCCTTTGTGAAGGTAACATGGGAAGCCTTGAGTCCCATCGCCTTGCGGTTCCGAGGAATGAGATACTTCTCAGCGATAGCCACCTTTTCTTCTAAAATATAACCAGAAAGACGCAAGATCTCCATTCTGTCCTTCAAAGGTTCAGGAATATTATCCAAAACGTTTGCAGTTACAAGAAAAAGAACATTGGATAGATCACATCTTACATCAAGATAGTGATCTAAAAAGTCTTTGTTTTGCTCAGGATCTAACACTTCAAGTAGAGCAGAAGCTGGATCGCCTTGATAGCTCTTACCCATCTTGTCCACTTCATCAAGCATGATCACTGGATTCATCACTTCCGTATATTTGAGTGCTTGAATCAGCTTTCCAGGCATAGCGCCAATGTAAGTTCTGCGATGCCCTTTAATTTCTGCTTCATCGCGCATGCCACCAACAGAAAAACGGTAGAATTTTCGATTAAGCGCTCTTGCAATGCTTTTTCCAATACTTGTCTTTCCAACGCCTGGAGGGCCTGAAAGACCAATGATATTAGCCTTGACTCCCCCTGAAAGTTTACCGACGCTGATATACTCTAAAATGCGCTCTTTGATGTCTTTTAAACCGTAATGGTCTTCGTTCAAGACTTTTTCAGCTCGTTTTAAATCAAGCGTTTCTTCACTCATCATCCCCCAAGGAACAATCGTGAGCCAATCGAGATAGTTTCGACATACGGCGTATTCTGCGGATTGCACTTCTAAAACAGAAAGTTTTTCCATTTCATCTGTGATCACCCCCATCACTTCATCAGGAATGGTGCGCTTTTCAATACGTGCTTCAAACTTTTCGAGATCGCATGTCTTATCTTCTTTTTCAATGCCAAGCTCTTTTTTAATCGTCTTGAGCTGCTCTCTTAAGAAAAACTCTCTTTGCGTTTTAGAGATGGTCGCTTCAATCTTCTGATTGATCGAGTTTTGTAAGTAGCTCAAATCGAGCTCTTTTTTCAGCAAGACAAGAGCCTTATCGATACGTCCTTGCAGATCAAATGTCTCTAAAACTTCTTGTAGTTCTTCACGTGTTGCCGTAGTTAGGGCCACCGCAAAGTCTGCAAGCTTTCCAGGTTCCGTAAAATCAGAGTGTCCTAAAAAGATTTGGAGCTCTTCTTTAAAAAGAGGATTGAGCTTTAAAAGCTCTTTAATCGTTGTGATGATACTGATCGAATACGCCTTGAGCTCTTTCGATGCCGGCATCGGAGGGTCTTCAAACACCTTCGTTTCTACCTTAAGAAACTTCCCGCTCTTGACCTGTTTTTTGACAGAAATCCTCTTTTCCATGCTCAAAACAACTTGAGCGCCCCCCTGCTCCATCGGGATGATTCGCAGAATACGAGCCAAAACTCCGACTGAGTAGATATCGTCAATTCCTACCTTGTAGATATTGACATCTTCTTTTTTGGTAAGGAAAAGGCCTAAAGACTTGTGCTCTGATTTAGCTACTTGCTTCAAAACCTCATAATACTGGCCCGGTTCGATCACAAGAGGGGCTGCCATCCCAGGGAAAAATGGACGTCTGGTCAAGGGAACGACAAAGACACTATTTGGGTCTTGCGATGTTTTATCTCGCTGCTTTAAATCCTCTCTCACAGAGTCCTCTACTGTTTGCACTAGAGCTTCTTCGGCAAGTTCGTCACTGTCATCGGCGGAATAAGTCAAAAGACACCTACAGAGTTTATGGTTCAAAAACTTCTAAACAGACTACCAAGTCTTGTAAAATCACGCAATAGCCAGGAGACGGTAAAATTTATTTTACTCGAAAAGAAGTTCCCCTCTGGTATACTTATCGGACGTGCCAATAGAGGACTCTTTTTATGTTAGGTCTAATTTTAGACACAAGTACAGAATCATCGCTCATCGCTCTATCTAAAAATCATCAATTGATCGATTTTAGATCGATTCCTCATGAGCAAAATTTATCCCGCAATCTACTCCCTGCCATCCAACAACTTTTATTAGAAAACAAAATATCATTAAAGGATTTATTTAAAATTTCTGTAGGAATTGGACCTGGATCTTATACAGGGACTCGAATCGCTGTCTCTGTCGCCGAAAGTTTAGCGCTCGCTCTTTCTATCCCCTTATATTCTTTTTGCTCGCTACTGGCCTTTCTACCTCAGAGTCTTCCGCAAGGACCCTTTGCCTTTTTGATGGGATCAAATCACGCTACTTGGTTTCTTTTAAAGGGCTACTTGCAAGAAGGGTTGATCCAATCGCCTTGCAGCCATCATATCCTTCCTAAAGAAGAAATTTTGCCCTTTTTAGAAGACGTCCCTTCCCTTCTCACATTCCCTCATCTGAACTTGGAAGATCACATCCCTTCAAGCACATTAAAAACAGCTCAGATCTTTCAGGGGAAGCCGAATTTTTCTTTGCTAATCTCCCACCTAGCCGAAACAGAACAATTAGCTCCTCAAAAGCCAACTATCTTATATCTGCATCAACTGTAGCGCTTAAAAAAGAAAGACATGAAGAAAGGGCAGAGATTTTCTCATCAACCATAGATGAATCTGGACCTTTTAAGAGCTCATCTCTTGAGAAGGAATAAGTTTCTTCTGAAATAAGATCCGTTGCACTCATCCCTCGGCCAGAAAGGACTTTGACGACTTGAGTCGTCAATAGTTGACCGCTTTTCAGGAACACGGTTCCTGAAAAAACACCGCGACTTTGGCTTTCGACTTTTAAAACCCCAGCCACTTTCCCTGCTACCGTATCCCCTGAAATCTCCCAAACTCCGAGAGAAGAAGGCTTAGCAATAAAATGAATAGAAGGCGATATCATAACATTTCTCGTTCCATCTGGAGCCACCTTAACGTTTAAAGAAGCCGCAGCAGCCTCTTCTAGCGGGATATCCGAAACAGCCTCTACCGCAGAAAGACTTCCCATCACACATAAAGAGTACACACCACTAAAAACAAGAAACATACAAAATCTCAAATATATTATTTTATAATTAACAAATAATAAAAAAATTAATTAACATCAACAATTAAAGAACAAACTATCACGAAAGGCGCAGGCCATCTCAAAAAAAGCAAAACACCCTCTTGAATAATAACGCCCCATGTTGTAAGATGTATTCACATCGATATGTAGTGTATATTAGCATTTAACAACCATTAAGGATGAAATATTCATGCCCAGCGTCAAAATTCGTGCCGGAGAACCTCTTGATAAAGCTCTTAGAGCTCTCAAAAAAAAATTAGATAAAGAAGGAATCATGAAGGCAGCTAAAGCTCACCGCTTCTATGACAAACCTTCCGTAAAAAGCCGCGCAAAATCAAAAGCTGCTCTCAAGTACAAAAAAGTAAAAATCTTTCGCCCTGCTCAGTAGCTTCTTTTGCGTCAGAACTTTTGACTATTTTATCATAGCAAACTCGTTTACAAAACCAGTTTGCTATTTTTTTATTAATGATCCCCTTGATTTTTGAGGTGTTTTACTATGACAGATTACTACAAAGAACTTGGAACAACAAAGAGCGCTACTCAAGAAGAGATCAAAAAAGCCTACCGTAAAAGTGCTCTCCAATACCATCCAGATAAAAACCAAGGCAACCCCGAAGCTGAAAAGAAATTCAAAAAGATTTCTGAAGCCTACGAGGTTCTCAGTGATGAAAACAAAAGACGGATCTACGACCAGTACGGAGCCGATGCTGTAAAAAATGGCATGGGTGGCATGGGCGGCGGCGGTCATCATGGTGGATTCTCCTCAATGGAAGAAGCTCTTCACACCTTCATGGGCGCCTTTGGCGGCGGTGGTGGTGGAAGTCAAGAGTCTATTTTTGATTCCTTTTTTGGCGGGGGCGGTTTTGACGGAGGAGGCCATAGCTCAGCACGTCAAGGCGCTAGCAAGCGCATGAATCTTTCCCTTTCCTTTGAAGAAGCGATACGCGGTGTGGAAAAAGAAGTCTCTCTCACTAATTACGCCTACTGTGGAACCTGCGAAGGATCTGGAGCTGCAACATCTTCTAGCATCAAAACATGCTCAAAATGTGGCGGAAGAGGGCAAGTTCATCAAAGCCGAGGCTTTTTCAATATGGCAACCGTTTGTCCTAACTGTTCAGGCAAAGGAAAAACAATTTCCGATCCTTGCAAGAGCTGTCATGGAGAAGGTCGCGTTAAGAAAAAGCAAAACACCACAATCAAAGTCCCACCAGGGGTTGATAGCGGCATGCAAATGAAGATGGCTGGATATGGAGATGCAGGAGAAGGCGGAGGCCCAGCGGGTGATCTTTACGTCCACATCACTGTTGCAAATCACAAGTTCTTCCAAAGAGATGGAGATGATCTTCTCATCGAAGTTCCTATTACCTTTTGTGAAGCAGCCCTTGGAGCCAAAAAAGAGATCCCAACAGCTCTTGGCGGCGCATTGAAGCTGAATATTCCAGAAGGCACTCAATCTGGAAAGATTTTAAAGATCAAAGGTGAAGGCGTTCCAAATGTTCATGGGCAAGGCAAGGGCGACATGCTCGTTAAACTTTTAGTCGAAACACCAGTTGACCTTTCAGAGAAGCAAAAATCTGTCTTAGCAGAGTTTGCTGAACTTGAAAAAGATCACAATTCCCCTAGAAAAAAAACGTTCTTTGATAAAATCAAAGTTCTGTTTTCTTAAATCTTAAGAGGGAGAGTCGCTTCTGACTCTCCCTTACTTCCACATTGACAACTAATTTTTCCTTTCGTAAACAGAAGTCAAACGAGGTTACTCATGTTTACGAAACGATTCAATTTTATGACAGTAGGTGGCATTCATATCGGCATAGACCTAAGCTGGCTCTTCATTGCCATTTTACTTTCATGGACTTTAGCAATCGGACATTTCCCTTTTGCCTATCCCGGACATTCAGCTGGGGTCTATTGGGTGATGGGAGTTACTGGAATGCTTGGTCTTTTTGTGTGCATTGTTTTGCATGAGCTAGGCCATGCTTTTGTCGCTAAACATTATAAACTGCCTATCTCTCAAATCACCCTCTTTCTTTTTGGAGGTGTTGCAGAACTTAAAAAAGAACCAGAAAGTCCTAAAGTAGAGCTTTTCGTTGCACTTGGTGGCCCTATCGTCACTTTAGTCCTCGCAGCGCTTCTTTTTGTTTCCACATACTTTGGAACTGTTTGGCACTGGCATTTTATGATCTTGGGAGTGACAAGCTACCTTGCAACAATCAATTTTCTAATCCTTATTTTCAACCTCATTCCAGCTTTTCCTTTAGATGGGGGCCGAATTTTAAGAGCTCTTCTATGGAAGGCAAAAGACAACTTAGCATGGGCTACTAAAATCACAACACGCCTTGGATCTGCATTTGGATTTTTCCTTCTCTTCTTTGGACTCTTCAGCTTCATTACAGGGAATTTACTAGGAGGTATGTGGCTTGTTATTTTAGGCCTGTTTCTACAAAGAGCAGCTTCTGCTTCTCGAATGCAGTTTTATGTAGGCAAAGAGCTTAAAGGGGAAAAGGTTGCTAAGTTCATGACAAGCAGCGTTGAAAGCGTTTCTCCAAACATGACGATTTCAGAGCTTTTAAAAGAGCATTTTTATAGATCTCACCACCACCTCTATCCTGTAGTCGATGGAGAAAAACTGCTGGGCTATATTAGCCTCTCTGAAATTAAACAAGCCCCTCTAGATCAGTGGAATAGCACCTTTGTAAAAGATCTGCTAGTTCCTCTTTCTGAATGTGCCATCGTGTCCCCTCAAACCACCGCCTTAGAGGCTTTAAACCTCATGCAAGAAGCGGAAGGGCATCCTACCCTACTTGTTGTTGAAGGCTCCAAACTCGTAGGGCTTTTGACCTCTCAAGACCTTTTTAGGCTCATTGCCTTGAAGATCGAACTTGAGGATGAAAGCAAAAAATAGCCATTCATGTTTATATTTACAACGTGCAGTGATGGATTTTGGTTTATATTTCGAACATGACAGCTAAAGATCTACTTTTTTTTACGCAGTTTTGTGTAGAGATATCCAATTACGCAAGGAACGAGAACGATTAAAACTGCGATGATGAGATCGGAATCGATCTCTATCTTTTCATAGAGAATGAGCCATTGTTTTCCAAAAAAGTAGCCGATGGATAAAAATGTACTCACCCATAGAGCTCCTCCTAGATACGCATAGTGAGCAAAATGTCTGTAGGAAAAGCCAGAAGTTCCAGCAGAGATTCCGGTAAGATGTCTTACTCCAGGAATGAAGTAGCCAATCAAAAGGGCCCACTTACCAAACTTTTCAAACCAATCATGCGCTTTTTGAAATCTTTTTTTCGTAAGGCCGACCCACCTTCCGTATTTAGTCACAAGGAACTGCCCCGCTGTCCTCCCAATCAAATAGCTCACGGTGATTCCGCATAAAGCACCAAAAAAAGCAGCTAGTATTGTTGGAATGACCGGCAAATTCCCCTTATGCATTAAGATGCCCGCAAAGACCATCAAGGTCTCTTCAGGCACTGGCAGTGCGATGATCCCGGCAGTAAGAAGCAAGAATAAAGCAATGCTCCCATACTGCATGAGCCATATAGAGAAAATATCTTGAGCGGGCAAAAAGTCCATAAGTACTATCCTATTTTAAAATCGCAGTATAGGCAAAAGAAACATTTTCTCCAAACCACTATCACTGCCCCGCATAGCTAGAGAATATCTCATAAGCCGCACCATCGAATAAAACACTCGCTGACTGATAGTTTTTATTCAGTACATAGGACGCTGAGCCATCTATCAATACTCCCCCTAGAGGTGCAATGGTAATATGGTTTGTGAACGCATGTCCACTTGCGTCTTTTATAACAAAGGCCTGTCCTGTTGTCGGAGCCGCTGGAAGATTTATCGTTAACGGATTAAAAGGCGTTGTCGGAACGCTACATTTTAAGTAGTAATCTGTCGTTAAAGCCGTATAGGGGCTTTGTGTATACGAAACAGAGGTAACTGCCAAAACAGACCCAGAGTTTTGCCAAGTTGGATTTACTCCTGTTCCATTGGAAGTCAGGGTTTGTCCTGTTGTTCCTGTTCCTGACACAACACTCACAGCACTTGTACCAGTTCCTAAGACTACTTGGTGATTGGTTCCTTGGGTTGCTGTATTAAGCGAAGAAACTCCTCCATCAAAAGAAAGTGTTCCTACTTGTACCTCAGCCGGGTGAGTTGTCAAAGTTGGATTCACTTGTAGAGTAGCGTTAACAATCGAAATACCTGAATAGTAGAGATTCCCTGTTCCCGTTGCCCAATAGGTGGTTCCAGCCCCTGTAATGGATGTAGTTGTTATAAACATGCCAGATGAAGAGTCAAGGGTAAATGCAGGCACTCCACCTACCTGTGTAATAAAACAAGAATTTACAAGTAAAAACCCATTTGTGACGATAAAACTATCTCCATAAACAGTAGCATTAATGAAAAGCTGAGAAACTCCTCCTCCATTATATATACTTGCAACAGTACCAGCAAAATTATTACAACCAATAATATTCATACTCGTATTTGTTAAATTGTAAATTCTATATCCACTTGGGGCTATCGAAGCGCAATTGTTCTGAGAAATAGTTGGAGCATTTGAAGGAGCAGAGCTTGTTGAGACAACACACTGACCTGCTACAGGTGTAAATATACAATTGTTGAAAACTATCTTTGGAGTCCCGGTCCCACTTTGAGTAAAAGCGTCACCAGTCGTAGGTTTAAATTCGATCTGTGTTATGAAACACTCCTCTCCTGTTGTAACGCTTGTATAAGTCACATTTCCTGTTATGACAACACCTGCTGCCGCAGACGCTAAATTCACAAAAGGGGATAGAGCTATGCTCTCATTATAGGTACCTGGCCAGATCCATACCGTCTGAGGAGTAGTTGAAGTTGCAACAAGAGCTGCTGCTGTAATGGCTGATTGAATGGTTGTGTATCCAGCTCCACCTTGTGAATCCACGACAAACTTAGAAACTCCCTCAGAGTTCGCTGAAATCGTTGTCCAAGTTGGAGATGCACCTGTTCCATTAGAGGTGAGGACTTGGCCTGATGTTCCTGTTCCTGATACTGTAGAAACAGCGCTTGTGCCAGTTCCTAAAAGTACTTGGTGATTGGTTCCTTGGGTTGCTGTATTAAGCGAAGAAATTCCTCCATCAAAAGATATTTGTCCTGATTGAAAGCTTGTAGCATTCGCGGTCAATGCAGGATCGATAGGAACACCTGTTAGAATCGCTCCATAAAAGACATTTCCCGTTCCTGTCACCCAGTACGGAGTTCCTGTATCAAAAAGGCAGTTTCGAGCGTAGAGAGTCCCTCCGTTCATTACTACATTATGACTGATCATTATACAATCGTTCATAATGAACTGATAATAAACATTCAATGTCTCAAAGAATGTGCAGTAAGAAAAGCTAAAACCTTGACCTCCCCCGTTTAAAAAAGAAGAACCCGCTCCTCCTGAGGTGTTTGTAGAATAAGCAGTTATGCCTACGATTGCGTTATAGTTCTGATTGCCAGAAGAAGCATTCATCGAGCAAAGATATTGATAGATTACTCCATTAGGATTTGTTCCGCTGATACCAGCTCCACTACCATTGGTTGCATTGAATATACATTGGCTGAAATAAATATTGCTAGCTCCTATGCCACCCATAGAAAAAGCGTCTCCCGTAGCAGGAGTATTGAATACCAGGTTATGCACAAACACTGTTTCACCACTTGCTGAAGGAGAATATGTTGCGTTACCTGTAACAAATACAGAATCCGCCGTTGCAGCTGACAAATTGACATAGGACGCCATTGTTAGATCTTCCGTATAGGTGCCCGGCCATATCCATACAGTCTGTTGCGTTGTTGAAGTCGCAACGGCTGCGGCTGCTGTAATAGCTGCTTGGATCGTTGTGTACCCTTGAGTCCCTCCAGAATCGACCACAAACTGAGAAACACCCTCTGTCGTACCTCCTAAACCTGAAGAGTTGATAGTTATAGAATTGGTCCCAGAGGTTATGCTTATATTACTGCCTGCTACCACACTAAAATTACCAGAGCCATCAGGAGAGAGCGTATTAATAGTCAGAACGCCAGGGTTATCTTGCCATGTAGGATCTGCTCCTGTTCCATTAGAAGTGAGAAGCTGACCTGTTGTTCCTGTTCCTGATACTGTAGAAATAGCGCTAGTGCCGGTTCCTAAGAGCACTTGGTTTACAGTTCCTTGTGTAACAGTATTTAAAGCTGTTACATTACCATCAAATGAAATAGAATCCACTTGAGAGGGAAATCCTGTTGCAGATCCCATCGTAGGATCGATCGCAGAGCCTGTAGATCCAGTACCATCAAGAGCAGTTCCAAAAGAGGTTACATTTCCATAAAATAGCGTTCCCGGCCCTGTTGCCCAGTATGTATTATGACATGTCACTGAAGAATCAAAAATAACAGCATTTGCAAATTGTACAGAGCAGTTTACAAAAGGAAGACTTCCAGCTCCCTTACACTGACAGCCTTCTACCCATAAAACAACGTTAGAGCTTGAAACAACATAAGAGTCATTTACATAAGAACCTAAATAATAAAGATATGTATCATTTGTTATTGTACTTGCTGTATTAGCAGAAACAACATAGCATCCGAAACATCTTATAAATATTCCTGATCCACCGCTTACATCAAATATCTTACGACTGCTAGAAGCATTTAAAAGACAATTTTGCATGAAAATTTCTGCATTTCCATTAGTATTCGTAGAAACAAAAGAATTTCCTGTTGTTCCATTAAAAGTACAATTATTGAAGAATACATGACAAAGAACAGATCCTGCTAGAGTGAATGCTGCTCCGCCACCACTGGGAGTCGTGATAACTATTCCTTTCATGCTCAGGAAAGCATTTGTGGCTACTGGAGTGTACGTAACATTTCCTACAACAAAAACGCCTGTACCATTTGCCTCAGCCAAATTAACGTAGTCATGAAGAGTTAAAGTTTCATTGTAGGTCCCTGGCCATATCCACACAGTCTGTGGAGTTGCTGAAGTCGCAACAAGTGCCGCTGCATCAATAGCTGACTGAATCGTTGTATAACCGGCATTCCCTTGTGAATCTACTACAAATAAAGACACCCCTTCAGTTGTTCCTATAGCTGGATTTGCTTGCCAAGAAGGCGCCGCTCCTGTCGTAGCCATGAGCACTTGATTCGTTGTACCATTGGGAAGCCAGGTTGTAACTCCCGTATTGCTTGTGATCAAAACTCCATTATCGATCGTTGATAAGGTTGAAAGGGCGCTTGTTGCAGTTCCTAGCACAACCTCCCCTGAAGTAAGGGTTGTGGGGTCTAGAGAAGTAACACCTCCATCAAAAGAAATAGAACCGCCTTGGAATTCATAACCTGTTGATGTTAATCCAGGATCAATTAAAGTCGCTGATCCTCTAGAAGGATTTATGTTTGTATAGAATAAACCTCCAGTTCCTGTTGCCCAATAAGTACCTGTTTGACAAGTTACTGATGTAAATGAAATATCTAGCTTTGCTGAAGCTCCAATTGCAAATGATGGATTACTGCCGACACTTTGAAGAAAACTGTTCTTCATAAACATGTAGGAGTCGTTCTGTAACGAAAATGAATCATTTCCAGACATTCCATTCATCAAAATTAAACAACTACCGCCAAATATCGCTGCTGTATCAGTTGAATTCTGGACACAAGAAAACACATAGTAGTTAGAGGCAGTAGAAGACCCCGTATTAAATGTTTTATGACCTGACGAAGCATTAAATACACATGAATTAATGAATATGTTATCGCCTGCTGTATTACTTACAGTGAAGCAATCTCCTGTCGTTCCATTGAATATACAGTTTTCAAAGGTAGGCACACAATCATGCGTACCTGAGAACGTAAAGGCAGATCCACCCCCACTTGGAGTTGAGAATGTAATATTATTTGCTGTAAATGTACCTGAATTTGAAGTACTCAAAATCGTATTTCCAACAATTCTAACCCCTGTTACAGAAGCAGATGCTAGATTTACATAAGATGAACCAATAGTTACATTTTCTGTATAGGTTCCAGGCCAGATCCATACTGTTTGAGGGGTGGTAGATGTAGCAACAAGAGCTGCTGCTGTAATGGCTGCTTGAACCGTTGTGTATCCCGCGTTTCCTTGAGAATCAACAACAAACTCAGAAACTCCCTCAGTCTGCGTAAAATCTTGCCAGGTCGGAGCCGCAGCTCCATTGGAAGTAAGTACTTGTCCAGAGGTTCCAGCTGCCACATTAGAAAGCGCGCTAGTAGCGGTTCCAAGGACTACTTGATTAGCGGTTAATGTTGTAGGATTAAGAGCACTAACTCCTCCATCAAAAGAGACGTCTCCAACCTGCAATGTTTCTGGATTGCGAGTCAAAGTCGTATTTACTCGTGACGATCCATCTAAATTGATAATCGCGCCATAATTGATGGTTCCGGTCCCTGTTGCCCAATAGGTTCCAGCTGTAGAAACTGTAGAATTAAGAGCATACAAAGATGATGTGCCATCAAGAGTAAATAAGGCGCCACTTGCAACAGACGTCGCATAACAGCCAGTTACAATACCAACCGATGATGACGAAAGAGATATGTTATCTACATAAATACAAGATGAGATCGCAAGTAGTGATCCGCTAAATGTAGAACCTGTATCTGTACATAGGTTATTAGAGTCCGTAAGGTACAAAGAAGAATTTGTGAAGTTATAAATCTTATACCCTGCTAGAGCTGTTGATACGCAATTATTTTGATAAATGGTATTCAAATGGGTCCCACTACTATTGCTGGAGACAAAACAGGCCCCTGCCACAGGCTTAAATACACAACGATCAAATGTAAGAGTCGGAGCTCCCGTTCCTGAGACTGTAAAGGCAGCTCCTGTAGTAGGAGCAAATTCTATGCCATTGCAATAAAAATATTCACTAGTAGCAACTGTTGCATAAGAGGCGCTTCCATTAACAATCACCCCTGATGCTCCGGAGGCCAAATTAACAAAAGGCGCTAATATTAGATCTTCTGTATAGGTTCCTGGCCACACCCAGACGGTCTGTGGCGTTGTTGAAGTAGCAACAAGTGCCGCTGCTGTAATAGCAGCTTGAATAGTCGTATAACCAGCCCCGCCTTGAGAATCTACGACGAACTCAGAAACTCCTTCTGTTGAACCTCCTGCTGCAGCTTGCCATGTAGGATCAGCTCCTGTTCCATTAGAAGTTAATACCTGTCCTGATGTTCCTGTTCCTGATACTGTAGAAACTGCGCTAGTGCCGGTTCCTAAAAGTACTTGGTGATTTGTTCCTTGAGTTTTTGTATTTAGAAAAGATACTCCCCCATCAAAAGAAATATTTCCTACCTGCATCTGATAATTACCAAGAGTAAGTAATGGATCTATTTTTGTGGCTGTGCCTCTAGAAGGAGACATTCCATTATAGTTAATTGTTCCATAGCTTCCTGATACCCCAGAAGCCCAAAAACCAGTTCCTGAATTGCAAGTTACAGTTGTATTATCCACGTCTAGTGTAGATCCACTCTGTATTTGAAAAAGAGAACCCGATCCAACACTTTCAATAAAGCATGATTTGAAGAAACAAAAAGCAGTGCTCGTAATTAAGAAAGAATCATTCCCAAAGTGATCGTAGAAAAATACAAGAACATTTTGTATCACAGCTGGTGTATCAGTAGCCTGAGAAAGGCAAGAAAAGAAATATCCCAGACCGTGAATTAAATTAAATGTCTTAAATGTTGAGCTAGCATTGAAAGTACTTTCATATATAGCGAAATTCGTTCCTATGGTCAGGACAGAAAAACAATCTCCAAATGTACCATTAAATATACAGTTATTGATTACAAAAGTACATCCATTTGATCCTGATATTTCTAAAGCATCGCCACCTCCGCTTGGGGTTTGAAAAGTGATGCTCTTTAATGTAACAGAAGGATTTGATGCTCCGGCTGAATACGTTGTATTTCCAATAATGATACAAGTTGATGCGGCTGTCGAAACCAGATTGACATTATCAGCTAAAGCAATATCTTCTGTATAGGTTCCCGGCCATATCCACACAGTTTGCGGGGTTGTAGATGTAGCAACAGCCGCCGCTGCTGTAATGGCTGCTTGAATCGTTGTATAGCCAGCTCCACCTTGTGAATCTACTACGAATTCAGAAACCCCTTCATCGGTTGTAATCGTTCCCCACGAAGGAGGAGAGCCTGCTGTTGCCTTAAGCACCTGACCTGTTGTTCCGTTGGCAAGCCATGAAGGAACTCCAGTATTACTTGTGATGAGCACTCCATCATTGGCTGTTGTGATTTGTCCTACCGTGTTGGTTGAGGAAGAATACAAAAGTTCATTAGCTGTTGTCGCTCCCGGATAAGTGGCCGTTGACCAAGAAGGCGCAGAGCTTGATCCTGAGAGAAGGACTTGGTTTGCAGTAGCAGTTCCTGAAAGGATCGCTCCTGCGGTGGAGTTTGAGTAGAATATACCACCATTAGAAGCTGTTAGGTTGGCATTTGTTCCACCATGGGAAAGGTTCAAAACTCCTGTTAAATCGATCTCGGTGCTGCTCGTAGCATCTGTTGTAAGTCCGGTAGAACCCCCTGATATAACAACGTTCCCTGTAGCAAATCCTGCCGAATCCGCAACAATTGTGGAGACTCCGCTTCCCCCTCCAGGAGCCGATATAGTAAAGGAATTGAGCCCGGCAGTAATGATCGCCCCCGCTCCTGCAGTGACCGTAAAATTACCACTGCTATCAGGTGATAGACCATTGATCGTCTCAACAGAGGCAGGAACCGATAAATCAATTCCATGCGGTAGAGCAGTAATTGTTACGCTATCATCTGCAGATTCAATGGTAAAATTATGAGTATTCGTAGGCCCAATGTTATTGATCGTTTCAATCCCCGTTCCTCCAGTGCCGCTTCCAGTAGCCGCACGCGCCGTATGTCCGGCAAATGAGCTCTGAGTATTTAGAGAAAGTAAGCACACTAATAGAAGGAAGATTTTTTTCATGAGAGCCTCTAAAAATTATTTAACTTTTCAAAAAAGTACTCTACCCCCTGTTTTTAGTCAACTCTCCTCGTTTTTTTTTCAAATCACACAACTTTACAATTAAGCTTTGCAATAAAACACGAAATTAAACTATTTATAAAATATGCGCATTAATGTTATTGATAACGGCTTCCTCATGAAAGGCCGTCTATTATTTCTTGTTTTGATTCTAGGGCTTATCGCAGCCTTGCTAAAAAGGACCCTCTTTAGCGAGACTCGAGGGGTACCCCCTCCCCCTTCAAAAGAGTTTTTCGAAGAGCTATTAGCTACTAACGATCAAAACTTTGCAATTTCCTCAAAAGCGCCACCTCCTCCTGAACCAAATCCAAAACTCCCGTCTTTGCCTGATCGTTTTCACTACTCCACTTCCGCATCCTTTACGTATTGGTATGCTAAAGAAGACGGACTCAATCTTGCTGAAAGCGCTCTTCTGCTCCCTTCTGGGATAACAGTTGCACCTCCAAGTGGAAGTGTCTTGAAACAATCTTTTGCTTATCAGCCAGGTTTTAAAGTGGGCATTGGCATGGGATATCTCGATCTTTGGGATCTCATCGCTGAATACACTTACTTCAGAGGATCGACAACGACAAATGAGACGGCCCCTGCAAATACCACAGATCTTACAGCAACTGGCGTATGGAATATGGATGACTGGTTTTTACAAGTCACTCCCATCTCTTATCAGTCTTTGACAGGAAGACAGCTTTCTTCTACTTGGAAGCTGAGCATGGATTTAGGCGATCTCACCATAGGTTTCCCTTATAAGAAAAAAAGAGGGCTTGTCTTCTCTCCTTTTGGAGGCCTGCGCAGTGTTTGGATCCGTCAGCGCATGAACCTCGCTCTGACACAAACTGCGGACTCCATCGGGGACAGCGCGCTACTGCCACCACAGCCTCTTAAATCTTACAATAGCTCCAACGGATGGGGAGTTGGTCCTCGTCTTGGGGTCAAAGGAAAGTATGGACTGCCTTTAGGCCTCCGCTTGGATAGTTTACTTGGAGCAAGTCTTCTCTATACGCAATACACTCATGTAAGACATTTCGAAAAGAAGGCATCTGAGGCTTTTGACTTCGGTCTTGAAGCTCACATGAATAATTATGATTGCGTAAGACCCATTCTCGATCTCAATCTCGGGATCGGCTGGGGCATGAACATTTATAAAAAATATAATATAGACCTAGCCGCAAGCTATGACTTCTCCTATTTTTGGAGCCAAAATATGATGAGAATGATGCTTGATGAGTTTTTTGGGGGCAGCGCCTCCGGCAGCCTAGATCTTTATTTCCAAGGACTTACCATCACGACTTCCTTTAAATTCTAATTCCCCTGAAAAAGATTGAAAAATACCCTAAATTACACTACAATATATAAAAAAATTTAGGATATTTATGAGAATTGATCAAAATAATTATACACATAGAAATATATCAACATTTACAGCCGTTGTGGTTTCATTATTCTACCTATTCCAAAGGGCTACCGCCCAAAGCTTGGTTCCATCCCACTCTATGGGCCTCAATACAAGTTGCACTCCTACATTTCAAGACAGTCTATACTCTTTTAATACGATTGACCCTTTATTTGATTATATCTCTTTTGAAGAATTCCAAAAAATCGATCCTAATGCCACTCTTCTTCAAAACGAAAATTTTCGCTCCTCTAGGCAGTCTGATCTGATTGCAACATCAAGATCTGGAGCTATAAATAGCCTTTCAAGAAGGGACAAAAGAAATTACAAGAAAAACCCCTCAAATGAAAAAGTTCAAAAGCTCATCCAGGAAAATTTTGGGCTCCATTTTAAAAAGGGACTTCATCGAGAAATTTCGATCATCGAATCCCAAAAAAGCTACGATATTACAATCGGAACAACCTATATATTAAAAGAGTCCCAAAATCCCGACACTTACTATGGAAAACTTACTGGTGATAATCAATTAGCCTATGCACGGCATTGGGGGCTGAATGGCCGCATTGTCACAGAAAATCTATTAAAAGAAAAATGCACTTTAGAAAATGGCACTGTTACTGACTGTGTGCCTTATTGGAATAAAATCGAGCTTTTAAGAGATTGGCTTAGACAACCTGCCGATCCAGGAAAAGAGCAGTGGTATGTCATCCTTGATCATGACATGGTCATCACGAACATGAATGTTAACCCCTATGAGCAGCTCCAGCTGCTGAGAAAAGGACACAATACGAGCATTATCGTTGGCAAATGCTCTGCTCAATCAAAAGAGGAACAAGCTTTTGCTTGCTGGAAAGACGGAGATCCCGAGCTGTCAATAGGCACAGGAATTATGTTTGTAAGAAAAGGTGAGGACACTAAAAAGTTTTTCGATCGCGTTTGGGAAAAACGAAACGATCCTACCGGTTCTAAAAATTCCATATGCTCTACTCTCGGCACTTGTCAAACACAAGAGTTTCTTCATGAACAAGAAGCTTTTGCAAGAGTGCTTGCAGAGGACCGATCTCTTCTAAATACAGTTGTAACTACTGTTAGAAGAGAAATATACCAAGGCAAGCAACTTGCCCTTGATAGCGGCAAAAGAGAGGGGTGCTTTATCTTAATCAATCCGCGGCAGGGAGAGTCTGATGACTTCTTGGGTTTTGATTATGATAACGTACATCCTGAGACCATATGGAAAGCTGGAGACTGGATAGGACACACACCGGGACTTCCTGTTAAAGCACTTGATTGCGAAACGAAAGAACCTGTCTACTTTAGAGAAACCTATTTAAAGGCTCTGCTAAAAGCTACCATTCCCATCGATACCCCCTATTCTCTATCGAGCGCTCTTTCATCCACAAAAACAACTTCAAGGCATAAGGATCCGGTCTGGATTGATCTTCTATCTAAAGTCCCCTCTACAAGTCAAGAATATGCCCTAATAGATGCTGCTAGAATAGACGATGTAAGCAGCGTTGAAAAATTGTTAAAAACCGGCTCAATTTCAGAGCAGTATCGAGTGTGGGGTATCTTAGCAGCTTCGAGCAATGGCAGCATCAAGTCTCTTGATCTCTTACTAACGAGTGGAGACAGAATTGCTGATGACAATCGAGGAGCTGCCATGATAAGAGCTGCTGAAAAAGGACACAAAGATATCCTTGCTAGGCTATTTGAAGGTGGAAACATCTTTAGTCATTATCTATATGAAATCGTGAAAAGAGCCGCCATGAATGGACATACAGACGCTCTTGATTTCCTCCTTAGCAATAAAGTTATTTCCAAGCAGTACCTAGGATTAATCGTAGTAGAGACCTCTAAGACCTTCCGCTCAGATGTCATTGAAATTCTCCTCGATTATGCAACCATCTATGGACTTTCAGATAACCATCGAGGACTCGCTTTATGGGAAGCCTCTATGAGAGGCTGCACAACTACTGCCAAAATGCTCCTCGAAAATGGACCTATTTCAGATATATATCGAAAAATGGCCACAGATACGGCTGTTAATAATGAACATATCAAGATCGTAGAGTTACTTAGAACTTAAGCGAAAAAACAAATTCTCTAAAACAACTTTAGGTTTGCAGCTTCGCTGCATACCAAGCCTCGCTTCTTCGACATGATGAAATGCCTTTTCAAGCGTGGGAATGTTTTTCAAGGCAAGCCTCCTTTCCAAATCTTCTTTAAACTCTGCATGAAAAAGATCGCAAGTTGGCGCTGATTTTAGAAGATGAAGATCTCTAAGCCAAAAAAGCAAATCCTCTAAAAAAGGATCCATGATTTGAATCGTTGCACTTTCTTCTTCTGCATCTATTTTTTTATCTAAAAGCTTTTCAAGCTTACCTAAAGACTGTAAAAAATCAAGAGATGGCGGGAGAAGAAAATGATTGCTTAAAAGATCTAAAAAAGCGTTTCGGATAGGATCTTCAAGAGCTTCCGCTCTTTGCAGAGCTTTACCTAAGGAGCCTTGACTTACAAGAGATACTTCCTTAGCTTTTTCTAAAGAGAGTTTTTTATTTTCTACCAAATACTCTGTCACAAGAGATTCTGCAATGGGATAAAAAGGAACTGCTGTGCAGCGAGAGGCTATCGTTGGCAAAATCTCTTCAGGATGAGACGAGAGAAGGATGAATCTTATGTGTGAATGGGGCTCTTCAAGCGTCTTTAAAAGAGCATTGCTGCTAGAGGGCAGCATCCTTTCAGCTTCTTCGATGATGTAAACTTTTAGCGTAGCTTCAAAAGGAGGAAAAGACGCTTCTTCCAAAATCTTTCGAATGGAAGAAATAGGATGCATGTGAGTTTTGCCTTCAGGCTTGAAGATCAAAAGATCGGGATGCGTTTTACTATCGATTTTCTGTATGTGTTTTTTACCAAGTAGCCTTTTAGCAAATTCTAAAGCAAAAGAGTACTTACCTACCCCTTCAGGACCAGTAAATAAAAACACTTGACCTTTAGATTCTTTTGCTGCCTTCTCCAAAAAAAGGCGAGCGGGGTCGTTACCTATGAGCGAAGAAAATGTCATCTAGAAATTTCAGTGCCTGATTAAGAAGGGTTTCTGGAGATTGTGTCGCATCCAAGACTCTTACGCGCTTTGGATCTTGCTTTGCAATGTGTAAAAAAGCTTGTCTGATCTTTTCATGAAAGATTAAAGACTCTGATTCAATCCGATCCTTCTCTCCTGTTTTATGTAGAGATCTAGCAATGCCAATCTCAGGAGAAATATCGAGGTAGAAGGTTAAATCGGGTGTTTTTCCGTTGGTAGCAAAAAGACAAAGAGCATTTACCTTATCGGCATCAAGCCCCCTTGCAACACCTTGATACGCAATAGTTGAATCGTTGAATCGATCGCAGAGGACTATTTTTCCGCTAGTTAGGGCTGGAAAAATCACCTCTTGCATATGTTCTGCTCGATCCGCCAAAAACAAGAACAGCTCGCATCTATCACTTAATGGTGTTTTGCTTTCTAAAAGAAGAGAGCGGATCTTTTCTCCTAACTGAGTTCCTCCTGGAGCTCTTGTTTGGATAACAGACTCCCCTCTCTCTTCTAAGAGGCGGTAAAGACCCTTCATCAGTGTCGATTTACCCGCCCCATCACCGCCTTCAAATGAGATCAAAAGACCTTGCGTTAGCATAAGCGTTTAGCTCTCTGTTTCGTCTATTGGACTCGTGTCTTCTACTTGTTCTATAAGTTTCGGCTCTACTACTGCTGAAGCTTCTGACGGCTGCTCAGATGTTGTCTCAGCTTCTATGCTGCCAAGCTTCTGGATCGCCACAACTGCATCTCCTTCGTGGAGGTTGACAAGTTTGACCCCTTGGGTCGAACGTCCCATGACCCTGACATCTTCCATAGAGATCCTGACCGTTTGTCCCGTATTGGACATCAGAAGAACGCTTTCTTGGTCTTTGACCGAAATAGCGCCGACCACAGATCCGTTACGATCACTTGTGATGATCGATCTCACTCCAACACCGCCACGATTTGTTTGTCTAAACTCTTCCACTAAGGAACGTTTACCAAATCCATTTTCGCAGACAATCAGAAGAGACTCATCACCATTGACAACTTCACAAGACACGATCGCATCTTTTTCATTGCGCAGTGTCGCACCTCGTACTCCTCTTGCCACACGGCCAACATGTCTTACTTGAGACTGATCAAAGCGAACAGCCATTCCATCTTTTGTGAAGAGCATCACCTGCTGACCTTCAGTAGTAAGACGCGCTGCAATCACTTCATCACCTTCATCGATGTTGATTGCATAGACACCTTTTTTACGAGGAGAATCAAACTCTGCAAGTTCTGTCTTCTTGACAACACCTTGACGTGTGCACAGTAAGATGTAACCAGGCTCATCGAATTTCTTGACGCGCAAGATTGCAGCTACTTTTTCATCCGCTTGAATGCCTTCAAGAAGATTCACAATCGCTTTTCCTTTAGCTCTACGGCTTCCTTCTGGGATCTGCCATACTTTGAGCCAGTAGCATCTTCCAAAGCTTGTAAAGACAAGGATGTAGTCATGGGTAGAAGCGATGTAAACGTCTTTGACGTTATCCGCTTCTTTTTTCATCTCCATACCTGTGACACCTTGACCGCCTCTTCTTTGCTCACGGAATGTATCAATCGGCATCCTCTTGATGTAGTCATCTTCAGACACTGTAATGATCACTTTTTCATCAGCAATCAGATCTTCCATATTGAACTCGCCTTCAGCAGCGATGATCTTGGTTCTACGATCGGATGTATGATGTTTTTTAAGTTCGATCAGCTCATCTTTAATGATGCCTCTGACTAAGAGCTCGCTTGCGAGCACAGAGCGGAAGTAAGCAATTTTTGCTAAGAGCTCTTGGTACTCATTTTCAATTTTTTCTCTTTCAAGACCGGTCAATTGGTATAATCTAAGGTCTAGAACTGCTCCCGCTTGTCTCTCTGTTAAAGAGTACCTTGCCATTAGCTGCGATTTTGCATCGTCTTTACTTGTACTTTCCCGGATGACTTTTACAACTTCATCCAAGTGGTCCAAGGCTTTTAGATATCCTTCTAAGATATGGGCTCTAGCCTCTGCTTTTGCAAGCTCAAAGCGCACTCTTCTACGGATCACTTCAATACGGTGCTCAATCCAAGCAGCGATCATTTGCTTGATATTCATTGTGCGAGGAAGACCCTTATCAAGAGCTAGCATGTTGCATCCGAAGGTCACCTGCATGTCTGTATATCTATAGAGCTGATTGATCGTCACATCAGGGATCGTTCCTTTTTTGAGCTCAATAACAATACGCATTCCATCTTTATCCGACTCATCTCTAATATCAGATACATCCGTCATCGTCTTTTCATTCACTAGCTCTGCAATCTTTTGAATGAGGCCTGCTTTGCTGACGTTGTAAGGAATTTCATCCACTACAATTCTTTGACGGTCTGCTACTTCTTGATCTTCTACACGAAGAACAGCTCTTAAAGTAAGCTTTCCTCTTCCTGTGTGATACGCTTCTTTAATCCCTCGGTATCCACAAATGACCCCACCTGTTGGAAAATCAGGAGCAGGCATTACTGTCATGATCTCTTCGATCGTTGACGCTGGATTATCGATCACAAGAAGACTTGCGGCAATAAGCTCTCCGATATTATGAGGAGGAATGTTCGTAGCCATTCCTACTGCAATCCCGGAGGATCCGTTTGCCAGAAGGTTCGGGAATTTAGCAGGGAACACTGTTGGCTCTGTTCTTGTCTCATCATAGTTGGGAACATAATCAACAGTATCTTTTTCTAAATCTTCCATCAAATACATAGAAGAGTGGGTCAACCTCGCTTCCGTATAACGCATCGCAGCTGGAGGGTCGCCATCAACAGATCCAAAGTTACCTTGCCCATCAATCAAAGGATGGCGCATAGCCCAGCTTTGAGCCAAACGGACAAGTGTCGGATAGATCACGGACTCACCATGCGGATGGTAGTCCCCTGATGTATCCCCAGAAATCTTAGCGCATTTTCTATGTTTGGACGACGGTGAAAGACTCAGTTGTCTCATCGCGTATAAAATACGGCGTTGAGAGGGCTTAAGCCCATCGCGCACATCGGGAAGAGCGCGAGAGATGATCACCGACATCGAGTAACGGAGATAGCTCTCTTTCACTTCTTCTTCGACATTTCTTGGTAGAATGTGTTCCCCTTTCGTATAAGACATGGCTGCTGTTCTCCCTTAAATGTCTAAATTCTTAACAGATAGAGCGTGTTGCTCGATAAAAGCCCTACGGGGAGGTACATCCTCACCCATAAGCATTGTAAACATATGGTCTGCTGCTATTGCATCTGGCAGTGTGACACGAAGCAGAGTCCTTTGCGTAGGATCCATGGTCGTTTCCCAAAGCTGATCCGCGTTCATCTCTCCTAGACCCTTGTACCGTTGGATTTCGATCCCTTTACGGCCGTTGGCTCTAAAGAAATCAATGCCCTCTTTTAAATTATAGATAGGAACTTCTGTTCCATCTTCATGTACGAGGTCAAAAAGTTTTCCCTCTGATGTGAAATACTGCTCAAAGCTGAAGAAGAAAGTACTTAAATGATCTCGAATGTGAGCAAGTCTTTCTTCTTCAAAAAGCTCTATGCAAGGAAGCGCTTTCAATCTAAACTTTGTATTCTCTTCTGTTCTTTCAGCTTCAGGAATAGAGGCGATTTTTTCTTCGTGTCGCTCTTTTTGAATCGTTTCCTCGGTCTTCTTAAGCTCAGAAAACTCTTCTTCCGAGTAAACAAACTGATGCTGATCTCCCAAAGTCACCTGAAAACGGGGAAGTCTTCCCTGTTCATCTTTGGCGGCTGAGAATTCTCTGAACGGGATCCCTTTTCTTTCGATGGAAAGAATGAGTGATTCTACTTCACGAATCGCAGTCAGTAGATCTTCTACTTGTTCTTTTGGAAGAAGGTCGTTTTGGCCTGCAAGTCTGATATGAACATCACTATGGCCCAGTTTTAATAAATACTCATCCATCTCTTTTTCTGAATGGATATAGCGTCCTACCTTCTTACGCGTGACTTTGTAAAGAGGAGGCTGCGCGATATAGATAAAGTTGTTTTCAACAAGAGCTGGCATGTGTCGATAGAAGAACGTTAAAAGCAGCGTTCGAATGTGTGATCCATCGACATCAGCATCCGTCATGATGATGATTTTGTGATATCTAAGCTTATCTAAGTTGAAGTTGTCTACCCCAATACCACATCCAAATGCGGCTATCATGGCACCAACTTCTTGGTTTTGCAAAATCTTTTCAAGTCTTGCTTTTTCGACGTTCAAGATCTTACCGCGGATAGGAAGAATTGCTTGGAATCTACGATCACGTCCACCTTTAGCAGAGCCTCCCGCAGAGTCCCCTTCCACAATATAGATCTCACAAAGCGCAGGGTCTTTTTCTTGGCAGTCTGTGAGTTTACCAGGCAATCTTGCAGTATCTAACGCTGTTTTACGAAGTGTAAGCTCACGAGCTTTACGAGCTGCTTCTCTGGCTTGCGCCGATATGATCGCCTTTTCAACTACCATTCTTGCAACAGCTGGATTTTCTTCTAAAAACGAGGTGATCTTTTCTCCAACGATCTGCTGAACAAGTGAACCAACTTCGTGGTTCCCAAGCTTTTGCTTTGTTTGCCCTTCAAATTGAGGATTTGCTACTTTTAAGGATAAGACAGCTGTCATCCCTTCCCTAATATCATCGCCTGAAATCGCAACCTTTTCATTTTTGAGCAGGTTATAGTTTTTAATGTACTGATTGAACGATCTTGTTAACGCTGTTGAAAACCCAGAAACGTGAGTTCCTCCCTGCCGCGTCGCAATGTTGTTCACATACGAATAGAGGTTCTCAGTATAAGTATCGTTCCACTGCATCGCCACTTCAAATTCCATCGGCCCATCATGCGATTCTTTTGAACCTTGAATGTATACAGGGTTTGGGAAAAGTGGTGTTTTGTTCTCGTTAAGGTATGTAACAAAAGAAATAATCCCTCCTTCGTAACAGAAGGTCATAGGAGCATGTTCATCATTTCTTTCGTCCATAAAATGGATCGTAATTCCACGATTTAAAAAGGCAAGTTCTCGAAGGCGTCTAAGCAAGATGTCATAATCAAAAACAATGGAAGTAAAAATAGTATCATCAGGCCAAAAAGAAACCTTTGTTCCTGTTTTAGCGCTCTGACCTGTTACTTTTAAAGAGGTTTGAGGCTTGCCTTTAGCAAACGACATCTCGTAGATGTTACCATTTTGATGCACTTCTACATTCATTTTCTTAGATAGCGCGTTTACACAAGAAACACCAACGCCGTGAAGTCCGCCTGACACCTTATAGGTGTTCTTATCAAACTTACCGCCTGCGTGCAAGATAGTCATTACAACTTCTAACGCTGTAACATCTCTTCCTTGCTTTACAGATTCCTTTTCATGTTTTCCAGTAGGAATACCGCGTCCATTATCTTGGATGCTTGCAGAGTTGTCTTTGTGAAGTGTTACGGTGATTTCTGAGCAGTGGCCAGCCAATGCTTCATCAATACTATTATCTACGACTTCATAAACTAGTTGATGAAGACCGTTGCTGTGCGTATCTCCAATATACATCCCAGGCCGCTCGCGAACTGCTTGCAAACCTTCTAAAACTGTAATGGAACTCGCATCATATTGTTTTTCATTAGTCATCGTGGTCATATGCTGACAACATTTCCTCCTTTATCTCGAACAGGAAGAAGTGCCGCTCCTCGTTAAATGGTTTTTTTATAAAGCTCTGAGTAGATCAAACGCCCTACCCTAAGCGAAAAATAATATTCCGGATTTTTACTGAAGGCACCCGTTTTTGCAACTGATTTTGTAATTTATTTTTTTCATGCTGGATGAGCAAGCTATAAAGCGATGAGTTTCTAACTTTTACAGTGAGCACCCCATCGATAAAAGAAATCGCTTGAGTCATCGGAGCTAACTTCTCTCCTATGACTTCCGGCCAGGCAAGAAGAACTAAATCAGGCCTGTCTTGAAAACGAGCTGCTGCATCCGCCAGCCACTCTGGCAAGAGCTCGGAGAGGTTCTTCCCCGGCGGCTCTACTTCATCATAACCCTTAGGAGTTCTGCGCAGTTTCCTAGCCATTTCTTATCCGTTTCGTCATTTCAAAACTATAGTTCAGGACGTTCAAAATAGCAATAGATTTATGATTGAAAGGGAGGCATTTTTTGACTTTGAGGAGCTCTTAGAAAAAAATCAGTCTTCGTCCTCTGGTGAGGTTCTACCAGAACCCGCAAGGGCAGCGTTCATCTCAGATCTGAGCTCTTCTTGTTTAGGACTTTCGACTTGATCGATCGACATTTGGTAGATGATCAAGATCCTACCACGCGTGTCTGGATCTTGTCCCTGATTAATGAGCTCAATGCATCTTTCAACGGTTGCAACAGGATCTAGATCATCTCTTGTTTCAAACCCGCTCAGTTCAGTTTGAATGAGTCTATAGTCTCTAAGGCTCATTTGAGCCGCTACAAGCTGGAAGCTAATCGCCATATTAAGATCTTCAGAAAGTGGCGCTGCCAGCTCAAGTAGCGCCTCTAGCGTCTGTATTTTCTCTTGAATAAACTCTCCTCTTGAATCCCATCCTCTGATATCTGTAAGAGCCTGATTCAAGACTGTTTCGCAAAGCCCTCCATAAAAATCGTTATCTTGATCAATCTCTATCTCTAACTGATCATAACTATCAAAAAATGCCTCAATACGATTCTCAACATCAGGCATTTTTTCTATACTCCCAAGCACAAGTTCTATAAGCTTTCCTTTTAGAGCTTGCATCTCCGGCGCATCACTCCCCGACTTTTTGTGGATGATTTTTATCGATGAGATCAAATTACTTACTAACATTTTCAACATTGGCACAAGCTGTTCTTCTGGAAAATCGCTTGAGCCGATTTCTTCTAAAGCTCCTATTGCCACAGGAACGACCCTATCTCTTTCCTCTACTAAACTAAATCCAACGACTAGTCTAGAAAGAGTTTTTGCTTTTGTTGCAGGATCTACGGTCGAGTTCATGTTTTCAAAAGCCTTGGACAATATCTCTTTAAGTAAATCTGTTACCTGTAAAGAAAACTCCCGATACGACTCGTTTCTAAATTCTCTAGCAAGTTGATCTAAAGACCTCGACAGGTCAATTACATCGTTTATGTAAAGCTCGGGAGTCGCTAAAGACCTCATAAGCTCCAAATATAGCGCCGTAAAGACCTCATCAAGGGGATAAGAACCTGCATTTTCAGATTCTACAAAAGGTCCAAATGTCACAAGATCCAGTAGGTCCCATTTTAAACCACTCGCTTTTAGAATTGAGTAGGATAGCAATCTCCAAGCTCTTTTTCCTATAGAAGAGCTTTTTACTTCCTGTAAAATCCTCCTTGAAACTTCAAGAGCTACCTCTTTCTTGCCAATCCGTGTAAGTTCCGGAATAAGCGCTATCGCAACTGGACTTATTGAAGATGCCCCTTCAGGGTTTTCCAAACACCGAAGTAAAAGATCAAATTCGATCTCTGTAGCAGATTTTTCCGGAAAAAACTCTTTAAGCTCTGATCTAAAATATTTAAAAAAATGCCTTATTTTTATCTTTGCTTGATCTGCATTTTCTTTGGCTAGACCGCGCAAAGACTCATCCCAGAAGGCAAAAAGGATTTCTTTTATGAACAGTTGAGCTTCGAACCTACATCTTTCAAGAAGTTCGGGTATTTCTGCCTGACGCCCCGCTTCTTTTGCAATATGGATCTGCTGAACAAAATACTGAGTAACCTCTTGACGCGAAAGGTACGGTATCACTTGAGCAGTGAGCTGCGGCTGATACTTTATTACTTCCTGTATGAATTCGGGGGGCAGAGTAAATTCTTCTTCTGCTTCTTTTGGTTCCCGTGCAAATTCCAATACTTTTTCTGTTAATTTTAAAGCAAGATCTGGTTCTTCAGAGGCGAGCGTCGGCACCATTAACATACATAATCTAGAGGACTCAGCATTTATAAAGAGATCTTCTTCTTTCATCATAGCATGTAAATACACCCACAATTGACTGCCCTTAGAAAAGCTTTTCATAATCTGAGGGTCATTTTCAAGCTCTTCGCTTAATTTCAATAGCAAACGTCCAATTACGGGCTGAGACTTCTGCGGATCTTCTACTTGTAGCAAATCATTCAAAGCTCTATCAATCGCATAAAAAAACTGTTTATGATCTGCACTTCCCAATTTGAAAATTGTCCCTTGCAAAAAGCTTCCATGCTGAAGATGTGTTCTCGGTTTCTCCCTTATTTTCTTAAAGGCCGCATTGTAAGATTTGAATACTTTCCCTATCTCCTCAACTCTCTCATATAAAAGCTGGGGATAAATCAGCTCTTCATCTTTCGTGATCTTTATAAGATGGACCGCTTCTTTTAAAACATCGAAGAGTTTCTTTTCATTTTCAGTAAGGGGAACTTCTTCAGAGCTCGAGATCTTTTGAAGTAGAGATATTCTTTCTTCTGGGGAAATTTTCTTAATTTCCTCTTGTAGCTCATTCAACCTTTCTAACGCTTCTTCTGAAAGGTCCCATTCCATCTCATGTTGGGTATGAGGAAGAGACTCGTTCATTGACTTTTCAATAAGCAAGAGCCCTAAGAAAGCATCTCTATAGACAACAGAAGAATGCTGCTCTATGCAAGCTGTTTTAATAACCTTTCCATACTTTCCATCCACTACGTTTCTTGCGAGCGAGCCTATTGCTTTAAAAAGGTTGGGCTTTTCTTGAGGCAGCCTCTGCTTTTGAGCTTCTAACCGCTCTGCCTTTGCCTCTTCATCAGCGTCCACTGTAGCTTGCACATCAGGGTCTGCCGCTGCTGCTACAGTCCCGGCTTGTGGAGCTGGAGGAGAAAGTACTCTTGCTAAAGAGGCAATCCTACTTTTGATATCTTCTAAAGAATCTACATTTGAAATGTTTGATTTAAACCGGTCCCAGCTATCTTGTAGTGCTGACAGATCGGGAAGATCTTCCCCTATATGATGGTCCCTAAGAGTTTGTATAGCAGCATCTACACGAGCTACTTCCTGACTGCGAAAATCCGCATCTCGGAAAAATTCTGAAGCGCTATTTCTACAATCCCCTTGGATCTTGCACACCCTTGCATTAATTCTTGCTAGATCAAGATTCATTAGTATTAGCCTTTTTATTGGAAGGACCGTCACCCTCATCGTCTCCTCTTCTTCTTTTTAAATCAGAACGGCGAGACTCTTGGATTTGTCTAAGCTCATCTCTGAACCGACGTGCCAAATCAGAATCGATGGGCATTGCGGCTCCAATCAGTACATTAATTAGTTCTAATTGGTCTACTTCCTCATTTGTCTTAATCTCTTTAAGAGCCAGCTTTAGTGCCCGGCTTGAAAATTCTTTATGAAGAGCGCTACCTTCTCGATGTCCATACTCTATCAATCCTCTGGGAATGGTAGACAAAAACAAAATGCGGCTATTGACATCGGGCATACACAACAGACTCTTCAACATTACGTCTATTAACCTAAGCTCTACAGCATCAGGCTCTACAGTATCAGGATCTAAGGAAAGGGAAGTTGCTCGAGCATTATGAATGTCTTTAATGTACGCAATTATACTTTCCCCCAACTTAGCAAGTAAGGCGTGCTGAGCTAGAAAATTCTCAGGAGTAATTAAAGTTAGAGCTTCTTCTGTAAGTGAAATGATTTGATCAGAATTTCCTAGCAGTTCAAACCCTTCAACAAGAGATCTGAAAAAGTTCAATTTTTCTATAGGATCTGGATATGCGGCAGAGCGCATATCGCATAATTCTTGCAGGACGATTCCTAAAAGGATTTTGGCTTCAGCCACAGCAACTGGGGCGGTGGCCCCAAATTCTCGGATCAATTGGACCAATTGACTGTTCTGAACGTTTCTTCCAAGTAGTGGATTTACATCTCGCCTTTCGCTGATAGCCCCGATCCCTGCAAGAACCATTGTTGCTGCCTCAGAAGAAATATCTATGCCTTTCAACCTCAATTCTTTTGCAGTTTGAATAAAAATGACATTACGCAGTTCAAGGTTTTCTTCGGATTCTATAAGATCAAAAATGAATCTCTTTATTTCTGCTTCAATCTGCCTGACCTCCTCTCCCTCTCGAGAGGCGATAATCCCTAGATTCTGGCTAGCCACACGGAGTAGATCAATAAAAGGACCTACCATCACACTTGTTGCTGGATCTATCCAAAATGGAGGGCTTAAAAGCAAAGCCATTCTTGCAAAAGCAATACCTTCCGTTTCTTTTCCTAGGAAAACAGACTGAGCAAATAGCTCTATACAACAGCGAATTTGATCAACTGGAACTGTAAGTATAGCTAAATATTCTTTTTTAATTTTAAAGAGCTCTAATTCAAATTCTCTTTTAATATTTTGAGCCTCTTGATGATCTACAAAACCTATATCGTGGGTCCAGCGACCGATCAAATTAAGAGCCACTAGGCAATTCTTGATTTTGTCTTGAATTGAAATCCTTTTTATATTTTTTATTCTCTTGATCGATCCCAGAGCGGCACTTGCAGCTTTGATAGAAAAATCCGTATAGGACTGATTATTAATTCTTCTCCCTATCTCATGAGAATCATTCGATAAAGCAACAAGCTCTACAACTTTCCATTCAACATCTCGAATAGATTTCATTGTTTTAAAATAGAGATCGATAAATTCTTTGTCTAACAAGGTGTTTTGAGAATTTTCTGACTCCGCTAAGGTTCCTAGTGTGTGAGAGTCCAAAAGTGGAGATCTGAATCCGCTAGCCATTAATATAGAGCGCGCCAATCCTTTCATAGGAGGATTTGGGTATGGGTTTTCACTGTCGGTGAACGAATGTAGATCCTCTTCTGCCCACGTAAGAACCTCTTCCCTTCTACCTATACGTACGAGCTCCGGAAAGAACAAGATTCGGATCTTGTCCCTTCCCGCCCACTCGCTTTCAGGTGCTTCTTCAGGAACTGCTAAACACTCAGCCAAAAGTGCGCATTCGATTTGAGCTTCTGTCGACCCTTCAGGATGAAGATCTTTAACTTCTTCTGGAAGAGAAGCTCCGATCTCTGTGTTTAAGTACTTCAGTAAGCGTCTTATTTCCGTTTTAAGTTTTTGTGTATTTTGCCTGGTTGGCTCAGATAAATATTTAAACAGCAAGGATTCGAAGAACTCTCTTGCCTCATCTATGGTTCGATCTACAAGCTTGCCCAAATCCAAAGATGGGTAGAGAGATCTTCCTTCAACGTGCATGAGCTGAATAGAGCATTGGAATCTCTCACGAAGAGGGGTATATTTTGCTATTTCCAAAGCTAGCATTGGCTGACGGTCCAATAGCATCTGAAATAATTCAACAGGCAAGATAAGAGATTGTGCGTTTATCCCACATTCTAAAACCTCTTCTATTAGCTCGAAGGCGCGTGACTGGTTGGTACGAAGAAGTTGAGGAACTCGTAAAACAGAAAGTCTTGCGTTTGTAATCTCGAAAATCGGACCTTTCTCAGCGAGCTCTAACTGCGGCATTAGATAGGCACCTTCCCTAAAACTCGTCATAATGTGAGGGTTTTTTTCCAGTTCCACGGATAAGCTGTTTAGCCAATCCTCAACCACCTCGTCGGGCAACATTAAAACCTCATCCTCATTCACTTCTTTGATAGCTCTATCAATCGCTGAAAAAAAACCTTGAGGATCAAGACTTCCAAACTTTGCAACAACATGATTTAAGACTTGAAGTCGCTCTGCAGGATCTGATAAGGCAGCTACCCGAATTAAAGCCTCTTGATAAGCACAAGAAGCGTCCAATATATCTCGTAAAAACTGTCCATAAATCTGTTCATCTTCCCGAGAGATCTGTATGTCTTTTACTGTTTCATTCAGTTGATCCAATAACCGCTGCGCTGGCTCAGAAAGGGACCCTTCATTAAGAAAAACTTCTTCCATGATCTCTGGTGAAACCTCTCCAATCTGATCTTTTGCTCTATAAAGCGCTGCCCAGTTCTCATCTGAAATCTCGAGTTCCCATTGATTGAGCTTGTGTGGGATAAAAGGGTGATTAGAAGCTTCAAGAAGTAGGAATTTCAGTAAAGAGGAGCTGCTGATCACAGAAGGATGCGACTCAAGAAAAGCACTTCTTATATTTTCTCCATATTCTCCCCCTGCTATACGGAGCGCCAAAAGCTGGGTAAGCTTGGCGATGTTCGGCTTATTTTGAAAAAGAAGACGTCTTTTTTCAGCGGCGCGATTAGCTCTTTCTTGCTCCAGGGTGATCTGACTGTTTTGGATGGCAAGCTCCTCAGGAGTTTGCGCCCTTGGAATGGCGGGGGGTGTTGGTGTAGCGCTTGCTCTTTCAGCCGTTATCATAGAGTCGATTTCAGTTTGCAATGGCTCCGCCATAACAGCGACAAATTCTTTAAGACTAGGATTTATTTTTGTGGCCTTGAATGTGTCCCACACAGCTTTGACAGCTGGAAGGCTTTGCCTTACGGGATCTACTGCGCTTTGCAAATGCTCTAGTTCATCAAAAAAAAGATCTATGATCTTTTCCTCAGAGTTCCCTTCTGCTTCTCTAACTTTTTTATCCGTTTCTATGAAGAGCACAAGCTGATTTTTAAATCTTTGCCATTTATCCTCTAAAGCAAATTCAGAAGAATCGCTCATCCGTCGATCTTTTATACCCTGTATGGTAGCATCGATACGCGCGATCTCATCAGCCCTAAAGGCTGATGATGTGTAGAAATTTGAAGATGGGGTTACACAATCAGCCTTAATCTTGTTAACCCTCATTCTAATTGCTGACAAATCACCACTCATACAATCTCCACAAATTAATTCAATGAATAAATAAAAAAGCACAAAATAGCAACGATTATTAAATCGTCACTATAGATTGTGCAATAATTAAGTTAAGAAAAGCTTCTTATAAAAGAAACGAGCTAAGTCCTATTGCAATCAAGAAGTAGATAGACATCGAAAGGAAGTCGTTCAAGGCCGTTACAATAGGTCCTGAAGCAACTGCGGGATCGATCCCCATACGAGCGAAAAATAGAGGAGAAAAGACTCCTAAAAAAGTTCCGGCAACGCAAGAACCCATAAGCCCTATCCCAACAATAAGCCCCACAACAAGAGGCTGAATGGCACTTCCGGAAGAGCCAACAAAATCCATATAATACACAGCAAAGCCTGACATAACACCAAATAGGATCCCGGCAGTGACCCCGATGATCGATTCTTTAATGATGGCATCACGGCGGTTCCCCATCGAGAGCATCCCCATGGCCATACTTCTAACTAAAATCGTACTGCACTGAATTCCAATGTTACCCGACATACCGGTAATCAAAGGAACGAAAAAGAGAACGAAGGTCAAAAGTCCCTTTTCATAATATTGAAAAGAAGACATAACGCCCACGTTGATAAGTCCTGCACATAATGTAATGAAAAGCCAAGGAGCTCTTGAAAGAAATTTGCGAGTGAGAGATTCACACTCGGTAACCTTTTCGACAGTACCGGCCATTGTAGCGATTGTCTCATCCGCAATGTCTTCTACTGCCTCGATCACATCTTCGTAGTTAACAACCCCGATCGGAAGATCTGATGCATCTACAACTGGAAGCACAGCCACCTTATAGCGCTCTACGATTTCCACCACTTCTTCTCTTGAAGTTTCTGGAGAGACCCTGTGAGACAGGGGTTTCATGATCTGCTTTAAGGGGGTAGCAGCTGGATGGATGATCAAACTGCGAACTGGAACATAACCTTGGAGCTCCCCTTTACCATTCAAAAGGAACATCCACATAGCAAGAGCAGTCCCTGGATTGTCCCGGATCATAGAGGTAGCGTCTCCGACAGTCCCATCCATTGAAAAGGAGAAAAACTCATTGGTCATCAAGCGTCCCGCTGTATTTCTCGGGTGCTTATTGATTTCCCTGATCTTAGCTGCCTTTTTAGGCTCTAAAAGCTCTAGTACCTTTCTATATCTACGCTCAGAAACGCTTTCAAGAACGCTCACCCCTTCGTCAGGAGGCATATTTTGTATGACATCTTTAGCTTCTTGATCGGAAATACGTCTAAAAATAGCAACGCGAGTGGCATTATCGGCACTGATTAAAAAATCTACTTTAGATTGGATTGCTGGCAGGTTCTCGTAAATGACCAGGCGATCTCCGACGGGAAGTCTTCGAGCCGCATACGCAAGGTCTACGACCGAGTGCTCTGAAATAATTTTTGACACATCGTGAAGAGCGAGCGTCCACGTCTCCTGATGAAAGGCCGCATCCAGCTTTTCCCCTAAGATATCCGCTAGCTGCGAGGTCTTCGACTCGAGTAGATTTGCGGAGGCTTGCACTGATTCTTCCTCAAGAAGAGCCCTGTCTTCACTATCAAAACTTTTCATGAAATGCCTCCCGTACTGATTCCCTGCTACAGAATAGATTTTTCGTTCCTATTTTTCAATATGGATTTTTAACTTTCGTTCTTTTACTATGTCTTCATTATCCTACGAGGAAATTTATGTACCAACCAGAAAAAATTAGAAATATCGCTATTATCGCCCACATCGACCATGGAAAAACCACTATGCTCGATGGGCTCTTGAAACAATCCAACATCTATCGCGAGAACGAAAAGGTCTCAGAAAGAGCTATGGACAGCTATGACCAGGAAAAAGAGCGCGGGATCACCATCTTCGCAAAACATACTAGTTTAGTTTTTGAAGACTACAAGATCAACATCATCGACACCCCTGGACATGCCGACTTCTCAGGAGAAGTAGAGCGGGTTCTTGGAATGGTCAATTGCGTTCTTCTTCTAGTAGACGCGCAAGAAGGCCCTATGCCGCAAACGCGCTTTGTTCTATCTCAAGCCCTCAAAATGGGACTCCGTCCTATTGTTGTCTTGAATAAGATCGATAGACCTCACGCAGACCCAGACAGAGCTCTGAACCTCACCTTCGACCTCTTCGTTGAACTCGGAGCCACCGATGAACAGCTAGACTTTGCTGTATGCTACGCTTCAGGACTTGGTGGATTTGCCGTAAAAGACCTAAAAGATCCAAGAGTGAACATGAGACCTCTTTTTGAGCTTATTATAGAAAGAGTTCCACCGCCTCCTGGAAACCTAGACCTTCCGTTCCTTATGCAAGCAAGTACTTTGAGCTACGATGATTTCGTAGGGAGACAAGCTTGCGGAAGAATTTTAGAAGGGATCATCAAAAAAGGGCAAAACCTTACAAGAATCGACAAAAACGGGCACCCTTCCCAACATAAGATCGTACGTATCGAAGGATACTTAGGACTTAAGAAAATCGAAATGGAAGAAGCAGGCGTTGGAGACATCGTCAGCCTTTCTGGAATTCCAGAAATCATGATCGGAGACACTCTTTGCGATCCGACTCACATCGTACAACTTCCTCCTATTACACTCGCAGAACCTACTCTTTCGATTGAAATGTCGGTTAACAACGGTCCTATGGTAGGAAGAGATGGAAAACATGTGACGATGAACAAGATCCGCGATCGTCTTATGCTTGAAAAAAGAGCAAACATCTCCTTAAAAATCGAAGAGATGGCCTCTAGAGATGACTCGATCCGTATTTGTGGACGCGGAGAGCTTCACTTGGCGGTTTTAATCGAAGCGATGAGACGTGAAAGCTACGAGTTTGTTCTTTCTAAACCTCAAGTAATTTTGAAAACAATTGACGGTGTGGAGAATGAGCCTCTAGAAGTCGTGCACATTGAAGTCCCTCAAGAATTTTCAGGAGCTGTTATCGAAGAGCTTTCTCGAAGAAAAGGGGAAATGCGTTCTTTGAACACGAATGAACATGACATCACTTTTATGGAATTCTTGATCCCCACAAGAGGGCTTATGGGTTATAAAAACGATTTCATGACAGTCACAAGAGGTCTTGGAATTTTGACTTCTATTTTTGATAGCTATGCTCCTTGCAAAGGTGACATTCCTGGCCGTCTTCGTGGAGTTCTTGTTTCTAACTGCGCTGGAAAAACAACAGGTTATGCCTGCTTTAGCGTCCAAGATAGAGGATCTCTTTTTGTAGGACCTGGAGATGAAGTATACGAAGGGATGGTCGTTGGAGAAAATAGCAGAGACAACGATCTAGTTGTAAACGTTACAAGAGGAAAACAGCTCACAAACGTGAGAGCGTCCGGAAGCGATGAGAACATCATCTTAACGCCTCCTCGCAAATTCACCTTGGAACAAGCAATCGACTTCATCGAAGATGATGAGCTAATCGAAGTAACTCCTCATTTTATCCGTCTAAGAAAGCGTTTTCTTTTAGAAAATGAGCGCAAAAGAAAGTCTTAGTTTGTTATAAGAAAAGCGGCCTTGAAAAAAGGCCGCTTTGACTTAAGGTGTTTTTATGATCTCTGGAATCTTGTTTACAATCGCCGCTTGTTTTTGCTGGGGCCTTGTCTTTGTCACCCCCTCTTTCTTAAAAGGATTTCATCCTTTAGAAATTGCCTTGGGCCGTTTTTTTGTTTATGGTCTAATTTCTTTCCTTTTCCTTCTCTTAAAAAAAAGAGAGCTCTTCTCTAAAAAGTATTTAGCTCACTGGAAAAAAGCCGCTTACCTATCTCTATTTTCCTCCGTTCTTTGCTACATGGGCACTGTTTACAATATGAAGTATTCAGGCCCTACCATTGCAACACTTGTTTTTGCAATGAGCCCCATCTGTATTTCACTCGCAGGAAACTGGCATAAAAAAGAGTACCCTTTTCAAAAGCTCTATCTCCCTCTTGCTCTTATGCTCGCTGGAATCCTTTTAGCTAAGTTCAAAGGAATCGACACTACTGCAGATAGCTCACTCGGGCTTTTTCTTCTTGGGATGTTTTTTGGTCTCGTTGGACTTGCTTCTTGGACATGGTTCGCTGTTGCCAACTCCCATTTTTTAAAAGAGAATAAAGATGTCTCAGTTGACAACTGGGCTTTGATGCTCGGATCTTGTACGCTACTTCAAGTGGTCCTTGTGGGATCGATTCTTTTTACATCACTCGAGAGCAGCGTAAAATACTACACCTTCTCCCCTGAGATCCAAAGTTTTGTCCTCTTAAGTTTTATTACAGGAACAGTCAGCACGCTACTTGCGCTCTTTCTTTGGAACCATGGATCTAAGAGAATCCCGATTTCATTAGCTGGACAGCTCATGATCTTCGAGGTCATTTTTGCACTCATTCTTATCTACTTTGTAGAAAAGAAACTCCCTACCCTGCTAGAGCTTGGAGGGATTGTGCTTATGATTTCTGGGGTATTGATAGGATTTAGACAGCTTAGAGCGCCCGCTCAAGCTTAATCATCAAACGATGTTTTAAGCCAAATTGAAAACAGTGGATCATCAAAAACAACAGTTCCTCTTCCTGCACCTTCTTCATCAAGGATTTCTTTCTCTTTTAAAGCTTTGATGGCAGATGAAAGCGCAGCTCCGCTGCCAATCTCATATTTTGCTAGCAGTCCCTTAGCAAAAATCTGTTTCCCTTCTTTAGCAGCTAATCTAAGAGTTCTTTGCTGAACTGGCGTCAGAGTGCTTAAAAGAGTCTGATAAGCATAGGCATTTTGCCGAACAACGATTTTTAAAGCGTTATCGATTTCATCTACTGTAATGTTATCTTTAGCTAATGCGACCAAATGAAAACAAACCATCTGTACATAGTTCGGGCTCTCTTGGACTAAACGTCTTAGATGCTTGACAGCATCGCGATCACAAGAGATCCCCACACTCTTAAATCTTGTTAAGATCCAATCTGTGAATTCATCTCCAAAGGACGGGAACTCTATTGACTGACAAAATTTGTAAAGAGGTCTTGATGAATTGTTGAGCATGTCATAGATGACGCTTCTACGAGAACCCGTAAATATAAACGACGTATTCTTGAGCTGCTGCATATGAGTTCTTAAAGTAGCTTCCAGCCACCCCCCATCATCGATTTCTGTGATTTTTTGAAACTCATCGATCGCAAAGATTAAATTCTTACCTAATTTGCTTAAGCCCGAAAAAACGTCTTGAATCAACTCCTTAACATCATCTTCCACGGAAGATGCTTTATCAAACGAAAAATCAAAAGAAGGATATCCTGTGTGTCCATCAAATTGCGCTGACACCTTAGGTCTTAATTTTGGAATTGAAGAAAACATTGCTTGCATGGACTCTTTCCAATTCGCCCTTTCTTTGATAGCTCTCAGCATTTGATGCAAAAAATCACGATGAGAAGTGATGTTAAAAATATCAACAAATATGTACGAATAGGAGTCTTGAGATACCTTCTGTAGGAGGTTCAATACAAATGAAGTTTTACCAAATCGCCTTGGGCCTATTAGGACCACAGGAATCCGATTGAGGACAAACTGTGAAACCAAGCTCTCAAGATCTGGCCTAGCAAGATAGAAATCGCCTTCAACAGGATCTCCAAATTTAAACGGATTTTTGGGTAGCCTACTCATAAACATCCTCGGGTTTACTTCAAAACTAACAAATTTGTTAATTATTGGCAACCCCATTCAACTAACAAATTTGTTAATTATTGGCGGGTGGGTAGGGCTAGCTTTTTTATAATGATAGCAGTGAAAAATAAGAAACAGTCTCTGACTGTATTGTTAGAGCCGTGAGCTCTTTACGTTGTTTATGAAGACTTTCTAGAAGGGATCTTTTGGCTTTGCGCCATGCCTTTTTAGCCATTTGGTCGATAAAAGTCTCTTCGAGCATGAGCTCGTATAAAGCTTCTTTTAGGTCCTCTTCACTTAAAAAGTCCCCTTCTTGAAGACCTGCCTTAGTATCAAAAGAGGAAGGCTCTTCAGAGTCCTCTTTTTCATCCATTTCCTCATCTATAGGCTCTACGGGCTCTTCTACCTCGGATTCCCCATCAGCATCGAGCTTTTCTAAGGGATCGAGCTCTATATGGTATACAGTGGCATGATCACGCCCTAAAGAGGCATTTTCTGGCCTGAGGCGTACGACTGCAGGGAGCACAATAGCTGCCCTTGAAGGGCTGACGTCCATTTTAGGGGGCATCACTTGAATTTTAGATGGATCGAACAAGTAGTTTAAACCATTGATTTTTAGCGACATGGATGTTTCCTTAGCCAAACTTGAAGGTTCGACCCTAGGAACTATCGGAGAAATACCGCTACTTAAGTCACTCATTCATCACCATATAGATAATTAAAGTTTATTAATTACACAATTATAATAACAAACTACACACATATTGTAGCACATGAAATAAAAAATACACAAACCAAATAATCACATGTATCACCCTCACAATCTACCGCAAAACAGCAAAATGATCCTATAAATGATCCTGTAAAGGAGCCAGGAAGTATTAAATTGCCTTTTTCAAAAAACCATGATAAACACATCTGCTTGTTTGCTTAAAAACAGGAAAATATCATGTCTGACTCCGTAGTAGAACCATCTCGCAATGAGATCTGGAAAATGTTTGATACGATCTCCTCTACCTATGACAAAACCAATCGTCTTATGACGATGGGCCTTGATCGTTACTGGAGAAATAAGATGGCTTCTTTAGTTCCCCAAGGCGATAAAATAGAGCTGCTAGATTGCGCAACAGGAACGGCTGATCAGATCATCTCCTTAATGCAAAAGAAGGACTCAATTGAAAAGGCTATTGGGATCGACCTTTCAGAAGAAATGGTTGAAATCGGCCGTAATAAGTTAAAAAAACACTCCTTTAATGAAAAAGTGGAATTGCAAATTGCAAGCGCTTTAGATATCCCTTTTGAGGAAAACCGTTTTGATTGTGTAACCATGTCGTTTGGGATTCGAAATGTTTCAAGTGTTGAGCTCTGCTTGCAGGAGATTTTAAGAGTGTTAAAGCCAGGTGGTAGAGTTTTGATTTTAGAAACTTCCATTCCAAAAATGAGACTTATTAAATTCTTTCACCTTCTCTACCTTAGAAAAATTCTTCCTCGAATTGGTGGATGGATTTCTAAACAGAAAAATGCCTATCAATACTTAAATCAGACAACAGAAACGTTTCCATCCGGAAAAGTTTTTTGTGACCTCATGGAAAAAGCAGGTTTTGACAAAGTCATATGCCATCCTTTAACTTGCGGCGCCGTATCCATTTATCAGGCTGATAAATCATGCAAGAAATAGATCGTCTTGATTTACCAAGCTGGCTTGCCACACAAACTCTCTTTCCTAAGTTCTACTCACGGTGTCCTAAAACAGGAATTGAAACAGCAGCGCTTGGTTCCCACCAAGAGTTTTCCGAGATACCAAAGTCCCCCGTAGAAAGAGTCTATGGGTCACTTCCTTTTCCATCAGATAAACAAGATCCCCTTTGGGAAGATTTCTCTGCGCCGTTTTTTTTTATTCCTCAAGTAGAGATCTTTCAATCAAAGGAAAAAACGGTTTTAAAAGTAAGGGGAACTGGTTCCCTTTTTAAGGATCCAGAAAAAGAGGAGTCTTTTTTATCTCTTGGAAAACAAACCGATCTTCCGGAGTTTAAAACTTGGGAAAGTTCAGTAAACTCTATCTTAGAAAAGATCCGCTCTAATCAAATCAAGAAAGCTGTCTTAGCAAGAAGAAGCTCTTTTGAAATACAAGGCTCCCCTTTTGAGGTTTTAAAAGGTCTTTTGGATTCATCGCACAATTCTACTGTATTTGCTTTTCAAAGAACTCCGGATTCTCTTTTTTTGGGTGCAACACCTGAAATGCTCTACCAAAGATCGGATAGATCCTTAACAACAGTGTCTATTGCTGGTACAAGAAAACGAGGAGATGATGAACTGTTAAGTCAAGAGCTGCTAAATAGCTTTAAGGATGGTAATGAGTTTTCTTATGTGAAGGATTTTCTAGCCGAGTCTCTTTCTCTTCTTTGCGAAAGCTCTTCTTGTCAGCCCCAAGACTCGATTATAAAAACCGCTCATCTACTCCATCTCTATAATCGCTTAGATGGCAGTTTAAAGCCTGAAATCGATGATGCAGACATCTTGTCCTGTCTACATCCTACTCCTGCAGTCGGAGCCCTTCCAAGAGACCTAGGCATTAAAGAGATCCTTTCTTTAGAGCCTTTTGATCGAGGCCTCTACGCTGGAGCGCTTGGATGGATCTCCCCTTTAGAATCTTCGTTTATTGTAACAATCCGATCAGCTCTCATCAAAGGAGGATTCTTGCATGCCTTTGCTGGAACTGGCATTGTAGAAGGATCTGATCCTGAACTTGAATGGCAAGAACTTGAACACAAAATTTCTCATTGGAAAACATTATGTCCTCTACTTCTTTAGCTCCCTTTAATACCTCTAGAGCTCGCCTTCTAGTCCAAACCTTAAAAGGCCAAGGCATTGAGCATTTTTGCATTGCGCCGGGATCTCGCTCTACGCCTCTTGCTCTTGCCATGGGAGAAAATCCGGGCATTAAAACTCATGTTCACTTTGATGAAAGAGGTCTTGGATTTTATGCTTTAGGTCTTGCTAAAGCAAGTCATGCGCCTGTTGCGCTCCTTGTGACAACAGGAACAGCTGTTGCTAACTTACTTCCGGCCATTATGGAAGCGCATTTAAGTAGAGTGCCTCTTCTTATTTTAACTGCTGATAGACCTCCAGAGCTCAGAGACTGCGGATCCAACCAAACGGCAGATCACGTAAAGATCTTTACCTCTTTTGCACGTTGGGAAATCGACCTTGCTTTTTCAGATCCTCTAGCTTCTGATGAATACATCATATCCTCTCTTAGCTACGCTGTAAATTGCAGTAAGTCAGGCCCTGTTCACATCAACTGCCAGATTCGGGAGCCTTTTATTCATTTAGGTGAACTTGATGAAAAAGACTATTCTTCTTGCGTATATGAACCAAAGCTTTCTTGTCCTCCCCTTTCTTCTTTCAAACTCTGGGGGGAAATCCTTTCAGAAAAAAAACAAGGAGTGATCCTGCTTGGATCTGACGCTCTTCAAGAAAAAGATCTAGACTCTTTTCTAAGCTTTGCTGAAAAACTGAAATGGCCTATTTTTTCAGACATCATTTCAGGGGGTAGACGCTTAGGTGATCACCCTTACCATATAGAGCATTTTGAACTGGTTTTTAAAGCATTTCCAGATTTGCAAGTTGATTGCATCTTGCAAATCGGAGATCGTTTCGTCTCCAAGCTTTTACAGCAGTGGATCCAAAAACAAACAGATGCGCCCTACCTACTTGTCACAGATCACGGCTTTAGACAAGATCCCCTACATAAAGTTTCTCGGAAGATGGAGTGCACTACAGACTTCTTTTGCAGATTGATTCAAGAATTCATCATTCCATCTAGTATGGAGCCTGCATCTGCTCTTCAAGGCATCTCTTCGCAAGTAAAAGAAGCTGTCCATGAACATTTTGCAGAATCAAATGATCTAACAGAACCTGCTCTATTTTCTTTTCTAAGCAGGATTTCCCCCTCTATTCCTCTTTATCTTTCAAGCAGTATGCCTGTTCGAGATGCAGATCTTCTTTTCTATCCAAAAGAAGGAAGCTCTTCTATTTTTTGTAGCCGAGGAGCTTCTGGGATTGATGGGAACATCGCAACAGCTACAGGCATAGCTGTTGGGCTGCAAAGACCCTTAGTTGCAGTACTAGGGGATCTAGCAACACTTCATGACCTAAGCTCTTTTGCTCTTGTTCACAAAAGCAAAGTTCCCATGATACTTATCATCATCAACAATCAAGGGGGTGGGATTTTTTCTTTCCTACCTGTTGCTCAGAAAAAAAAACTGTTTGAGGAATTTATTGCCACTTCTCACGAATACTCCTTTGGACTCATTGCTCAAACCTTTGGCCTCCCCTACAGACAAGTAGATTCCTTCGAAGGATGGAAAGAGGCCTTTGATGAAGCTGCACAATCTCAAAGCAGTTTTGTAATTGAGTGCTGCACCCAAAGAGACTTAAATGTAACGCATCATCAAGCCCTATACGAAAAGGTCAAATGCTCTTTTACGACACCTTTGGAAGTTCTTCAGTAACTCCTCTTATTTTCCTTCACGGTTTTTTAGGCTCAAGGCTCGACTGGATGCCTATGGTCGAGTCTTTACAAAATAGATACCGCTGTATTGCTATAGATTTGCCATCCCATGGCAAATCCCCCCATTCTGATGATGTTTTTGCAGAGCTTGAAAAGACGCTTTTGTCTTTATCAAAAGATACATCACCTATTCTTATAGGATACTCACTAGGAGGAAGACTTGCCCTTACTTATGGGAACAAACACCCCAAAAGCATTAAGGGATTGATTGCTCTTTCTTCCCACACAGGACTTAAAACAGAGCTAGAAAAGCAGCAGCGTAAAAAAAATGACCTTCTATGGGAAGAGCGTTTAAAAACGCTCTCATCAGATGAGTTTTTAAACCTTTGGTATAGGCAATCTGTTTTTGCTTCTTTAGGGAAACAACCAAAGCTTCTTGAGGAGCTTTTAGAAAGAAGACCCTATCAAAATGGGATAGAGCTTGCTAACGTTTTAAGCCAAGTCTCTCTTAGCAAACAATCTCTATATGATACTTTTAAGCATCCTGTGCAGTTTTTATTCGGAGAAGAAGATAGAGCTTATGTTGATCTTTACTCTTCTATCCCTTCTTTGTTAAAAAAAGAGATACCAAATGCAGGCCATGTGCTTTATTTAGAAAACCCCACGGCCTGTATAGAGGCAATTAAAGGTTTTATTCAAAAATTTTCACAGGAGAACTCATGAACTTTAAAATTGTGTTATCTTGGATTGCTTTTCTTTTCTTTTTCTCCCAGAATCTTCCCGCAAAAATTCGAATTCTCACATTCCATTGCAACCACTGCGAATTTTTAGAATATCAATGCAAGGCTCTTGAGAAGTTTTTATTAGATGACTACGAGCTCATTGTCTTTAATGATGGCGTTAATCAGAAAGAAAAAAATGCTATCGAGGCTGTTTGTACAAGATATGGAGTGAAACATGTTCCCTACAAGCAATCGTGGCACAAGACAAATCCATTAAATAAGCAGGTTAGAGCGGCTCTAAGCACTCCTCATGGGAATGATTTTTTCAAGTTCCCTACAAAGAATGGAGCTCCTGACATCAAAAAAATCTACGAAAATGTCTCTGTTCGCCACTGCCACCTCATTCAATATGCCCTAGATCACTATGGATATGATCATGACGATATTGTAGTCATTATGGATGGAGATGTCTTTGCGATTCAGCCAATTAGTATACGAGCATTATTGAATGAACTGCCGATTGTCGGAATCGATAGCGAATTTGGAACTAGACATTACCTATGGGTGCCCTTTATTGCCTTTGATCCTAAACGTTTACCCAATCTAAGAGATTTAAAATTTCACATAGATCTAATCGATGGCCTTGTATGTGACACTGGCTCTCATTCCTATCAATACCTAAAAAACAATCCAGAGGTAAACGTCAAGCTCTACCCTCGATGCTATGATCGTGATTTTTTTCCCTATGATGCAGACTCCTTTGCCAGATTTGGGCTGAAACCCTTGGCCTACTCTTCAATCAATTGGCCTACTCGGCTAGAGTTTTATGTAGATCATCATTTTATCCATTTTTGCGGAGGCTCTGGACTTCATCCTTTAAGAAAGTTCTTCGATATCGCAGAGTTGATGGGACTCATATTGGAACAAGAAGTTCCAGTGATTATGCAATAGCAAAAAAAGGCCATGCGGTTCATTAAAAAAACCAACATGGCCTGTATATTTACTACGGCTTAACCCAAACAGCCCACTCATTTTCTATGTCCTTCATAGAAATCACGCGTACGCAGTTCTCATCAAGCCATTTTGGAGCTTTCTCTATCGTACTCCAAGTGATGTCATCAAAAACAATAAGTCCACCTCTTCTTACTAAAGGAACCCACTTCAAAACATCATAATAAGAAACATCGTTTGCATGATTGCCATCGATATGAAGAATATCGATATTCGAAATAGGCGCAGCGTCCGCTGAAGTAGCTTGCACTAAGGTGATGTATTTATCGAGCCCAAATTCTGTGATTTTACCTCGAAGTTTACTTAAGATCGCTCCATAATCAAGACTCCCCCACCAAGTCTTATTCACGCCATCAGACCCCTCTTCAGAAGCCGCAGCGCTCCAAGGATCAATTCCATAAGCCATTCCCCCTCCGAGCTGCTTTAAAGCAAAGCCCATAGGAACAAGAGATTTGCCTCCAAACACTCCGATTTCAACAACAACTTTAGGCTGTATGAACCAAACAAGATCCATCAGTGTAGCGGCTTTATAATCAGAACACCATCCATCTAACTGCTTGATCTTGGTCAAAACCCTTTGTTTATATGGATTTTCCCCTCTTGTTTTATTGACAGCAACAACATGTTCATAATGAGAGGGAGGCGGGGCTGCATCGTACATAAAAAAACTCCTTTTTAACTCGTATTTTTTGTATCTGGAACCAACGAATAAGAGGGAGCTTTTAATATAGGCTCAGATTAAATACAAGCCTGTTCTTACTTTGCATCTTTCTGAAAAATCCATTCACGTTCGAGATCAATCAAAGCAATTTTATTGTTTTTTGCTCCAAAACTTGCGATACATCCTAGGATGTTTCTTTTTGAGGAACTCTATCATCTGCTCATCTGTAGTAGCGTTGAAGCTTTGATACTGCTCTTCAAGAACATGTAGCTCAAGTTGATGCTCACCTCGCGTTTGCTGATTGGTTTTTGGCAATCTTACATTGTGATAAAAATTCTCATCTCTCATTGCATAATGATTGATCTGGATATAATCACTTGTATGCTGAGGATCGACCTGAAGATACACTTCCTTAAAATACAAAGGCCGACCTGAACCATTGTAATATTGAGCCCCCTCTCTTAAAACATGATGGTGAGGTGACCATATTTGGTCTATAACAACATCATCTACTTTTACAATACTTTTCCCAGAAGCATTTTTTGGATGGAAAATTTCTGAAGAAGCTCTAAGGCGTGTCAAAATGGGTTTACCTGGATCAATATAAACTCCACCCGTTCCAAAGTTTCGCCAACACACATATACTCCTGAAGCCTCTGGATAAAATTCCTTCAAACACTGAAGAATGGTTACATTTTTCTTAGGCAAGATAAATTCATCTACATCAATGAAGGCAAGCCATTTAGTATTTCCTTGTGATCTTCTAAGGCCATCTTGGTAAGCCATCGTTTGCCAAGTAGGAAATAGCGATGTCATCTCATCTTTATGCCACTTGATCACCTCTACTAAACCCGACTTTATATAAGGATCCAATACTTCTGCCCAATTGTCATCACTCCGATCATTGTAAAGCAGGAAATGGTCTACTCCTAACATATGGTGATACTCAATCCATTCCTTAAGATAGTTTGCTTCATTTCTGAACAGCGTAAGAACTCCCAATTCATACGAAAAAAGACCTTCCGAGATAACTAGAATCAGCAATAAAAAAGACAAAAAACACTTTTTCTTCATGGAAATTTCTCCTGATAGCTTTGTGCTTCAATTTTAATCCAAGAATCGGGCCCACCGATATCTGGATAACCTCCTATCCATTTCGCTGGCCTGACAACGATTTTATTAGGATTCTGATTCAACCAAGCTCCCCACCAACTGAAGGTAGAATTACCAATGATGTTATGTTTGCAAAGAGTTTGGAGGAAAAGATCGATGTGGGGTTCATTCTCAACAAACACCACTTTCCGTCCTTTTGTTGAAATGATCTTTTTTGCAAACGGCATATTATCGCTCATCACAACAAAAAGAGAATCGCTTGAAAAAAGACGCATCGCCTTTTCGTAATACTCTTGATCATACTGTCTAAAAGCTGGTTCATCAGGCTTTTCTGCAAAATAATAGCGTATATGAACACAAACGCTATTGGGGTGTTTTAATATCTTTGGGTATTTCTTTTTTATGTACTTTAAATCACTCTCTTTCGGGGCAAAAAACTGAATCAACCTATCTCGATGGTGAGCAAAATACTTTTCATTTTGAGAGTACCCAGAAAGCCTCATTCCATTTGTAAAAGGGATTGGCTCATAACCATAAACAGGTGTTGCCCATTCAGATGAAATCTCGGTTTTAGGAGGATAAAGTGCGCACCTAAAAAGCACATGATGCAAGTTTACCGAATGAGGCAAAAGCGGAATGTAATCAGGAAAGTAGGGTTCCGCTCCATTATCCCATGCTAAAGCGCACGTTGTTGCTACCTCAAACATTTGATTGCCAAGACCACCTAAAATCGAGCCGATTACATACGGTTTATCCTCTGCTTGCATGCTAGAAAACAGCAGTAAAGCAGTGCATAGAAAGCTAAGTCTCCTACTCTTCATTTTGTCATATCCCAAGTGATTAAAGCATTGCCAGTATAGCTAAACACCGGTTCCGGATGAATAGTTGGATTGATTCCATTAGCTTGTAATAGGTCTATAAACTCAGTAAGCGGAAGATGATCAAAGATGTTCGTATCATTATAGAGCATATATCCACGTTTTGCTTTCACGATGACTCTGGTAAAATAGTCTAGCTGTGTGTTTCTGTCACATTCAGAGAACGCATAATTGCTAATAAATAGATCAATACCTTCTACAGGCAACTCTGCATGTGCCTCTAGACATATGACCTTGCGCAGAGAAAGAGTCGACATCATTTTATCAATCAGCATTTCAACCTCTGGTAAATCGTAGATGTAATATTGGGAAAAAGGGCGCAGTTGGGACAAAATATAGGCTTGACCTCCAAATCCCGCTCCGACTTCTGCGGCTTTATAGTTCTTTGGAAGATTAAATAGCCTAGAGATATGATCGGCGATGAGTATGTATCTGAGCGTTGTGCCAGAAAACTGACCAAATCCTTGAATCTCATTTTTGATCGGATTTCCATATTGCTCTAGTTTTCGGAATTGAGGCATTAAAGAAATCGTTTTCAGCGTGGCATAACTACGGATATAATCGGCAAATTCTCCACCCTGACCACATTCGACAGCATTGAAATACGCTTCAATTGATCTGAAATTTTGAAAGATCGAATCATCTATGGCCGCATTTTTACATACTTCTCTATATAGAACTGAATTGCCTGTTGCGCTCTTTTGAGAAACAACTTCACCATAAATTGAAGAGCACGCAAATATCAACGACATGGCCGCTATAGATTGTCTGATCATCTAATATCTCCCCTTGAGTAATATTTAAAGGGCGAGACTCTATACCAATTCGAGAAGAGCTGTCTATAAATTTTTATGTCCTAAAAGGCCATGTTCAAGAACCTGGCCTCTTTCTTTAGTTAGAATTCTGACCGATTGCATTTCGAATCATTCCTATTATCTGCTTATGGTCCTTCTCATCCAAGTCAAGTGACTTAAGTGTGGACAACACGGAAAATGAAAAGGCGCTAGGATGAATCCACCAGTCTTCGAATGCAAATCCTTGATGAGATACATTCGAGCAGAGTAAATGATACCCAAGGGAGCTGAGAATTTGACGTTCTTTTGACCTATACAAATCTTCGTATCGGTAGAAATCATGCTCAATCGTTATGATCTTAAAAGTATAATTACTAAATGGGATTCTTTCTAAAACATCGGGATAGTACCCATCGACATCCAAGGAAAGATAATCGATAACCTTAGGAAAAGATCGTAAAATCTTTCGATAATCAGATGTTATAGCATCCGCAGTAATTAACAGGTTGCTTCTGACTACGTACCAGTTGCTCTCCAAATCCTTTGAAATGTCAATACTTGTTCCGCTCCATCCAAGATTCTTCTCAAAATAGTATGTGTTGTTAATATCGATCGGCTCCCCAGCTCCAATTTCAAGGTAGTAGCCTTTGTCTTGTTTATCAAGTAGCCCGTAAAGAAGATCATAAACAAATTCATCTTGAGAGGCTTGAGAATGGAAAATGATGCTTTGATCAGATCTCCCTAGATTGGGCTCCACTTCATTAGATATAAGAACAGCTCCTAAAGTCATACAAACTAAAAAACTTCTAACTTTCATTTGACCTCCCCAAATTTTTTGTGCCGATTTGAAATGTATCTACCACCCCTATTTTTTTCTTCATATTTTTTGGGATCTCAGAAAATGCACCTTATCTAGGAATTGATTTGACAGAAATCGACAGGTTTTCTAGTTTTTACTCTTTATTTTACAGATAGGTTCCTTTTATGATCTCAGGAAAAGCTCGAATTTGGTTTGTTGCTCTAGGAGTTGCTGCAGTTTCAACATTCTCTTTTCTTGTGGTTTGGAATAAACTAAATCGCGTTTCAAAAATGCAGAAGTTTATCGCTCGAGATCAAAATGCGGAAATTTTGGGGCTTAAAAGTGTTTTAGCTTCGTTTAAACGAGGATCCTCTGGAACAATCGAAAGCGCTGTCCCCTTACCTACAAGACTTGCAAGAGTTTCTTGCGCTCAAAAACTAGGGATTGTACAGCACGTAAGAACAGTCCAACTAGATTCAGAGTTCCCCAAATACAATCCTTCCATCATTGAAAATGAGGAAGGCGGTTATCACCTTTTTTTTAGACACGATGAACCTAAAGACATTTGGAAAACAGTCCCTTTCTATTCTTATATTGGATACGCAGATCTCGATGAAAACTTTCTACCGAAAAAAGTAATCGATAAACTAGATACAGGAAGTCAGTATTCTGAAGACCCAAGAGTTGTAAAAGTTGGAAAAGATTTGTTTTTATCTTGGAATGATCAACTAAATGCTAAAGTGTATTGCAGGACTATCCATTCAGGCAAATGGGATCCTAAAAGCTATAAATTTGACTACATTACAAATTTAGACCAACACATTAACCTCGTTGAGAAAAACTGGGTTCCTTTTGAGAGATGGGAAAAAAACACTCCCCATCTTAGTTTTGTATACGCTGTTCTACCTCATAAAATTTTAGATGTACCTCACCCTGAAAAAAATGAAGTCTCTCACCTCATCAGTAAAGACAATGCCGCTCTTTCTAAATTAACTTGGAATAGGCAATGGGGTAAAATAGGTGGAGGAACAACTGCTCGCCTTGTGGATGGAGAGTACATTTCCTTTTTTCACAGCTCTTTTAGAGAAGCTGACGGTCTTATTTGGTACGTAATGGGAGCTTACACCTTTGAAGCTGCTCCTCCTTATAGGATCACCTCCATGAGTCCCTGCCCTATTGTATTTCCAGGGATCTACGGCTCTGAATTTTTGAATACGGCGGATCCTTCTAAGAGGATCCTTTACCCTGCTGGTGTCGCTTTAGAAACAAAAGAGGGAAAGACCCTTCTTCATGTGTCTTGTGGAGAGAATGATTCGGCTATCAAAATCGTGACCATTGATTATCAAACTCTACGAAAAAGCATGGTTCCCTTGTAAGTCTTAAGTTTGCGTTTATCTTTAAAATGAGGTTTTATGATTTCTAGTAGAATATCCTTCAAAGCTGCTTTTTTATTTTTGACTCTCGCCTCCTCTGCTTTCTCTGCCAATTTGGAAACGCATTTCAAGAAAATTGAAGGGAAATCTGATATTCATAAAATGAATAACATCGACTTCATTTATATGATCAATTTGGATCAAAGACCTGAGAAATTTAAAAGCTGCACAGATCAGCTCCATCCTTATGGGATTTATCCTTATCGATTTTCTGCTGTCAATGGTTGGGAGCTTACCGTTGAAGAGCTTATGGATGTGGCCGTGACTTTCAAACCTGGAATGGAAGGAGGTTTTTGGGGAACGTCTTATCTACCTGGCAATAACCTCGAACCTATTCATGCTCTCATTCAAAACTACGATCAGCCCTATTTTTCTCACTGCATGAGCCGTGGTGCTGTTGGAATAGTCCTTAGCCACCTTTCTATTTTGCAAGACGCTTACGACAGTGGGTATTCAACCATTTGGGTTATGGAAGACGACATTCAAATCATTCGAAACCCTAATTTAATTCCCAGTATCATCAAAGATTTAGACAAGAAGGTTGGAGCCAATAATTGGGACATATTGTTCACAGACCAAGACACCAAAAACTCTAACGGTCAATACGTCCCCTGCACAGGAATTGCAAAAAAACCAGATTTTCATCCAAAATCCCTTGATCAATACCGTCAAAGCAAGTCTGTAGGTGGAAGATTCATACGAAAAGGAGCTCGTTACGGAGCGTATTCTATGATCGTACGAAGAAGCGGTATGAAGAAAATTTTGGATTTCATAAAAGCCCATAAGATTTTCCTTCCTTACGACATGGAATTTTATCTTCCTCAAGGAATTCGAATGTACAGTTTGAAAGATGATGTGGTGTCGACTCAAATCAAAGCACTTTCAGATAACGGGGCACCTCGCTATCGTGAGAATGAATGAAAATGTATTCTAAAGCATTTTTTTTGTTTTTGGGATTTGCTTCTCTAGCTTTCTCGGCTGACTTGGAAACTCATTTTAAGAAAGCTGAGGGCAAATCCGACATTTCAAAAATGAAAAATGTCGATTTCATCTACATGATCAATCTGGATCAACGCCCTGAAAAATTCAAAAGTTGTACAGATCAGCTCCATCCTTACGGCATTTATCCCTACAGATTTTCTGCTGTTAATGGATGGGAGCTTAACTTAGAAGAAATCACGGATGTGGGAGTCTCTTTTGAACCAGGAATGGAAGGTGGTTTTTTAGGGACCTCTTATTTGCCTGGAAACAATTTAGAGCCCATCCATGGGTTGATTGAAAACTACGGGCAAACCTATTTTGCCCATCGCACGCATCGTGGCGCCATAGGGATTGTCCTAAGCCACCTTTCGGTACTACAGGATGCTTATGACTCTGGATATGACACCATTTGGGTCATGGAAGATGACATTCAAATCATTAGGGACCCTCGCACTCTTTCAAATATCATCGAAAAGTTAGATCGCAAGGTTGGAAAAGACAACTGGGATATCTTGTTTACAGATATCGATACCAAAGGTCCTGATGGCAACTATGTTCCTTGTTTAGGGATGGCAAAGAAGCCAAACTTCCATCCAAGCTCTCAAGAGCAGTATTATCAAAGCAAAAGTATAGGTGGAGGATTTATACGTAAAGGAGCTCGCTTTGGGGCATATTCTATGATCCTGCGAAGAAGCGGGATGAAAAAAATCTTAGACTTTATGAAAGAACATAAAATCTTTCTCCCTTACGACATGGAATTTTATCTTCCTCAAGGCATGAGAATGTATAGCCTAAAGGATGATGTTGTATCGACAAATCCAAAGGCACTTTCAGACAACACAACCCCTGGCTACCTCATTAACCAATAGGAGTATTTTTTTATGAGCACTCTCCGCATTTGGATCTTGGCCTCTCGACCTAAAACCCTTCCCATCTCCATTGGCCCTACTCTTTTAGGAACACTTCTCGCTTTTAATGAGGGATTTTTAAATCTGTTTTTATTTTGTATGACCCTCTCCACCGCTCTTGGCATCCAGATCTGCGCTAATTTTGCCAACGACTACTTTGACTTTATTAAAGGATCCGATACGAAAGAAAGGAAAGGTCCTACAAGAGTTACAGGAGCCGGGCTTGTCTCTTTGCCAACCATGAGAAAAGCTCTTTATATCAGCTTTGGAATCACAGCTCTGCTCGGCTGCTATCTCGTATGGCATGGAGGACTCATCATGGCCTTTTTAGTCGCTGTGTCTCTTTTATGTGCAGCCCTTTATACGGCAGGACCCTTTCCTTTAGCTTATATAGGACTTGGGGATCTTTTTGTCTTTGTGTTCTTTGGCCCTGTTGCAGTAACAGGTGCTTACTTTTTACAAACACACCATTTCTCTTGGGATCCTGCTTTACTCGGCATAGGAGCTGGGGCACTTTCTATCACCCCCTTAGCGGTGAACAATATTCGAGATCATGCTGAAGATCTGATCGCAAATAAAAAGACGCTTGTCGTGCGATTTGGAAAACGCTTTGGACAGCTTGAGTATATTGGATGTATACTAACAGGAGCCCTCATCCCCTTCTTATTTTGTAAAGATCGTCCTTTTTGTTTACTTTCTATCGCCTTTCTAATTCCTGCTTTTTTTATGGTCCGCACTCTTTTCACCTACTCTGATCCTCGCGATCTAAATAAGGTGCTCGCAAAAACAGGCCAGGTGCTTTCCATCTACTATCTTCTCTTTTGTATAGGATGGGCTATTTCTTGATTTTGTTAGAAGATTTTCAAGTCACTAAGTTTACATTACAAGTAAGAGCCCCTTTTCAAACGAAAAAGGGACTTTTACTTTATGCGAAAACAGTCGATGGGAAAGAGGCTTTTGCTGAAGTGTCTCCACTCCCCGGATTTAGCATCGAAACACTTGAAGAAGCAAAACAACAACTAGAAGCGCTACGAAAAGACATCATGGATGATCCTCTAGAGGTGCTACAGAAAAAAAATCTACTCCCTTCCGTTGCGTTTGGTCTTGACTCCCTTATATACAGTTTATCTTGTACTGATTCTCCTAGCTCTTATCCCTTATGTGGTTTCTTAAGTGGGACCTTTGAAGAGATGCAAGATGAAATCCCCTTTTTGCTAAATGAAGGTTACAAACATATAAAAATAAAAGTTTCAAAACTTTCTTTTGATGAAGCTCATAAAATAATAGAAATGCTTCTTGGAAAAGCCGTTTTAAAAATCGATGTCAATAGGGCTTGGTCTTTAAATGAGTCACTCTCTTTTTTCAGCCATTACCCTTTAGACGCCTTTGAGTACATCGAAGAACCTGTAAGTGACACAAACGACCTTGCTTCTTTTCCTTACCCCATTGCACTCGATGAAACATTGAGGGAAAATAGATCTATTCCAAATCTTCTGAGTATCAAAGCCTTTATCATTAAACCGATGCTGACAGGAAGTCTTAAAGAAATACAAAAATTAGTAGATCTTGCACATCTTACTAAAGCATCTGCTATCTTAAGTAGTAGCTATGAAAGTGGAGTCGGGCTTTTTCATCTTTGCTCGTTATTAAAACGAGCAAAGATCCCAGTTCATCCCTTAGGAGTTGATACTCACCGTCTCATCAATCAAGACATCTTGTTAAGGCCTCATAAGATTGCTAATGGAATATTGACTCTTTCACCCATAGAGGTTCTTGATGTTGCAACAATGGTTTATTAGTAATGGTAGCCTTCCTGCGATTTGGATGGAAGACAGGTGCATCACCTATCAAGAGCTGTGGCAAAAGATAAGGGCTCTTTCTTTTGACTTTACACAGCAAGGAATCAAAGCAGGAGATCGAGCTGCTTTTGTTACAGAAACAAGTGTGAACTCTATTATCACTTTCTTCGCTCTTTTAGAAATCGGAGCAAGCCCTTGTCTTTTATCTACGCGTCTTCCCTTAGAAAAAATCCCCACTTACTTAAGTGCCGCAAGAAGCTCTTTTTTCTTAGATGTAAAAACATCCTCAGCAGAAAAATGTAAAACAGATTTCGTATCAGAAAAGCAAGAGATCCTTCTTTTTACATCAGGAAGCTCTGGATCTCCAAAACTTGCTTCTTTAAATGTAGAGCATTTTGTAGCGAGCGCCGGGAGCTCTAACATTGCCTTATCTCTCACTCCTGAAAACTGCTGGCTTTTAACCGTTCCTCTTTTTCATGTTAGCGGCCTTAGCATTCTCTTTAGATGTCTACTGCAAGGAAGCTCCATTGTTTTGACATCAGATCTCTTAAGTGGTCATCCTTTTGCTAGCCACGTCTCTTTAGTACCTACACAACTTTTAAGAGTTTTAGAAAAGGCTAGCCCTTTTCCTCATTTAAAATGCGCACTTATTGGTGGAGCTCCTATTTCAGAAAGTCTTATTCAAAAGGCGCTTGAAAAAAAGATGCCCCTTTATCTCACCTACGGTATGACAGAGCTGGCCTCACAAATCACGATGACCTCAAAATCAGACGCTCTTCTTCCTCTACACTTAGGAAAACCTCTTCCAGGTAAAGAATTATCCTTTGCAAGTGATGGGGAAATTTTAGTCAGAGGCTCTTCTCTTTTTAATGGCTATGACACGCTACTTGGACCCCAAAAGAAACTAATAGGTGATGGATGGTTTGCAACGGGAGATCTCGGCGCTTTTGATGCAAACGGCAATTTGAAGTATAAAGGCAGAAAAGACAACCTCTTTATCTCAGGCGGAGAAAACATCTACCCTGAACCAATAGAAGAAGCTCTAGGGACTATTAAAGGAGTTCTTCAGGCTATTGTAGTTCCTTTAGATGATCTTGAGTTTGGAAAGAGACCTGTTGCTTTTGTTCATATGGAAGACCCCATGCTTAGTAAAGAAGAGTTTCATGAAAGGCTTATCCATTTACTTCCAAAATTTTGTCTGCCTATTCATTTCTTCCCTTTTCCAAAACAGCTTTTGGAAAAGGGATTTAAGGTAAAACGATCTGAATTAAGAGAAATCCTTCTTCAAAAGGCCTAAGATGTCAGTAGGGATCTGCGTAGCCTTTTCCTCTCCTTGTTTTATGAAGGCATGGACGATCTTTACCCTGCCAGCTTCTTTGCCGCTTGAAAGATGAAGAATCTTGCTCTCTATCGAAAAGGAGGTAGTCCCGACGTGCCCTAAAGAAAGGTCCACTGTTATAAGATCTCCGACCCTAAGAGGCGCCTTATAATCCGCTTCTGCATGAACAATTGGCATCAAATACCCCTTAGCAAAAATTTGAGCTAGAGAGCTCTCTTTTTTGCTCAAAAGCACCTCAAATGCCTCTAGGGCGTAGTGAAATAAAGATGTGAAGTAGATTACGCCCGTCGCATCTGTCTCTTTTAAAAAAATAGATCGTGTATGAGTAAACATTTAGGTATCCTTTAGAAAAAAATTATATAAATTTTTTATGTATAAAAATTTCTTAAAACACTTATAATGAGTGAAGGAAAATATTAAATTCTATCTTTTTTTTATTTTAACCCTCTTTTTCCCTCTTTGCTTGATTGTACAAAAACTACCCATTTCCTATAATCTCGACCTTAGCTGAATCTCAGCCAAGGACAAAGAAACATGAGTCAAATACTTCCTACATTCGCTTCCCAGCAAGAAAGTGCGGACCCGATTTGCCCCATAGAATCTAGAGCCGGGGAGCTTCTTCTCCTTGGACAAATGGAGCTTATCAAGCAAAATTTCGACCTTGGATGCGCCCTGTTTGCAGAGGCCTCTGAGTTAAAGCCTAACAACCCTAAGATCTACTTTGAGCAAGGGCTTTCTTTGTTTGAGTTTGGCACAGAGGAAGGAAAAGAACAGGTTCTTCCCCTCGCAAACAAAAAATTTAAAATGGCAACAAGCCTTCTTCCGGAATATTTTGAAGCTTGGCTCCTTTGGGGTATGACCCTTTCATATCTTGGCAAAACCCTTCAAAAGCACCACTACTTTATCGAAGCAGAAGAAAAACTTCAAAAAGCTATAGCTCTTCGTCACGGTCAATCTTCTGAATCTCTTGCAGACCTCTATCGAGAGTATGCAATCGTTAAGATGGAAATTGCTGAGCACTCTAAAGAAGCTCATGATTGGTATCTTTCTATGGAAGCGTTTGAAACAGCTTCCACATTAAGCCCTCAGTCTGAGCCTGACTTTTGGAACCAATTTGGTCTTGCTTGTTTTGCCTTAGCAAATCAAGTCAATGACATTAGACTCTGCGTGAAAGCAATCCACAATTTTAAGCATGCAATTACCTACGAAGCAAACAATTATGAAGGATGGAAAAATCTATCCTCTGCCATGAGTTTTCTCTACGAGACAACTCATGATGAAGACCATTTTTCTCAAGCGAACGATTGCTTTGGAACCTGCGTTCACATCCACCCTCTTGCAGAAGATGTTTGGCTTGATTGGGCACTTTTTCTTTGCAAAAGTGGCCGCAACACCTCTGATGTAAGAAGGATCCAGTCCTCTATTGATAAGTGCATTAAAGCCTCTGCCATCAACGACGCAAACCCTCTTATCCCTATTTGTTTAGGAGAAGCGCTTTCTCTTCTTGGAGAGTTAACAGAGAAGATGCAACACATCCGTGAAGGACAAGACAAACTGCTCGATGCTTCGGAAGAATATCCTGAAGATCCTAAAGTATGGAGAGCGCTTGGCGAAAGCTATATCTCTATGGGAAAATACTTTGGCGAATACGACTATTTATACCAAGCGATCGAACAATTCCAGCAAGGTCTTTCCCTTGATAGAACCTGTCATGATCTTTGGTTTTCTATGGGTAAAGCCTACACCCTTATTGGCACGATGCTTGCTGATACAGAAGCCCTTGAAAAAGCTGAAAGCTTTTATCGCAAAGCGATCAACCTCTATCCAAGATCAAGCTATTACCATTTTGAATATGCCTACTGCCTATCAAAACTCGGAGAGCTCTCTCACGAAGAGCGCCATCTAGAGGCTTCGATTAAAGAGTTCGAGCAAGTTCTTGCTATGCAAAAAAATGCCCTTTACCTCCATCCTGATTGGCTTTTTGAATACGCAAAAGCTCTTGATCTTTACGCTGACTTCTTTGAAGAAGAAAGCCACTACCATAAGGCGATTGAAATTTTCTCTCACATCCTTATGATCGATCCTGACTTTCCTCAAATCCACTACCACCTAGCTCTGACTCATTCTCATTTAGGCGAGTTAGTAGGAGAGATCGAACCTTTCTATAGAGCCCTTCACTCGTTTAAACTCGCTGCTAAGCATGAAGAAGAAAACGATCAGATCTTAGTTGATCTAGGCGTTACTTTGATCAACATCGCTCAGCACTCTAGTGATAGTCTCGAAGTTGAAATTTGCTATAGAGATGCTGAAGTGAAGCTCACTCAAGCTATTAAAGCTGGCAATCTGCAAGGCTATTACCAAATGGCTTGTCTATTTTCACTTCTTGGTGATGCAGAAAAATCTCTTGCCTTTCTCATGAAAACAGAATCATACAGCGCCCTTCCTTTGATAGAAGACCTTCTAGAAGATGAGTGGCTCGACCACGTCAGATGCTCCGAACACTTTCAAAATTTCCTCCAATATCTTGAGAGAAAATCTAGACAGCACGAAGAGCTCTAAGAAGAAAAAATTATCCCACGTTTCACGCTTGCTTTATTTTGAGATACGTTGCATAACGTATCTCAAAATAAACCTTTCTCTAAGGTTACAACCACAAACAAAGGATACTTTTATGGCCGGTGTCGACCCTGTTTCTTCCTCTACAACATCCACTTCTACTTCCTCTTCATCAAATTCCCCAACTGATCCAGAAACAAGAAATCGCGCTAACGCCATCTATAGAAATAATATCCAAAACAATCAAAACGCCAATCCAAGAGGCCTCGATGGAAGAGTTAATGACACTGTGGTGGTACCGACTCCAGAAATGAGAGCTGCAGCAATGAGCGTTCTTCGCAGCGCTTAAGAACACTAAAAACCAACCCGGAAATTTTATGTACAAAAGTCTATTTAAGTTCGGAATACAGTGTTTGATGATTGCAATAAGCCTTCCTTGTTTTGCACTTGAAACAAAGCAAAACGGAGACCCCATCGGGACAAATTTTCCTAAAGATGCAGAAGGAAGAGTCTTTCACTTAGGAATCAAAAAAGGAGATGTCGCAAATAACATCTTAATCGTCGGAGACCCAGAAAGAGCAAAGCTCATCGTAAAGCTTCTAGACTCTCCTGAAACTGTTTTTGCCTACGCTTCCAATCGTGGTTTTGTTACCTACACGGGAACAAAAAATGGCAAACCTGTTTCGATCATCTCAACCGGCATGGGACTTCCTATGACTGATTTTACGATAAGAGAAGTTAGAGCTATTACAGAAGGCCCCCTTTCGATCATTAGACTCGGGTCTTGTGGAACACCTCGAGAAGATATTTCTGTTGGAACACTTGTTGTTGCAAAAGAAGCTTTTTGTATCTCGGCGCGCTACGATGCTTATCATCAAAAAGAGCGCTCTAGTAACGTTTTAGATTATTTTGATCTTTCAACGCCCATCAAGCCAGATCTTGCTCTGCACAGCTCCCTTGTTGCTGCCCTTGAAAAGCAATCGAGCGGAACGTTTCCAGTTGTAGAAGCTACGAATGTTTCAACAGATTCATTCTATGGAAGCCAAGGAAGGCTCGATCCTGAATTTGATGATCGCAACGAAGATTTGATTGATACTATGATGAGTTTGCAGCCAAACACAGGCGCCATTGAAATGGAAACCCATCATCTATTTCACTTAGCTAAACTAAGCAAAGGCTCTATTCGAGCTGCTGGATGCGCCATCGTCCTTGCTCAAAGAAAGGCCAACATCTATCTAACGAACGCTGAAAAGCACGCTCTTGAAGTGAAAGCTGGGGAGGCTTGTTTAGAGGCTTTGTTAAATTAGGTTAAATTTTAGGCATAAAAAAAGAGCTATCAAAAGATAGCTCTTTTTTTTGCTTTTTAAAGCTTTCGGAGTTTGATCAAATTAAAGTGCCACACCGATCTCTTCACCATTTTGATCTACAATCTTGCTTCCTAGCGTCCACTCAAGATCAACATTCCTATATTCTGATCCTCTTACGCCAGATGACATACTATCTCTATCAGTATCCTCTTCTTTCATGTATCCTTTATTAAAAACATGAACTCTTCCTATGTCCAGATCGCCTAAAGCTTGATTTAACCCGGAGAAAATTTTGCGGACAGCAGGAGAAACCTTTGGAGCCTCTCTCGAAAAAACCAATAATTCGGTATACTTCTCTTCACTCATTTCAGTTTCTTTTTGAGAACAAAAAAAAGATTGAACACAGCTCGAGATTTTAGAGAATACGGAAGAGACAGCCCCTTTAAGGTCTACAACCTGAATGAGTCGTTGACCCAAGGCTCCAACTTTGGAGACAGCTTTATAAGCTGCACTTCCAACCATATTTATGCATGAGAAAAAACTTTCAGATTTAACGCCTTCCACAATTAACCACCTTATTATTTGTTATTATCAATAAATACAATTAATATAACATTAATTATAACACAAATTAACACATAAAAACAACTGACACAAAAATTAAACATAAAACACTAACAATCAACAAATAGCGCACTTAAGAAAAACACCCCCTCCCCCCTATCCAATAAAACAGACCATTAAAAAACTTACTTTACGCTAGAAAGGACCCAAGGGGGCCCCTAAAAAGAGACTCCCTATTTTAAGGCCTCAAGATTTTGTATTGGCAGCCAAGAGCTTTTTGTGATACCATCGCGATCAATTTATTTTCTTTTGTATAAGGACTTTCTTCATGGACAAACGTTCTCTTTTTTTCGTTCTGGCCCTCACAGTCGGCCTCTTTTTCATCAACCACTGGTTTAACTCAAAAGATGCTGAAAGAAAAGCCTCTGGACCCACGCCAAAACCTATAGAGCAAATGGCTCCGGCTATTCTTCCCCCATCGCCTCAGTTCAATGAAGCAAATGGCGCTTTATACGTTCTTGAAAACGAATTTCAACAAGTGGTCTTTTCAACAGTCGGCGGAGCGATTTCAGAAATCAACCTCCCTTTCAAATCTGAAGCTAATAAAGCAAGTCTCGTACTTCCTATCGGCTTTGACCGTACAATGGAAAAAGAGTACCCTTCTAATGATCAATACCCTTCAGCTCCTTTTTATAAGTGGCAAGATGGATCTGTTAAAAAAATAGATCAAACTTCCTTAGGTGGCTACTACCCTTTACTTCGAAGAAGCGTGAACGCTGGAAGCCATGTTCCTCCACATGCTATGCCTGCACAAAATTATGCGTTCCAAATCGTATCTGATTTTGAAGTCTTTTCAGCTCCTACTTACAAAGTGACACGTTTTGAAAAAAACTTGATCGAGTTCCAATTCTCTGATGACAAAAGAAAAGTCACCAAGACGTTTTCTTTAACATCTGCCGCTACTCCTTACTGTGTTGATGTCGAAGTGAAAGTAGAAGGTGACACAAGAGGCCTTTGGCTCTCTACAGGGATCCCTGATGTAGAGCTTATCTCTGGCAACTTTGCTCCTGTTCTAAAATATCTGATCAATAAAGGTCAAAAGGCGCAAGTAGAAGCTCTTTCTCTGCCAAAAGCTGTTACAACGTTCTCCTCAATCCAACCAAATTGGGTCAGTAACTCAAATGGATTTCTTGGAATGATCATCCAGCCTCTTTCAGAAATGGGCCCTGGATTTAGAACTCGCAACGTTAATGGCGCATTTGCTCCTACTAGACTCTCTCTTATTGATTCTGAATACAACCTCTATCCTACAGAAAAATATCCTGGATATGAGATGTTGATTCCTCTTCGCTCTTCTCAAGGATCTACAAAGATCCGTTATTTTGCAGGGCCTTACCAAGATACACTTCTGCAAAACATTGATAAGACAATCAGCGAAACAGAAAGCAATCCAAAGTTTGCTTCAGCAATGAGCTTCCAAGGATGGTTCACTTTCATTTCTGAACCGTTTGGTAAGTTCTTGTTCATCTTGATGAAGTTCTTCTACCAGATCACCCACTCTTGGGGCTTTTCCATCATCTTCTTAACTCTAGCGTTAAGAGTGATGCTCTACCCTTTGAACAACTGGTCGATCAAATCTTCTTTAAAGATGCAACAGATGGCTCCTTTTACGGCAGCTATCCAAGAGAAGTACAAAAAAGATCCTAAAAAAGCTCAGATGGAAATCGTTGCGCTCTATAGAGAAAAAGGCGTGAATCCCCTCACTGGATGTTTCCCTATTTTGATCCAAATTCCCTTCTTGATCGGAATGTTCGATCTTCTAAAGTCTGTGTTTGAACTTAGAGGCGCAAGCTTCATTCCAGGATGGATCGAAAACCTCACAGCTCCAGATGTCGTGTTTTCATGGAACTATCCGATCTTCTTCTTTGGAACAAGCCTGCATCTGCTTCCTGTTCTTCTTGGTGGAGTGATGTTTTTACAACAAAAACTTTCCTCTCCTTTACCAAAGAGTGACAAGGCCCTAACGGATCAGCAAAAACAACAAAAAATGATGGGTAACATCATGGTGATTGTATTCACTGTTATGTTCTACCATTTTCCATCTGGACTAAACATTTACTGGCTTTCTTCTATGGGACTTGGCATTGTACAGCAGTGGTTCACAAATAAGAAAATGAAGCCAATGGTTATTTCAAGAGTAAAATAAATAAGAGTTTTGCATGCAAGCATGGGAATCTTTCCTAAAAACATTGCAAGAGCACTTCGGGGACGAAACATTTTTAAAATGGCTTCGTCCTTTGAAACTTGTTCACTTCGATGCAGCCAATGTCTATCTAGAAGCTCAAAACTCATTTCAGATCGACTGGTTTGAAGAGCACGTAAGACCCAAAGCAAAAGAAAAGTTAGTCGGAAGCAACTTTCGTCCCATTAAAATCCACATCACCTGCGGCGAAGTGGAGGCTCGAGAAAAAAAGACAAAGAAACAAAACGAGTATCCAAAGCCCACTCCCTTTGTTTTCATCAAAGACCCTCTTCTTGATGAGATGGTGGAAGAAAACTTCATCTTCAGCCCTTCCAATCAAATCCTCTCTTCCCTTTTAAACACGTTTAAAACCCAGGAAAAGCCATCCTCTGACTTTAATCCCCTCTTCCTTCATGGACCTTCTTGCTGTGGAAAAACTCATCTCTTACAAGCTTTTACAGCAGCGCTTCTTAAAAGAAATATCAAAGTTCTTTATGTAAAAGCGGAAACGTTCACTGAAAATGTCGTTGGCGCTATCCGCAGCAGTAACATGCACGATTTTAGAAAAGAGCACCGCCATGTCGATGTTCTTATTTTTGATAATGTACAGTACCTAGCAAAAAAAGCAGCCACTCAAGAAGAATTTTTCCATACGTTCAATGCCCTGCACAGCCAAGGCAAACAGATCATTTTAAGCGCAGATGTACCTCCAGGACTTCTGCAAGATATCGAACCAAGACTTGTTAGCCGCTTTGAATGGGGCCTAGTACTTCCTATTCACAGGCTTGAAAAAGAGTATTTGCTTCAGATGTTAAAAATGAGATCCAAACATCTAGACTTCCCCATATCTGAGAGCGTTTTAAAATTTCTAATCGATACCTTTCCATCTCACATAAAATCCCTCCAAAAATCTTTGGAAGCTTTAGTTCTGCGGACCTCTAAGATCAAAACAGAATCTATCACAGTCTCCCGAGCCAAAGAAATCCTTTTTGATTTGATTGAACTAGAGAAGAAACAAGTCTTGAGTCCTGAGCGTATTGTGACTTGTGTGGCTCACTTTTTTTCTTTAAACAAGGAAGAAATTTTGGGCAGGTCTCAAACTCAAGAATGTGTACTCCCTCGGCAAATTGCCATGTTCCTATGCAGGCACAAGCTCAAAATGCCTTTTACAAAGATTGGGGATCATTTTAAAAGGGATCACTCCACTGTCATGACAAGTGTTAGAGCTATTGAAGAGAAAATTCAAGAACAAGATCCAGAAGTTAGCAATGCCCTTGCATCGATTACGCATCAAATGGGACAGGCCGTAGTATAGAAAAAGGCTCTTTATTTTTTACAATAAAGAGCCTTTTTTTGAGGAACGTATTACTAATTAGATCTTGATGAAACGATCGCCTGGACGATTAGGCATAGTGGATGGAGGCGCGTCTTTTGCAACTTCACGACCTTCAACGATTCCTTTTGTCTTCTCTCTCCATTTTTCAACTGACTCAACAAAAAGAGGAGCAAAACGTCTGAGAGAAGAAGCGTCAGCTCCTAGTCCCATTTCAAGAACACAGTGCATCAAAATAAGTTCTTCAAGTACCGCTACTCCAACTCCGCCGCCAGCCATTTGACCACCGAGCATAGATCCTTCGAGTAGTGATTCATAAAGACGTAATTTAATTTTATCATCTTTAGGAAGACCATCCAAAATAGGAGCGTACAGATACAAACGATCTGAATTAGGTTCGTAGGTGATATGCAAGGAAAAGGCATTATCAATACCTAAAATACACGTATAGTTCTCATCTAGTACCAATTCTAAGTTCAATTCTTTAGCAAACTCTTTAAGGTTTGCCTTTGCATTTTCCAATGACATGGAAGATCCTCCTGAAATTACGTTAAATAGTTTTTTTATCCCTGCTCGATTTTAGCGGCATACAGAGATCGACAACTGGATAGAAAAATAGCAGCGGGGCACATAAAAATCCAGTCTCAACTTCAAATCCCTTCAAAATCAGCTATCTGAATGAACGGATTCTATCGATATCAAACTTCTAAATCAAAGTATTTTTCTAAACTTGTGTATTTTTCTTAAAAACAAAAGGCTTGTTAAATATCGCCCTTCTTTGTAGCTTGACGTTTTTAGAGGAAAGCTGAGACCCCTGCATGCCTATACAAAATCTTCTTATTTCTAGAGGCGCCCCCTATCCTTTAGGTGTTTCAGAAACCCCAAATGGTATTAACTTTGCATTTATTTCAAGTAAAGCAGAGAAGGCTGAAATCTTGATTTTTGCGCCAAATACCTCCGAACCCTTTTTTATCGCTTCTTTATCATCCCCTTTACACAAAACAGAAAACACCTGGCACGCGTGCATAGAAAACTTAAAGCCCCCCTTTGAATACGCCTATAAAGTGTTCCACTCAGCTCAGTGGACTCCTGAGCTTTTAGACCCCTATGCTAAAGCGATCAATTCTGAAACTCACTTTGGCAAACAAAAAGGATTTCCCTCTCGGGCTCGGTTCTTCAAATCTCCTCCTTTTGATTGGCAAGGAGCAGAAAAGCCAAAAACCCCTTTTAAGGAATGGATCATCTACGAAATGCATGTTCGGGGTTTTAGTCAACACCCTTCAAGTGGCGTGAAACAGCCAGGAACCTATCTAGGCCTTATAGAAAAAATCCCTTATTTAAAAAGCCTGGGAGTCAATGCGGTAGAGCTACTGCCTGTTTTTGAATTCAATGAATGTGAAAATCACCGCAAGAATCCAACGACTAACGAATCTCTTGTCAATTTCTGGGGATATTCAACCGTTCAATTCTTTTGTCCGATGCAACGCTATGCAGCATCTACGGAGTGGGAGGCTTCAATCCTAGGATTTAAAGAAATGGTCCGCGAACTACACAAAAATAACATTGCTGTCCTTCTTGACGTTGTCTACAACCACACAGGAGAAGGGGATCCTCCCTTTTCCTTTAGAGGTTTTGATGAAAGCGCTTACTATATGCTGAATGAAAATGGGGAGTATTATAACTTTTCAGGAACTGGCAATACCTTTAACTGTAATCATCCCACTGCTCTAAATCTCATCATAGACTCTCTTACCTACTGGGCTGATGAGATGCAAGTGGATGGCTTCCGTTTTGATTTAGCCTCTATTTTGACAAGAGGCGAGAGTGGAGAAGTTCTTGACTGCCCGCCCATCTTAGAAGCGATGAATGCAGAGCCTCTTCTTCGAAACACCCACCTCATTGCAGAAGCCTGGGATGCTGCAGGCCTTTATCAAGTAGGATCTTTTCCAGGAGGCAGCAGATGGTCAGAATGGAATGGGAAATTCCGCGACATTACAAGAGAATTTATTAAAGGAGCCCATGCTTCGGTTGGTGACTTTGCAGAAGTTCTCTGCGGATCCCAGAATTTGTATTCAGGAGAGTCCCCTACAAAAAGTATTAACTTCGTCACAGCCCACGATGGGTACACCTTGCATGATCTTGTCTCTTATCAAGACAAACACAACTTAGCAAATGGGGAAGACAATAGAGACGGTGACAACAATAACCGCAGCTGGAACTGCGGAGCAGAAGGGAAAACAAATAATAAAAAAGTGCTAGCCCTTCGAAACCGTCAAATGAAAAACTTTGCCATCGCAAACCTCCTCTCTCTCGGCGTTCCGATGATTCTCATGGGTGATGAATATGGTCACACAAGAAATGGCAATAACAACACTTACTGCCAAGACAACGAACTCAATTGGTTTTTATGGGATGAGCTCAAAAAAAACGGGGAGCTCTTTGTCTTTTTTCAAAAGCTCATCGCTTTTAGAAAAGCTGAAGCTCATATCTTTTGTAGAGAACAGTTTCTTACCAATCAAGATGTGGTATGGCATGGAGAGCGAGCTTTCCATCCTGAGTGGAATTCTGGCAAAAACATGATCGCCTATACACTCCAAGATCCTTTTCACAAAACCAAGTACTTCTTTAGTTTCAACGCGCAAAATCAGCCTCTTTTACTCCAACTACCAACTCTTGCAAATCAAGCTTGGATCCGCATTGTAGACACTTCTCTCAAAGCCCCTTATGACTTCATCGAAGATGAAAAGAAAAGACCCCGACTTGAGCGCTCTTATCTCCTTTCTCCCTACTCTGTTTTGATCGCAAAATCTGCCCCTCATTCAGACCTACTAAAATAAGAACTTTTTAGAAAGCTGAAAAACCCAACCGAAAAAGACTTCTTTCACCTAATTAACACAAAACACTTATTTTAAGTATCTTACAAATACATAAATGTAACAGAAAAACCCAGTTGTGATTAATGGGTTTTTCTGTTACATTACAGTTATGATAAGATCCAAATACTCAACTAAGCTCATGGCGCTTTCTAAAAAAGCGGTTTTTTCTTCTGCAGAGGGAAGGGAAGCAGGAATCCCTCCCCGGATGCTTGCCTATTTTTGCTCGAAGGGGGATATCGAACGGGTCTGCAAAGGAATATATAAAATCAACAACCTTGATTTTGAATCCGAATTCGAATGGGAGGATCTCGCCATAACCGCCTTGAGCATTCCAAATGGCGTCATATGCCTCATTTCCGCTCTATGCTATTACGAGTTAACCGATGAAATCATGAGGGAATTTTGGATTGCCATTCCACATGCAACAACCTCTCCTTCCAGAGCAAATGCTCACATCGTTCGGATGCGAAACATTTCTTTTGGACAAACCACTATTAAAATCGGTGGTCAGAAGCTCAAAATTTTCGATCGAGAACGGACTGTTGTGGACTCTTTTCGATATCTAGACAAGGAAACCGCTTTAAAAGCATTACAAATTTATTTGAAACTCAGCAAAGATAGAAAACCCGATATTGACAAGCTTCTAAGCTATGCAAAGAAGCTTAGAGTTAACTTAACCCCTTACATTTTGGCATTTAGACTATGAAATCAGCTATTGAACAATCAATTAAAGAGAAAATCAAGCTGCTTGCCAAGGAGCGAAATACTACCTTTGCAGAACTTTGGAGAATACGATATCAAAACATACAATAGAATTGACCGCTACATCGAAAGGCCTCCTCTACAGAAACGATTTTTGCAGAAAAATTAGAGACTGTTGTTTTCCGAGGAGGTGGCAATACCAGAATGAAAGACTTCCATGATCTTTATTCATTGCTTCGGTTAGGTGCTTTAGATAGCTCTCTTGCAAAGAAAGCCGTCAAGCTGGTTTTCCATCACAGGAAAACTCCTCTAAAAAAACTGCCGATTGAATTCAGGAAGGATGAATTCGAAACTCTTGAGAAAAACTGGAGCTCCTACAACAGAAAAATCAAACAGACACAAGGAACTATCAAATTGCCTGAATCGATAGACGCAGTGATTTCAATCCTAAACCAATGGCTAGAAGAAAATGCATTCTTACAATTAGAGGAGGCGCTGTTTTGATCGCGAAGTCATCCGTTTGAAGTTTTGCTCCTAGCTATAAATTTAGCTCATTTGTTATCCTCCGATTAAAAAAGGTGTCAAAAAAATGAACAAGAAATTTTTATTCCTTATTTTCTCTCTAAGTGTTTTATTTGCAAGTTGCGATAAAGATTCATCTACGAGTTATTCTACTTCTCAAAGCGCTCCGTTTAGACCCTCTGTTGCTATTGCTCCTGTCATAGATCATAGTGAAAGCGGCCTTAGATGGGATCTTTCTGATGAGATCACTTACTCTGTAAGTACTAGACTGATCCAAAAAAGCAAGCTCAACATTACAGATCCTCAAAAGACAAGAACGCAAATCAGAAAAAATAAAGCTGTGAGCAATCCTTTTGGTTCTGATCTATCTTGGGTAAAAAAGACATTCCCAACAGATGATTTTGTTGTGTTCATGGAACTGATTGAACATAGAGAACAACTTCGCGAATCTGCAAACTCAAATAAAGCGCCTGAAGCGCTTTCTGCCGATCTTAATCTTGCACTTCGTCTTCGCATTGTCGATGTAAGAAAAGAGCAACCTCGTGTGGTTCTGCAAGAGATCATTCAAGACTCTCACTTCATTCCCAGACAGTTCACTCGTTACAACTTCGATCAAGCTCCTTGGAATAGCGAAGAGTTTGGAATCACTCCAATTGGAATTGCTCACTCACTTCTCATTAAAGAACTAAGCTCACGGATAGACGACTACATCTCTTTGTCTAAATCTAGCAACTAAGTTTTTATGGGAGTATCCGGCCAAACCTACTATATCGATCATATTGAGCTCATCCTCATTTTTGGATTAGTAGGTTTTGCCTTAAATAAGTTTGCCTACCAAAAAAACTTCTTCAAGCTTCCGGACAGCTCTTCCTTTACCAAAACAAAGCTCTGTCTGATCCATGTCATTATTTCTTTTGCGATCTATCTGATCAACTCGATCCTCGTAGCTCCCCTAATCATCCAGGGTCTCCATCCTTCTTCTTATCTGATGGCTGCCACTTGGATCCAGGTAGCTACATTATTTAGCTCGATTCTTCTTTTGATTGGATTTTGCACGGTCACCTTGCAAGATAGCTTTACTAAAATTATAAAGGATAGATCTGGCGCAAAGTCTTCAACACTTGTCTATGATGCTTTTTTAGGAATGATCACTTGGTTTCTTGCCTTTCCAGTTGTTGCAGCTGTAGAACAATTTGCAGATCTATTTGTCTATTCTCTCTTTAATATCCAAAGCTACGAACAAGTGGCTGTGCTCTATTTAAAAAGAGCTCTCGCCTCTCCCATGCAACTCGTTGCTGCACTTTTAATGATCTTAGTCGCTGCTCCTGTTATGGAAGAGCTTTTGTTTCGAGGTCTTCTTCAAACTTGGATCAAAAAACACTTAGGAGTTAAAGCTGCAATACTGCTCGCCTCTTTATGTTTTGCTCTTTTTCACATCTCGGCAAGTCATGGAGTCGGCAATCTTTCCTTAGTCGCTTCCCTCTTTGTTTTTTCTTGTTTTCTTGGCTTTATTTACGAGAGACAAAAATCGATCCTCTCTTCTATGATCCTTCACATTACCTTTAATTTGGTAAGCACGTTAAGAATTATTTTTACAATAGACACATTATGAAAAAACAAATTTTCGCTCTCGGGGCCTTAGCCTCTTTGATCCCTTCCTTATTTTTTGCTTCAGATTCTTTAAGCAATAGCATCAATAGCCTCTCTTCCAACTTCTATCAAGAGACGCTCGCGTCTTCTGATAGAAACGAGATCTTTTCTCCGTTTTGTCTTTTTAACTGCCTTAGCATGGTCTATGTTGGATCTGACGGCGATACTAAGGAAGAAATAAGACATGTTCTTGGACTTGAACTTTCACAAGAAGATCTTCCTTTATCTCTAAAAAACTTTTCAGACGGTTTACTTTCTAAAGATGGCCTTTTTCAGTTTAATAGCGCAAATAGCCTGTGGACGAACCAAAACACATTTATTCTTCCAAGCTACTTTAATAGTATCCAAGGAGATCTTGGAGCTAGCGTAACACCTTTAGATTTCTCTGATACAAGGCAAAGTTCTGCCGCCATCAACGATTGGATCAAAGAGCAAACCAAGGGCCTATTAAAAGATGTGATAGGACCAAGGGACATTTCTAAAACAACGCAACTGATGCTTGTGAGCGCTCTTTATTTTAAGGGTTACTTCCAAAAACCATTCCTTGCAAGACTTACAAGAGACGATCTTTTTTATAAAACATCTTCGGATACAAAACTCGTTTCTATGATGAGTCAAAAAGGAACCTTTTCTTATTATGAAAATGAGAAAGTGCAAGTTATCCTTCTTCCTTTTGCCGGGGAAAATGTATCCGACAGTCAAATGGCTTGCTTCCTTGTGCTGCCAAAAAACTCTTTGGAAGATGTGGATGCATCAGCAATACCTCAGATGATCCGATCTGCAAAGGATGTAAAAGTAGACATCACCATCCCCCGCTTTGAAATACATCCAAGATATGATCTGATTCCTATGCTCTCTAAGCTAGGGATGCCATCTGCTTTTTCATCTAAGGCTGATTTTTCAAAGATCAATGGCAAGTTTGATCTTTGCATCAACAAAGCGATCCACGAAGCTGTCTTTTCTTTGAATGAACGTGGAGTCACAGCAGCGGCTGTTACTGCCATCGGTGTTGGACACACTTGCGTTCGAGTAGAAGAAACTCCTGCAGTTGCTTTTACGGCAAATCATCCTTTTCTCTTCGGAATAGTAGACTTAAATTCAAATGTTATGCTTTTCTTAGGAAAAATGATGGAACCGTAAAAAACATCTTAAGCCTTATGGAAGGATTTTTCTATGCACCTGCCTTACTCAGTGGAAAGTTTTGGTATTTCAGACTTAGGACTGGTAAGGGGTAATAACGAAGATGTATTCCATGAAATTCCCCTGCACCGTTTTTTCGTCCTAGCTGATGGGATGGGAGGGCACAATGCAGGGGAAATTGCAGCCAAAGAAGTTGTGCACCATTTATCCACTTCAGTCTGTCAGTTTTTCTCTTCTCAAGAAGAATTTCCTTTTACTGCGGAAGAAATCCCCTTCCAGCTACACCAAGCAATCGTTAAAGCAAACCTTTGGGTCCACGCCCTTTCAGAACAAAAAAAAGAACTCTCCGGTATGGGAACTACCCTATGCTGCCTTCTCCTCCATAAGGAATCTTTGATCTACGCTCACGTGGGAGACAGTCGGATCTACCGCTTTAGAGAAAGCCTCGAACAGCTCACAGAAGACCACTCCTTACTGAACACTACCCCGACTGCCAGTAAAAATATTATTACTAGGGCCGTCGGAACAAATCCCAGCGTAGAGCCAGACATTAGCCTATCGAAAATAGAACCTAATGACATTTATTTCCTCTGTAGCGATGGTCTCACGGACTTTGTCTCCGATGAAGAGCTTTGTGATATTTTAACCAAAAACCAGTCTTGCATTAAAACCGCCTCACAAAGGATGATAGAGTCTGCGAAAAATAAGGGAGGCAGTGACAACATTACTGTCTTGATGATTAAAATAGTTCATGACAAAGAGCAAGATTTACCTAGATAACAATGCAACAACAGAGCTAGACCCTGCGGTCATAGCTGTCCTCACCCACGATCTAAAATCCCCCCCTTCAAATCCTTCCTCGATGCACTCCTTTGGTCGTGATGCCAAGCTCAAACTTTTGAAAGCCAGAACCTTTATTGCTGATTTGTTTAAGGTAAAACCCCATGAAGTGATTTTCACATCCTCTGGAACTGAGTCGATGAACCTACTTCTAAGAGGTCTCATCGATCCCTCTTCCTCCCCTCACATCCTCACATCAAACATCGAGCACTCCTGCACTCAAAAAACTCTTTTAGATTTAGAAGCAAAAGGCTCTAAAGTCACCTTTTTACCAGCAGGGCTCAAAGGCGCCGTATCTCCTGAAGAATTAAAAAATGCTATTACCCCTGATGTCAAATTCCTAGTCTTTAGCTCTGCAAATAGTGAAACAGGTGTCAAACATGATTTAGAAGCCTTTTCTCGTTTAGCTTTGGAGCATGACATTCCCCTCATTGTAGATGGCGTTGCGACTCTTGGCAAAGAGCCTTTTTCTTTCTATCCAGGAATTTTGGGAGCAGGATTTTCCGCCCACAAATTCCACGGACCCAAAGGCGTTGGCTTTGTGCTAATGAGATCCCACCCCAAATTCCGCTTATCCCCCTTGATCACTGGTGGTGGACAAGAATTTAATCTGCGCTCCGGCACGGAAAACTTAGGCGGCATTTTGGGCTTAGAAGAAGCTCTTAAACAAGCGCAGAAAACCTCTCATGACATGCAAACCTTAAGAGACCGCTTTGAACAAAAGATTTTAGAAAGACTCCCCTTTGTTCAGGTCAATGGGACAGGGCCGCGAGTTTGTAACGTTTCAAATCTTTGCTTTCCGGGTGTTGATGCAGAAACACTTCTCATTCAGCTCGATCTTCATGGCGTCTTCGCAAGTCAGGGCTCTGCTTGCTCCTCCGGAGCTTTAGAGCCCTCCCGCATTTTACTTGCGATGGGGCTTTCTCAAAATCTTGCCAAATCATCTCTAAGATTTAGCTTGAGCCGCTTTACAACCGAAAAAGAGATCGACACTACGGTCGATCTACTGACAGCTCTTGTCCCTAAGCTTAAAGACTAATGCTTTTCTTTTATCCCTGAGAGCTTTATCCTAAGATCCATTCTTTTTGAGGTATTACAAATATGATTCAAGATTCTTTAAAACCGATTGTTGCTCTTGCTAAAAGACGGGGCTTTATTTACCCAGGTTCTGAAATATACGGCGGATTTGCCAATACCTACTCATTTGGACCTTACGGCGTAGAGCTCAAAAAAAACATCAAAGATCTTTGGTGGAAAACGTTTGTTCAAAGTAGACGCGACATGGTAGGTCTTGACGGCCCTATTTTGCTCCATCCAAAAGCTTGGAAGGCCTCTGGTCACTTAGATGGATTTAATGATGCTCTGATTGACTGCAAAGCGTGTAAGGGAAGATTTAGATGTGACCACCTCATTGAAGAAGCAACCTCTATTGATGCTGATGGTCTTACCATTCCTGAAATGACAGCGCTCATTCAAAAGCATCAAATCAAATGCCCTAAGTGCGGCGCTAAAGATTTTACAGAGGCGCGCCATTTCAACTTGATGTTCTCAACACAGATGAGCAAAACAACGTCTGATGGTGGAGATGTTGCTTACTTAAGACCAGAAACAGCGCAAGCTATTTTCTTAGACTTTAAAAACATCATCGATACCATGCGCGTCAAAATTCCTTTTGGTGTTGCTCAGATCGGAAAAGCGTTCCGCAACGAAATCACTCCAGGAAATTTCGTCTTCCGCGTGATTGAATTCGAACAAATGGAAATTGAGTATTTTGTTAGAGAAGCTGCTTGGGAGTCCACCTTTGAAACATGGCTTAAATCTATGCATGACTGGTGTGATCTCATTGGCCTTAAAAAAGAGCACATCCATGAAAAAGAGCATCCACAAGAAAGGCTTTCTCACTACTCAAAAAGAACAGTAGATCTGGTGTATGACTTTCCTTTTGGAACAAGTGAGCTCTACGGACTTGCTTATAGAACAGATTTTGACCTAAAGCAGCACATGGAGTTTTCAGGTCAAAATTTGGAGTATCTAGATCTAGAAGCAAAAGAAAAGTTCATTCCTCATGTGATTGAGCCGACCTTTGGAGTTGAAAGAACGCTTCTTGCACTTCTTTGCGATGCCTATGAAGAAGAAACTTTGGAAAATGGTGAGACAAGAACAGTTCTTCACCTAAACCCTAGAATTGCTCCTGTTAAAGTTGCCGTCTTTCCCCTCATGAAAAAAGAACCACTAGGAAGTAAAGCTCAAGATGTATTCCACATGCTCAGAGCTCACTTCACCTGTGAGTATGATGAATCAGGAGCTATTGGGAAACGCTATAGACGTCAAGATGAGCTTGGAACGCCTTTTTGCGTAACAATTGACTTTGATACTCTTGAAAAAGACGATACTGTCACTCTACGGGATAGAGATTCCATGAAGCAAGAAAGAGTAAAAATCTCAGAGCTTGTTGAAACTCTTAGAGCAAAGCTCTCTTAAAAATTTACTTTTCACCATGAACTCCAACTGTTTTTTATATTAAAAAAGTTTCGGAGTTCATGGCCTCAAAAAAGATCCAATCCTTACTCCTTTAAATAGCTACAACATCGCCTTACTCCGATAAAAACTTCTTCGAAGTTAATAATTCCAATTTAATAAAAAAAACAACTAAAATACTACAAAACCCAACTGAGATTAAACATGTTTTTAAGCAACTACAGCATTAACTACTCTGATTTGAAAACATCCCTTTATACAGGGCTATCAGGGATGCCTTACGCTCAAAGACATTGGGAAGCCTCGAAGTGTGAGCTTCCAGCCCATCTCGCTTGGGGACATCGATGTGTAGCTATCATTGAAGCGCTTCCTTGGCTAGGAGGCATTGTTGCTATCACCGAGAAGATTGCAGCTGGAATTTTTGCTCCACGGCCATCTACCATCCCCATACAAAAGCGCTCCTTACTCAGTCAGTTCGCGCCAATGCCGCCTTCCATCAGTGATACCGACTCTATTGCTAAACACCTAGGAAAACTCCAACAAGCTGGGGGCCTGATAACAGAAAATAATGAAACAACTTCTATAGTCTCGGGGCTTGAATATGCAAGTGAACCGATCTATACACCCTCTTTAACTGCCTACAGTAATACTACCTTAGCCGCAGGTGTACTGCATTATGACTTAACTGTTCGAGGAAAAAATAAACTGGAAGAGTTTTTCTCTAACAATGCACAAGTATTGCCTCCTAGCTCTGAAATTACAGTTAAATTTTTGGCTCGTACAGTTTCAATTTCTAATAACGATGATTCTGAAATCTATCATTCTATAACAGTTCACTTTAAAGTAGGAGAATCCGGAAAACCAAATATCACAACCACTATCGCCGCTTATTCCAATGAACAACACTTAAGCAACTTTGGTAGAAAAACTATTGAAGATGTTCATAGTACACTTGCACAACCTGCAACAACTCCTCTTTCAGTAAATCGTTACCCTCTTATTCCTACAGACATTAAGGAGTTCCTTAGAAGCATGCAGGTTCAGGAGCGCTGCCCTCAAGTGAACGGGTTGACTGAAATACTAACCCGTATTTTTGAAGAAGGCATCCCTTTACCCGTAGATCGAAAAGTGACTTATTCTAACTTTACTAGCGCGGCACGTATACCTCATCAAAGCATTCAGCATGTGTCTATAGATGAGGGAAAGAGAGATTTCAATTCGATTGATTCTTGGAGTGCCACCGGTGTTGAAAATACTAAAAATAACGGCTCTGAAAATTGCACAAGACTGAATGAGAAACTCGATATTTTAGCACGAGAAGCTTTTGGACTGATTAAACCTGTCGAAGTTCCGGGTACTGCTGAACGGATTTCAGGAGGAACAATGAATATTGCTAATAGGCTAGAACATTCCGCACCAGCTCCTAGCCTGACAGGTATGAAAGACCCCCGCGTTGAAGAGCTCCAATAATCTAAAGTCTAACATTCTCTAGAGATCACTCCCCTGACTTCTCCTACAACTCTAAAGTCGCTGGAAGCTAGGAATGGGGGGTGATTTGTATTTAAAGAAATAAGGATGGTAGATACATCATCCTTCTGAACTTTTTTGATAAGAGCCTCTCCATTGTTTACACAGATGATCAACGGAAAGTTACCTATACGCGTTACTCTTCTTCCTATCACAAAATCCCCTTCATTGATTTTAGGAGCCATAGAATCTCCTTTTGCTTTTACAAGAAAAGCTTCTGAAGAAGGAAAAGAAAGCAGCCTTGTTGCAATAGGAATTCTGTCTATCGGATGATCTTCTAAAAACCTTCCGGTTTGCCCACACTGAGCAAGTCCATATAAATTCAGCCACGCAATTTCCTTTTCAGGTCCATGCTTCAATACTTGATAATCTCGAGGATTTTGTGGATTGCGTTTTAGATGACCTCTTTTTTCAAGTTGAGCAAGGTGATGCGCTACAACACTAGTAGATGAAATGCTTAGCAAAGACTGCATTTCCCTTATAGTAAGAAGAGAGTCAGAGTTCTTAAGAAGCAGCTCAAGAAGCTGCTCTTGTATTTTGTGAAGTTTTGTATCTTTCATGCGTCTATTTTTACATCTCACTCGTAAACTGTCAACTGATCCTGTTTCGATTGAGCCAAAATAGGCAGATGAAGCCATTCTCATCAAGAGCTTATATTCCTCTATGGTACCCCTGTCATTTTATCTAGTTTCACCTCCTTTTTTTACACATTTTTTATATAGCATAATTAATATAACCATTTAATAACCATATACATACGTCAATTCTCCAGCATTGCCTCGTAAATACTTTGCTACCAACTGAAAAACAACGACTTGCGTTAATTAATACACAATCGCAAAAGATCAACAAGTTGAAATTAAAGCATTTTTAATGTATAATTATTTCTAATTAACATTAATAAAGGAATAAACAATGGCAACACCAATAACAAGTCATTCAATTTCCATTTTGCAAACAAAAGAAGAGCTCAAAACAGCAAAAAAGGAATTAAAAGCCTGGAAAGAACTCGTCAACGAAAGACTTGGAAAAACAAGAATTTGCAAAAAACCGAATGACCCGGAATCTTTGAGTCACTTCGAGAGCGATCGACTAACCGTTCAAGAATATTCCGAGGTTCTATCTTTTTTAAATCAAGGGATTGAAAAACTACCGACTAACACCACAGAAGACATCCGCATTTATGCCCTTAAAGATCTGTCAGGAACAACTCAAGGGATGTGCTCAATTACTGTAAAAACAGACCATGTCTACCTGAATGCAATAGCTTCGGCTCCTTGGAATATCTCCATGCATGGAGAAAGCGATAGATCTCCGTATAAAGGCGCTGGAAAACAACTTATTGCTGCTATTTTTGAAACAGCACAAGATAAACACGTGGAGGAACTGCGAACTTCACCTCTCACCTCCGCCCTTCCATTTTATGAAAAACTCGGCATGCGAGAAAATCAAAAACATAGATATTGGTTTCTACCTACAAGCAATGTAGCGTCTCTCCCCTATCTAAAACCATCGATTATTCTATCCTAGCTCATGAGCTAGGATGATTCCTTATTTTCAAATCAAAAACAGAACGATTTTTAGAACTAGACAAAAATCGTTCTGCATTCTTATTGAGATATATCAAAGAAATTCCGTATACTGAAATTTTCTAAACGTCTTGCAAAAACCCCTCACACACTACTCTGGATCATTTCGAGGACATCCTCGAAATGATCGAACCTGACAAATAAGGAAAGAAAAAGATTGAAGATATGAGACTACTTAACAAAAAAAGAAGAGGTGAAAATGCTTCTACTCCGTCTACTTAGAGCTTTACTAGGAAGAACCAGTTGGTATTAAGACAAACTGGTTCTTATGAATTTTCTTCCACGATCTTCAAAGCCTCTTCATAAGTTTCTTTATGGAGAACAGGCCAAGGTTCGAACTTACTGGGAGCTGTAAGTTCATAAGAGATTACGCCATTATCCATAGACACAACTTGAATATTGCCTTGTGGGGGTGGGTATCCATCCTTTTGGCTTACAGATATCGTAATTTCAAGGTTCTTTGCTGTAAATGGATAGTTATGTAAATAGGGGCGGATTTCTTTGTTATCATTGATGTTTTTTAAAAATGTTTGGGTCGCATAAACAATAAGAGACCTCGCTTCTGCAAGATCTACCAGTTGAAAGTATTGAAAAAAAAGGCCGATAGCCTGGACATCATCCATCATTTGACCCATTGTCCCTACGGGTCTTAATCCTTTTTCTTTTTCTAATTGACGGCCTGTCTGCGATCTAATTTGACCTGCCAATTCTACGTAATCAAAGGGTCGATTGCATCCAAACGCTAAAATGATTAACACAAAACAAGAAAATATTTTTTTTATTATCATTGGATATCTAGCTCTACTGGCATGTGTTTTATGATTGTTCTTTTAATAGGCACCTCAAAAGTAGGACTATTAAAGCTATGATCCAGTAACTTCGCATTTGGATGTGGCGTTAAAAATTCCAATTCTCTGAATGCCTTTGCAGAATAGCTATAACGTTTTTCTATATCCGTTCCGAAAGGCATTGAATTAAAGCAAGCCTGAGATGTTGCCCAACGCGCACAAGGGATGAAATCTCTTTTGCTTGAAAAATTATACGCTTTAAAACAAATGTTATCTGAAATCACCGTAGCTGGCGCTATGGCCAACACTATAAATCGTTGTTGTTGTGCCGGGCTTAAGCTTTTCAGATACTGATACACGTGAGTTGCTCCATCGCTATGGCAAGTAATAAAGGCCTTTTGAGATTCTGAAGGATTTCGAGCAAAGAATCCATTACAATGCTCCCCCAAAAGAGTGGAGGTATCCCTAAACCTTGTAAACCCAACAAGTGCATTTATAGGGTCCAAAACTTTCCCTCTTGTTGGGTTATGAATACCGTGGACTTTTACTCCTCCGCCGTAATCACTGACTATTCTAGCATAATCCATTGCCTCTTTTTTTGATGTATCAATTCCATTTACAAAAATAAAATGACAACCCGGAATTTCTTTTTCACCAACGGTATAAATGCTCGGCTGATGATTTTCATAAAAGTTTTGATAAAAACTTCCAAAAACGACTGCCATATCATCGCTTCGCAACCTCTGCTCCTCTATGTTAAGGCCCGATTCAAACAGCCCATAGGGGTCAAAATGAGTGAGTGGAGAATTCGATACATAGGCGTAGAGGTTAGGGCCTGCTTCAAATCCAAGAGGATCAGGCGTTAGAAAACGGCCGAGCTCTGGGATGTAGAACCTTCTGCCAAAATAGACAAAGCCAGTTTCTGGGTCTATGCGTTTGGAAGAAAAGCGCCAGGGGCTGAGGGTAGAGTTTTCTTCCTCTCCAAAGGCTGTATAAGAATAATTTTCTAAAGAGCCATCGAGAGTAGCTACAGCTGCTATGTTGCCGTGGAGATCATGGATGGGAACGTAGATCTTTCCATGGAGCTCTAGAGCAACGGAGGCTCCTATTTCTGCATGGGGAGCGTTTCCGAGGATACGGAGCTCTATGAATTCTTGAGACAGATTATCAAAGGCGCCGATCTCATTTTGATCATCGTAGAGATAGAAAAGATCTGTAGTGAGCTCTCCTTTCGTATAGATTTTTTTAGAAAGACGTCTATGAAACGAATCGTAGCTATAGAGGATCTTTTGAGCCCCATCTTCAACCTGGATGAGCCTATCTAGTGCATCATAGGAGAGCTTTTTTCCGTGGAAGAAGGCAGGATTACCATCTAGGTTGTAGATGAGCTGGGATGTTTGGTTCAAGGCGTTTGAAGTAAAGATGTCCCCATCTTTTTGCAAACGGTTGTGAAGGGCATCAAAACCGTAGGTATGATCTTGTTCAGATGTGAGCTGGTAAAGAGCGTCATAGGTATAGGAAAAAGATTTTCCATTTCTATTTTTAGCTAAAAGGTTACCGGCAGGATCAAAAGAGGTTACTTTTTCTGAAAAGTAACCAGAGAGAATCTCTACTTTCCTTCCAAGCTTATCATAGCCGTAGGAGGTTTGGAGATTGCCAAGAGGCATTTCCCTGGTGAGATTACCGGATAGATCATAGGCATCGTATCTATGAGCGTAGAGGGATTTTCCATGTTTTACCCTGGATACACTTCTTAGATACAACGCATCGTAGTCGTAGCGGATCCCGGAAGAATCTGGAAGCTCTAAAAAGGTTCTTCTACCTGTTGAGTCATAGGAGCTTTTAAAGGTAAATCCATTGGGGAGGGTTTCTTGCAAAAGCCTTCCTTGGGGAGTGTACGACCTTGTTACGGTTTGCCCTGTGATCGCGTCTGTGCTTTCTACTAAGAGGCCGTTTCGGTCGTAGACATAGGAATAATGGATGGTGCCATCAGAAGAACTTTGAGACTCCAGATCTCCAATCGGAAAATAGGTATTTATGAGGATGACTCCACTAGGTTTGATCGTTTGATACAGCTGCCCTTTGGGAGTATAGGAGTAAGCTGTTATCTTTTTATCTGAGGTGCCAGCACCTTCAGTTAAAAAGATAAGCTGGTTCATTTCATTGTACTGCCAAAGAGTCACAACCAAAAGATTTGATGTAACTGTTTCTTTTTGGATGAGATTTTGATTTAAATCATAAGTATAAGATTCTCGAAAAAGACACAGGCCCTGCTGTGAATATTTTTCAAGAAGGGATACTTGACCACCCTCATTAAAGGATGTGACCGTTTGTAGACCCAAAGGATCTGTAATAGACTGCTTATGGGACTCATCATCATAATCAGTTCTTGTGATGTACCCTAGTGCATCTATCTGCTTAATGGGCCTTTTAAAGGCGTCGTATTCCAAAACTTCTGCTGCTTTTTTTCCATCAATGGATCTTGTGGTAGAAATGAGATTCCCAGAAGAGTTATAGTCATACTTCACAAATTGTAGAAGGGTATCTGACGCATCTACTTTCTTTTCTTCGATGACCCTGTTTAGATTATCGTAGAACTTAAGAAGAGAAAAATCTCCGGAAGTGGTCCGATGAAGCCTTCCAAATGCGTCATAGACATAATGGATCTCCTCATCCCCTCTTTTCTCTAAGATCTTCCTTCCTGCTTCATCATATTCATAGTAAGTAGTAATCCCTTCAGCATCTGTTTCTGAAAGAAGGTTAAAACTATCGTAGGTTTTGCTTTCTTTGGAATAAGGAGTTGTTTTTGTAAGAACTCTTCCAAAGACATCGTAGGTATACGATGTCTTTGTTCCTTCTTCATCAATGTGTTCTTTTAAAGTCCCCTCTTTATGATAGATAAATCGTTCTACCTGTCCATTCGGATAGAGGATAGAAGTTGGTTTCCCATAGATGTTATAGGTTGTCCTTGTTTCGTATCCTTTTGCATCCGTTTGAGAAATAACGTTACCTAAAGCGTCATATCTTGATGTGATGATGCCACCTGAGGGAAGAATTGTTGTGAGGAGGTGACCTAAAGAATCGTATTCATAAAAGGTCTTATGCCCGTAAGGATCCGTAGACTCTATTTTATAGCCGAGAAGATTATGCTTGCAGCTGTGAGTTCGAGTGAGGCCCTCTCCTTCTTCTCTGGATGAGTTAGGTCTATTCATAAGATCATATTCGATATGAGTCTCTGAGCGTCCTTCAAAATCTGAATATTTGATGAGATTATTTAACTTGTCATAGGAACTTCGGGCAATATGCCCTAAGGCATTCACCTCAGCTTTAAGACACCCTTTTTTGTACATATAGTCAGAAAAATTTTGAAGTTTCCCATTTGAGTCAAAGAGTTTTTTATTTAAAACTCTCCCCCCTGCCGTGTAATTGACAGCCGTCTCTTTAAGAAACCGTTTTGCATTTCCTTTTCCGCAGCTTTCATCGATAACCATTGGGAAGGCCGGGTACTCATGGACAAAGCCTCTTTTATGAGGCTTTGACGCTTCTTTATTACGAATGTTCAAGGTAACGTAGAAGTTACCTTGAAGATCCTCGGTGATCTCCTCATAGAGAATTCCATTTGCATCATAGGAATAGATTTTGCGTTTTTGTGGAATCCCATGCGCGTAATAAACTTCGGTTTCTACAAGAAGAGTATTTCTAAAGTAAGTATAGGAAACTGAAAGGCCATTTTCTTCTTTCTGAGTGAGAAGTAGATTTTTTCCGTCTTGTGAATAGGTGCTCCATTTAGAGTAGCTCTCAGATGTTGCTTCCACCGGAAAACCTTCCGGATCTAGTTCTAATGAGGATCCTTCTCCTGTCAAATTCCCATAGAGCGTTTCTTTTTCAACATTACCAAAATCGTCATAAACATAGCGGGTTGCAACAATAGGTTTTTCATTTCCATCAAATGTAACTTTACAAAGAAGATTTGAAGCATCTTTAGAATCATTGCCTCCCCAGATAAACTTTTCTTGCGTGTATAAGCAGCCTGGTTTTGTGAATCTGTTGATCTGAACAAGTCTCAAATCATCATTCCAATAGTACTCAGTTGGAACATCGTAAGGATCTAGAACTGTTGTTTTCTTGTTTGGAATGTCGTAGAAAAACCTGTGAGTCGAGATTTGCTCCCCATTTTCTCCCGCAGGACTCATCAGCTCTTTCACTCGAAAGCACTCCTCTACGCTTTCGCCACCAAGACACTCCGACGGAAAGTAGTAATTGATATATTTATATCTTCCCTCTGGCAGTAAAATGCTTTTGAGGATTTTTCTCTTTCCATAGGTGCAGTATTGATAGGTTTGATCTGGCTTTTCATCGGATGTGACTTGTTTGAGCTGATGGACTTTATTGTAAGTAAAAAACACATATTCTAGATGGCGCCCATCACTTGTCTCAACTCCGTAGTCTCCATGGCTCTTGTCTCCTTCTCCATTATGCGGATAAAATTTAACCCAAGCATAGGTTGTCTTTTGAGAGGCATCACAGGTTTTGATCTGCCACGTGTCTTTTTTATCTTTGGGCCACTCGTACCTGATCTGCCGACCATTTGGGAGATCTTCCTTCACAAGAAGATAAAAACCATCGCAAGAAGGAAGACTGGATACATTCCAGTCCATGAACTCATCGATGGCAAAATTCTTTCTCCTATCATAATACCTTTCGTAGAACCGTTTTGTTCCATCAGGACAAACAACCGAGAACTTATAAAAATCATCGCTCATCTCGATGTTTTGGTTCTTTAAATTGGTCTTACCAGAAAGTTTGCCCCTTGCCGTATTGGTAAGACCTTTTGAGTTTTCCTCTCCGAGATCTATAGAGTAAAATGTGGTTTGTTTTTTACTTTTGTGAGATTTTTTTTCCCACTGGTAGTAGAGCCTAGCGCCACTAGGCTCTACTACCTCTATGATCTTAGAGGAAAAATCGATAAAGGCCCTATGATAGGAAAACATGTTCCAATACCCTTGCCCTTTCCCACTAATATAGTGTCTTTGTAGACGAATGGGCTCAGCTCCTTGAACTACGAGATCTTCTTCTACAAGGTAGAGATCCCCTGTGATGACATTGACACCGTTTACAAGAGAACTTGGCTCATTTTCTGTTGTGGCGGTCGTAGTTGCAAGTAGCTTTGCTGAGAAAAAAATGCTCAAAAAAACGGCAAAAAGGCGCATGTTACCTCAAAATGAAAAGAGGAGAACTTAACAACAAGACCATTAAAGGTTAACAAAAATATAAATCGCATTTTTCCCTGGCTATTACACAATCGATAAGCACCTAATTATCGGTATCTTACTCCTACACAAAACCCCTTCTTCATAGCAACAAATCCGACTGTCAAACAGTTAATTTAACAACTTAATTATTTAATTGAGATTAATTAGCAATCAGAATATAATAGATGTAATTATATTCGAAAATAAAGCAAGGAAATTATTATGAATCTATCTTATTCAAATCTATGGAATACTATCTATATGGAGCGTTACCAAGAATTGAAGACAACTTCTCAAGAGTTGACAACAGATATAACATCTAAAACTTTTGAAGAAACGCTAGAAAAGATGGAACGCTTCGCGGAAGATTTTAAGGCAATCGTATATATAAATCATCTTCGCACAGAATTCCATAATTCGACTTGGAACCGGATCAGGCGGTTTTTGCGCATCTATTCAGAAAAGCTCACACAACATTCTCTCGCAACGATCGCAAGGCCTTGTGAAAAAATTGTTGTGAACGCATTGATCGATTACAGCCTGAGCAACAAAAAGAGCGTGCCTCCTTTTGATCTAAATACACAACAAGAAGTTCTTGATTGTTTAGGAAAGATCCTCAATGGAAAGCCGGTAAATCATTTTTCCTATACGTTACATAATCTAATGGCAAAACTTGAATCTTTTAACGAGTCTAACAACACTCTTGATTGGGATAAAGTACTTCGCGCAGTTACTAGCTTAAGCAAAATTCACGGAAAAACTTTCAGAAGCGTTCTCCCTGCGACTAGAGCAAGCACACCGGAAGTCGATATTGTGGTCGTTGAAGATCCTGGAGTCGCAAACTCTTATTTTTTTGAAAGCAAGAAGGAGTCTAAGACAGAGTCCTAACATTAATCACTTTGGGACCTAGTAGAGTCGTTTCCTCTACCGTGAGCTCATATTGATCAATACGGACATTTTCTCCGACTCTTGGAGCATGGCCAAGAGCAAGCTCCATTGCTTGAGCAAGCGTTTTGGCATGTTTATAGCGAAATTCGATCTGATACTCGCGCTTAAAATCTTCAAGAAGCATGTCTCCTGGGAAGTCGCGATCAAGGAGCACTTGCTGAACTCTTGGAAAGACTTCTCCTAAAGAGAGCTCTAAACCGTTTGTTTCAAAAAGATCATCGATGATCTCATCAAGAGTGAGAATTCCAACTGCGGCACCTGAATCATTTAAAATAACAGCAATGCTTTGATTGTTTTTCCGAAACTGCTTTAAGATCTGCAAAATGGATGTAGACTCTGTGATGAACCAAGGAGATCTTGCATGCTCTCTTACCTTTTTTTCACCGGACAAGCGCAAAAGGTCTCTTAAGTAAACAATAGATACAATGTTCGCCTCTTTCTTATGAAAGAGCGGAACATAGGGAACATAGCGCTTTTCTACAAGATTTTGTACTTCGGTAAGGGTCGCTTGAGTAGAGAGCTTTGCTACATCTTTAAGAGGGATCATGAGCTCTTTTGCTGTTTTGTTTTTGAGAGCAAAGATATTTGATAGCACCGTATCAAACTCTTCTGTCTCTTGGCTTAAAAACGTCTCTTCTCTAGATTCAATCACATGCTGCAGCTCTTCTCTACTCAAATACACTTCACTTGTAAAAGAAGCTCCACAAAGGCGGTTGACCATCTTACAAAGCAGATCGATCATCCAAACAAACGGTTTGAGAAGGATCGCACAGAAGTAAAGGATAGGAAGTCCTAGCATGATCGCATGCTCTGCATAACGCCGGCCTGCAAACATCGGAGCGATCTCTGCAAAGACAAGAACTAAAAAAGCTTGAGTGAGCGGCGCCCAAAAAGGGCTTGCCCCTATCGCTTCATAAAAATGGCGCGAACACTCCGATCCTATGAGGAGCGAGGCATTCACCATGATGAGAGTAGTACCAAATAAAAGAGCTGGGTGGTTGAGTAGGTAATGAAGCCAACGAGCGATCTTGGAGTTTTGACTGATGTAGTATTGAAGGCGCACTTTGTTAAAAGAAACAGCGGCCATTTCCAGCATAGCAAAAAATGACTGGGTCAAAATGCACAAAATTGTCAGGAAAAGAAACCATTTCCAAGCATCCAAAGTTATTATAATACCCTCCTACCCTCTTTTTTTGATTTCGAAGAAACGAGCTGTCGAATATAAACCCTTCGCACTCTCGTGTGGTCCGCTGCAAGGACATGGAATAAAAACCCTTGCTCTTGATACTTTGTTCCAGGCTTTGGGATGTCTCCTAGCTTCTCGGTTAACCATCCACCGATTGTGACCATGTTATTTTCTGTTTCAAGACACACATCAAATACCTCTTCAAACTCAGAAAGCTCAAACTTCCCGCTGGCGATGATAACTCCGGCTTCCGCTCTTGTATAAGAGGCCTTTTGATCTCGACGGTCCGCAATCTCTCCGATCACCTCTTCAACAAGGTCTTCCACCGAAATAATCCCGGAGATCGATCCGTATTCATCAACAACAATAGCAAGAGTTTCATTCTTTTCGTAGCACTGTCTTAAAAGCACATCGGCCTTCATCGTCTCAGGAACAAAATACGGTTTTTTCGAAATAGCGGCGAGATCTTTAGTTTCATGGACCTGATTTTTATGAAGGAAGAAAATCCGGCTTGAAATGACCCCTATCACTTTATCAAGTCCTCCATCACAAAGAGGAATACGGGTGCATTCTTGATCGACAAAAAGATGAATGATGCGAGAAAGAGGCTCTGACAGCTCAAACAAGATCACTTCTTCCCTTGGACGCATGAGCTCTTTTACTGTTGACTCTTGTAGATGAAGATAGCCCCTTATGAGTTCTGCTTCTTCAGGATGTAAGATCCCTTGGTCCTTAGAAGCTCTTAAAGCATGCTGCAGCTCATCAATAGAGATCTCTTTTTCCTTACGTAAAAAGAAAAAGAAAATCGGTACAATCCAACTTGTAATGATAGAGAGCATTTTTCGTATAGGAAACAGAATCTTTTGGGTCCAAAAAAGAAGGGGCGCTAAGCGATACGATACTGTAACGTTATTCGGAAGAGCGAGGGATTTGGGGATCATTTCTCCTAAAATCAGATTGATCGCCAAAGGAACCCCAATATTGAGGAGCCAGCTGCTCTTTTCATGAAATAAGGTAGAGACAACGCTTTGGATGGCAAGACTCATCACGATGATAAGGATGATTAAAGTGACTAAAAGCTCTCTTGGATTGGAAAGTAAATAGGCAATCAGCCTCTTTTTGGCATCAGTGCTTCTTTTGAATGCTTTGATCTGCATAGAGGATAGAGAAAAAAGAGCGGTCTCCGCTCCCGAAAACAAGCTCAAGCTAAAGAGGAAAAAACATAAAAGAAAAACCAAAAATATGGTTGTCACAAAGGCTTCATTCTTCCGTTTTAAAGTATACTTTCATCTGACCTTCTGGTACCACTCCCAATCTCTTTTTCAAAACCATTTCGATCCAATCTGCGTCATTTTGACTGTGGATCTGCAGGGCTAAATCTTCTCTTTCTGCAAGAACTACCTGCTTTAAAGATTCAAGCTCCCGGATCTTACCTTTCAAATCAGAGCAAACATCTGCCTTTTTTTGCATGCCTTGGGAATACAAAATAAAGCAAGCAATCAAAAAAAGCGCCGTCCATCCATAGCGATGGAGAAGAGCTAAGAATTTGACACCTTCTTTGATAGCAGCTTTTGACTGTGACATGAATCAATCCGACGTGTTAAGACACCCTAAGTCCGATTGTATTCAAACACCGATTTTTCCACTATCAAAGAAAGTATAAAGTTTTAAGCTATTGGTAGTGTGATATTTACCTGACCCATATACTTGCCACCACGGTCCGCATACGATGTCATGCACATCTCCGCGCCTCTATAAAACAGAACTTGGGCTAGGCCCTCATTCGCATAAATTTTAGCTGGAAGAGGCGTTGTATTGGAAATCTCTAAGGTAACATATCCTTCCCATTCAGGCTCAAAAGGTGTTACATTCACAATGATCCCACATCTTGCGTAGGTGGATTTTCCAATACATACCGTTAACACATCACGAGGGATACGAAAATATTCCACACTTCTTGCGAGAGCAAAAGAGTTAGGAGGAATAATGCACTCATCTGTTTTCATAGAAACAAACGCACTATCACTAAAGTTTTTCGGATCAACAAGCGTGTTGTTCATGTTTGTAAATACCATAAACTCATCGGACACTCTCAAATCATATCCATAGCTTGAAAGTCCGTAGCTGATAACCTTCTCACCTCTTTCATTATGGCGCACTTGATCTGCCGTAAATGGTTCGATCATTCCATGCTTTAGTGCCATTTCTTTAATCCAACGATCTGCTTGTAAACTCATGAAGTTTCCTTTTTTTGCATTTTTCTATGGTTTAGGTATAGCGCGTGAAATGGTTTTCTTGCTACAGTTTTTACAAGCTACCATTAAAGAGAGAGAGAGGGCCCCGCCCTTTACCTATGGAAAAACAAGAAAATTACATTGAGTCTACCTGGGCAAAAGTCGATGAAACATTCGAAACGCCTCTTCGTCCCCAGACGCTTGACGATTTTTCCGGACAAGAAAGCATCAGACAAAGACTTGAAGTATTGATCGGCGCTGCAAAGCAAAGAGGAGATCCTATTTCTCACTGTCTTTTCTATGGTCCTCCTGGACTTGGAAAAACAACACTTGCAAACATCATTGCTAAATCAATGGGAACCAAGCTCACAATCACATCGGGTCCGATTCTAGAAAAAGCAGGAGATTTAGCGGGCATCCTCACAAATCTACAAGATGGCGATATTCTTTTCATTGATGAGATCCACAGATTGAACCGCGTCATTGAAGAATACCTCTATCCTGCTATGGAAGATTTCATGCTCGATCTCATGATCGATAGCGGCCCTAATGCCAGAAGCATCCAAGTCAAACTCAACAAGTTTACCTTGATTGGAGCAACAACAAGAGCTGGGCTTTTAACAGGCCCTATGAGATCACGCTTTCCGTTTTCCTGCAGACTTGACTACTATACACCCGAGATCTTAATGAAGATCATCATGAGATCTTCTAAAATCTTACATCTTCCTTTAGAAGAGACTGCAGCATTTGAGATTGCTGTGCGCTCAAGAGGAACTCCCCGTATTTCTAACAACCTACTAAGATGGGTTAGAGACTTTGCGCAAATGAAAAAAACTAAGGTCGTTGATAAGGATACTGTCGTTTCCGCCCTTGACATGCTAGCCATCGACTTTAAAGGACTTGATGAAATGGACAAGAAGATTTTAGAAGTCCTCATCGATCACTATAGCGGAGGCCCTGTTGGCATCAGCACGCTTGCTGTTGCTGTAGGCGAAGAAGCTGAAACTCTTGCAGAAGTCTATGAACCTTACCTTATCTTACAAGGATTTTTGAAAAGAACTCCAAGAGGCAGAGAGGCGACAGTACACGCCTACTCCCACATTGGACGTCCTATCCCTTCCAAATTTAATTCAGGAGAAACATTAGTATGATAATGAAAACCCTTTCCTTCATTCTTATGGCAGCTTTTACAGCTGCCCCATTTACTTCCCCTCTTTGCGCTAAAGCGGCGGAGTTCCCAACAGATGCGATGCAGAAAGTAAAGCCTGCAACGATCAAAGTTCTGCTTCAAGATGATCAAGACAAACTCCTCTTGGAAGTCAAAGGTTCCTATAAAGTGTTTTGCCCGCACACCAATGGGATTATTTCTTCTAACTCAGGAGCTAAACGTAGCGTCCTTCAAACACAAAAATCAGGACTTTTTTGGGGAGACTCTTTCCCTGGAGCGTTTGGAGTTCGTATCGTTCCGAATAACGGACAAACTTCCATCCTTGTTAACGGCATCCAATATAGAGGCTGCCTTGAAGTCTACGACATCAATGGGAAACTCCGTGTGATCAATGAAGTCGACATGGAAAACTATCTAAGATCCACTCTTGCAACGCAGTTTACAGATGTATCTGAGTCTGAAGTTCTAAATGCTCTTGCAATCGTTGCAAGAACAAACGCCTACTTCCAAGTGTACAAGTTCCCAGAAGCTCCTTGGCATGTAACGGCTACAGAATCAAACTATCAAGGCTATGGTGCCACACTTCAATACTTGCCTATCGAGCAAGCGATTGAATCAACACGTCACGCTATTTTAACCTACCACTCAGAGCCTTTTGCAGCTTCTTGGAGTGAAAATACCGGTGGAAAAACAGCTTCAGTCTCTACTATCTTCAAAGACAACTCCCCCGCTCCTAAAGGGGTCGCTATCCCTGGAATGGAAGCTGAAAGACTCAAGAGCTCTTGGTCGTTCCAAATGTCCAAGCAAGAGTTTGCAAGCCTTGCAAAACTTGCTAAAGTCTCTAACATCTCTGTCTTTTCTGAAAAAGACTCGGGCAAAGTGTACGCTGTGAAGCTTGAAAATGATTCCACAACAAAGACAATGGACTTTTTCACCCTTCAAAACATTGTTGGAAAATCAAAGCTCAAAAGCAATGACTTTACAATGGAAATTCTAGACCAATCCATTAAGTTCAAAGGGTTTGGCGTAGGAAATGGCGTAGGACTCTGTCTTCATACAGCAAGACTCATGGCCAAACAAGGTCTAGACGCTAAAAAAATTCTTTCTCAATTTTTTAATGACACCCAAGTTGAAAAAGCAAGAACGATCCCACAGGGACACAAAATATAAGTTATACTTTTAGGACAAGAGAGAGGCTCTCTCTTGTCCTAAAAGGTCATTTGCCGTAGACTAGTAAATACTCGAGCCGGGGACTTCTTAAAATGGAAGGGTTCGAACCAGGTCAGGACCGGAAGGTAGCAGCCTTAAGATCTTACTTTTATGTTAAGAATACTCTCCGGTTCTTTTTCTTAGAAAGAAAACGTACATCCTACAAAGATTCCATGAACAATCACATAGCCGTTGTTATTAACCTCTAAGGTTGTAGTCCGAGCTGTTGTGTCGATTTGATCTGGGGCTAGTGCTAAGCCACAGAAGTAGAGCATATCATATCCAGCATGAAGATCTAAATAGGGAAGAACTCGGTATCCAGTACCAGCAGAGACTTCTGCAAAAATGTTCTGCTGCCAATCTTGCTTTGTAAAATTTCGAAGTTCGATGGTTCTATTCTTATCAGCTAAATACGTCTTTACATCGATACGATTGAGGCCTACCCCTACTTTTCCATCAAGATCCCAGTGAAGCCCTTTCATCGCATTGATCTGAAAAGCAAACCCTAGTTGGATTCCTATCAAATCATTGTATGTTTTGATATCGTATTCTCCAAAGTTGCTACCAGTAAATGCCGTAATAGAAAATCTCTCTCCTAAATGAGCATAGCGAAGACCTGCGATTCCTGAAAACGCAAGATACGAGTGACGACTTTCGCTAAAAGCTTTTGCGTAGTTGAGCTCGCCTGTATAGAATTTGGATCTGTAAAACGCCTCGATCTTTTCAAGCTCTAAAAAGCTCTCTGCAAACGTATGTCTTTTAAACGGGAAGCTTAAGTTACTGATGTTAGATGTGGCTGTTTTAGTGTTTTCCCACTCCCAAAGATACAAAAATCCAGCTTCATAAGAAGACCTTGGATCTTGCACATAAGAGAGCGCAACATGAAAGCCTGGCTCAAAACCAAAATTAGCTAAATCTTTTACATTCAGAGCTGGTTTATCTGCGCAGTTTGCGCAGCGAGGCGTGCGAATAGCAATTGTTTGATCTTTCACATGGTATCTTTCCATGTATAAAAAATCCGTAAGAAGGTCCCAATGTCCCTCATACTCTGCAAAAGCCATAGATCCGCACATCGTTAACGTAAGAGCTGTGATCTCACCTATTTTTCGCCTCATATGCACAAATATCCTTCCCTTGAAGTGAAAGATCAGATTAGAGAAGTGAAAAAAAATAGTACACAAAATTCCTGCATTTTCTTGTTTGAATATAAACAGATGCCCCTATAACCTCTTCATCTTAACATCAACTTAACACGAGTGATTATTATGCTAACTTCTTCCCTCCTTCATAATTCAGCAAGACAGATTTCTCAATCTCTCCCCTCTTTGCAAATGTGGATGCGGCATGCTTCAAGTAAACGCTTCGAACCCGTGACCATTCCTTATGAAGCTTTGCCAAAGGTCTCTCAAACTTACATAAGAAACTTAGAAGTCTCGCAGCGGGCTGTCGATACGAGCACTTTGTTGTCATTGGGGACGTGGTCTTACATTGCGTATCAACAGCCCCCTGTTTCAACTATGCTATTTCTAGGGATCGGAACTTTACTTCCTCTATTTTTCACCACTAACAAACAAACGATTATCGATCAATTGATGACTGAGATCCCTTCTCTTTCAACAAATGCTAAGATTCAAAAAAAAATCAATCAACTCATGAAAGCTCCTTATATTTCGATCGATGTGCAAGGACGGGAGATTACAGTATCACCTGTTCTCAATGGCGATAAAATCTACGCTAACGAAATCGTCATCCCCTCTCACATGTTAAATCCAGAAATCAGCTCGATGCGTGAAGTTTTAGCAAATGCTAAAACCCCAGAGGAAGCCATCTCTGCCGCCATCTTGTCGAAGTATCTACAAGGGGAGAAAAACCCCTTAATGAATTGGCCTAAAACTTCCCGAATGTCTATTTGGATCGGCAAGAACTATCTTATTTTAGATCGAGAGTATGCTACGCGTCTTGAGACTATTAAAGTCGGAGACTGGAAAGGGCACCCCGATTTTCCACAGTACAATTAATACAAAAAAACCCTTGAAATATCCCGAATATAATGATCGACATTTTCAAGATGAAAGCCAGACAACACCTCGCAAGAAGTTATACTCACTTATTAGCGGTTTCAGCTATAATTGTGTAAACTTAGGTATAACTGCATGTATTTGGCTCACACATTCTCCCAAGGCCCTAAAATCGCTGTCCACTTCATCACAAAACCTGATGGGAACATCCGCGTGCGCCTGCTTAAAAGTGAAGAGTTTACCGTTTCTTTTTTTGCTAAACTACCCTCTACCTTTCAAGAGGAAGTAATGCAGTGGCTTTTAGCTTATTCAGGAAAGACTTCTTTACCTCTATTAAATCTGCCTAGGCAAATCCTGCCTCCCTTCTCTAATAAAGTGCTGGATACGATGATAGAAATCCCCTTTGGCAAGACCTTGAGCTATGGGGAAATTGCAGAAAAGGCAGGAAGCGCTGGAGCTTCCAGGGCTGTAGGAACTATTTGCCGATTGAACGACTTTCCGCTCTTCATTCCCTGCCATAGAGTCCTACCTAAAACAGGGGGCATTGGAAACTATGCCTTTGGAATCCCTATGAAAGATACTCTTTTAAAGTTTGAAGGAGTGATCTAAACCGCTCAAACCTATCCAACAGCCAGCAATTCATCTCTTCCATCTCATTCTTTACCATAAAAGCCACCCCTTAATCAACAAGCACTTACCAATAAAAACACAAATAATTCTCATTATTTCAAAGATTGGCACAAATACTGCGTACTATATCAAGCACCAGCACACATTAAGGGGAATTATTTTATGGAAAAAGACTTAGAGAAGGAAAAGCTCATTAAACGCATTTCTGAACTAGAATCTCTTAACGACCAATTGGCGTCAGAGCTAAGGTTCCTGGATGATTTACTCCGCAAAGTAGGATTTGATCAAGGCCTTGTGACACTAAAAACTGCAGCAGAAGAACTTATAGAACATGAGAACAAGGACTTTGAAGAATCTTAATTCAAAAGCTCAATCATATCCTTGAGGTCAAAAGAAGAGTCTTGTTCATCAAGGCTCAATAGCCCCTGAGCTAAGGCCACTTTGTGTTCTTTGAGCTTTAAAAGTTTCTCCTCGATGCTTTCTGCCATAATATACCTACGAGCAATGACTGCGCCGCTTCGCCCAAAGCGGTGGGCGCGGTCTATCGCTTGACGCTCAACAGCCTCATTCCACCAAGGATCGAATAAGAACACATAATCAGCAGCAGTTAGATTGAGCCCAACGCCTCCCGCTTTTAAGCTGATGAGAAAAATTTGTACGCTTGGATCTTCTTGGAAAGAAGCCACTGCAGACTCTCTATCTTTTGTATCCCCATCAAGATAGGCAAACTTCCACCCTCTTGCCATGATCTGTTTTTTCAAAAGCTGAAGCATTTCAGTGAACTGACTGTAGACAAGAACTTTTCTACCTTCCAAAACCACCTCTTCTAAATCCTCTAAAACCCTAATCATCTTGCAGCTGCCCTCATCCACAGATACTTCTGCATCAACTAAAGCTGGATGGCAGCAGATTTGGCGAAGACGCAGGATCGACTCCAAGATCTCCATCCGATGGGAAGAAGCTCCATCTAAAGCAACCTTCTTTAAAAGGCCTGCTTTGGTTTTAAAGAGCCACTCTTCATAAAAGGCCCTTTGAGTTTCTTTCATCTCTACCCAAACAATCTGCTCCATTTTTTCAGGAAGGTCTTGAGCTACATCTTCTTTAAGACGACGTAAAATAAACGGGCGGAGCAGTTTTTGAATCCGCTTTTTGTATCTTCCATCGCTCTCAGCCGCACTAAGCTGACTTAAAAAGTCCTTTCTCTCCCCTAAAAGCTCGGGCTCTAAAAAATGAAAGATCGACCAAAGATCATCGGCCCTATTCTCTACTGGGGTTCCTGATAAGCAGATCTTGGTATCAGCACTTAAGGTATAAAGAGCTTTAGCAAGCTGGCTGTCTGGATTTTTAATCCACTGCGCTTCATCAAGTAAGATGCAAGAAAAAGACAGCTTTCCAAAAAGCAAAAAATCACTTCTTAAAAGAGCATAAGAAGTGACAATAGCTTGCTGTTTTTGCAAGACAGCAAGCTCCGTTGTTCGCTTGCTACCTTCATGAACATAGAGAGTTTTATCTAAGACAAACTGGCCCCACTCTTTTTTCCAATTAAAAACTAGCGATGTGGGAACCACAATTAAAATGGGTTTATGGCTTGTGATCTTAGAAAAAAAGGCAAGCGTTTGCACTGTCTTTCCAAGTCCCATTTCATCGGCTAAAAGACCTGAAAGATGATTGTGATGAAGGAATAAAAGCCAATCGACACCGTTTTTCTGATAAGGACGTAAATCCCCTTGAAACTGATCAAGTTCAAGGTTTAGTTCTTTTTTATCTGAAGAACCTTTCAGCCTTTCTGCTAAGGCTAGGGTCTCTCCATCCGAAACCAGATTTGGTCTATTTATAAATGAGTCTAAAAGGCCCCATTTTTTAGGCTTGATCAAACATCCTTCTGACACCTTTTCAACTTCTTCCATGTCACCAAGACCTTCATAGTCAGATGACGAGTCTAAAAGACCCACAGTTTGAGGAGAAATTTCTATAAAACGATCACGTCTACTGAAAGAGCCCACAACATCTCCCACATCGACCTTATGCTCTCCATAGCGAAAGGCCCCCTTAAGAAGAACTCCCCTCTCTGATTTTGAAAGCGCAAGATCAGATCCCGAAGTCTTCATGACCCTTCTTCCCTTCACATCCATTACCTTCCAACCGATGTCTAAAAGAAAGGAAAGACTCGATGCAATCTTGTCCATAGGACAGTAGTAATGAGAAGTTCCCAGCATCTTATAAACATAATCTGTTTCTAACAGATCCTTTTCCCAAGACTTTTCTGATTTAACATCTCTACCGGGAAAAATCTTAGGATCCGATAGATCCACGGTTTTTGCGCCGTATTCCATGTGAAGGTCTGCAAAGGCACCTCTTGCATCTTTTAAAACAAGACATGGGAATACTGACAAAAGCTCTTCTTTAGGTTCTTCTTTAGTAGCGGAGAATCCAATCCACTTAGTTTCTGGGAAACCCTCTGGTGGATCTTCTTTAAAATCCTCGATGAAGCGCAGCTTTTGTTTTCCTTCTAATACTTGAGGGAACGTCAACCATGAAGCCCTGGTTCCTTCTGGTAAAACAAATACGATCTGCTTGTGAATCCCCCATACACGGCTTCCTAAAAACAAAAACTCTAAAGAAGACAGAGCTTCTTTTTTGCCATCCATCTCAATCCAGCCCGAGATCTCAATAGTGCCATCTGGTTTATTTTCCACTTCAAAGGAGGGTTTGGATTTACTAAGAGGATTGAAAAAAAGAGATTTTCCTTTCCAAAAAAGCCTTTTAGAAAGGATCAGCTTCCCTAAGACTTCCAAACTCTTTTCAGCTCTCACTCTGATTTTGTTACAGCTAAGAGTTGTTACCTGATGACTATTTGGTGACATGCCAGCTTCTCTACACCTTTCCCCTATGAGCAATGCAGAAAGCTCTTTATCCAGATCCAGATCCTTTAAAGTAGGGACGTAAATAATCTTGGAAGATCCCTTTTCAGAAACTTCTACTATTAAAAAAAGTTCTCCATTGCGGTTTTCTTGGGAGATAGCGAAAATTAGATCTATAGCCATAGGAATAACACTCTTTTATGAATGAAAAATTACGCATCATTGAATCTTCTTGGGATGAAAGGGCCAAAGCTCTTGAAAAATCCCACCCCTTGAAAACTCTGAAAGCTCTTCCTAAAATGGAAGGGATCACATCCTCTACGGCGAAACATCTTAAAGCAAAAGGGCTTTTTTATCTCATCAAGCATGATAAAAATAAGATCTTCCTGCGTTATTTTTTCAAGAAACCGCTTAAATATGCAGCTTCTTTGATTCGCTCCTATCTCAAACCCTCGAGTTTTTCAAGAGACGGGGATCTTTTTTTCTATGGCCTACAAGACAAGAATTCTTTTAAAAAAATAGCCTCTTCTGAAAACCCTTTGATCATCATCGGATTTTCCTACTGCCATAAGCCTTTCGAATGCCCTTCAGGTAGATTTTCTGACCAGTGCCAAAATGCAGAAGATCATCCCGTCTGCAGCCAGTGTTTTATCGGTAAATGTGGAGCCCTAGCAAAGCATACAAACGCCAAGATCCTTTACATCCCAACGATCCACTACATCGGAGAAAAGATCTTTGAAGCCACGGTCCAAAACCCTGATAAACAAGTTCTCTTCCTTATTACGGCCTGTGAGCTGTCTTTAACAATGTTTGGAGACTGGGGCAATATGATCGGAGCTAAAGGGATCGGAATCCGGCTAGATGGCCGGATCTGCAATACCATGAGGGCCTTTAAATTATCCGAAGAAGGGATCAAGCCAGGGCTCACCGTCGTCTTAAAAGACTCCGAAGAGCACATGCTAGATCTTATTAGGTCTTTACCATTACGGACAGGTGCTTTTTCTTAAAAGGCTTTGGCTTTTCCTCTTTACCGAGTAAAAATGCCCTTCTTCTTGTAGAGCACTGACACTCCGCCTGGCAGCACCCTTCAAATTTTTCAGCGCAGCTAGGGCATGCTAAAAACAAATTATTGCAGTCCATGTTAGCGCAGTTATAGTAAGTATCAGAAGGAGCGTCACAATACTTACAGGAGCTGATAACTGGCGCCTTGTTTTCTTCTGCAATAGGAATAGTTACCCGATCATCAAAAACAAAGAGCTTTCCAAGCCACTTGCTCTCTCCGACTTCCTGACCATACTTAATAACTCCGCCATTAAGCTGATAAACAGTCTCAAAGCCCTCGTCTTTCATTAGGGATGAGTAGAGCTCACAGCGGATCCCGCCGGTGCAATACATCATTACCTTGGTATTTTTAGGGTCATGTGTTTTTTTTAATTCTTTGGCATATTCAGGAAATTTACGGAAAATATCCAGATCCGGTTTAACAGCTCCCTCAAAATGCCCAACCTTCCACTCGTAGTCATTGCGGACATCTAGAAGTAAAATGTTTTCTTTTTTTTCGTCTAGCATCTGCTTCCACTCCTCCGGGGAAAGGTGCTCGCCACCTTTGCTAGGATCTGCGTTGTGATCAAGGGCCACAAGCTGCTTTCTGTACTTCACGGTAGATCTAGGAAACACTTGCTCATGGTGCGTATGACACTTAAAATCAATGTCCTTAAAGCGATCATCTTCTCTCATCCAGTCCATATACTCAAGGCCGTGCTCTTTTGAAGCGCTCATTTGTCCATTGATCCCCTGCTCAGAAATATAGATCCTGGAGCAGATGTCTCTTGTTGCAAAAAAGGCCTGATGCCTAGCTACTTCCCTATGAGGGTCATCGATCGGAGTAAAAATATAGAAAGCTATAACGTAGTAATTTTTTTCTTGATCCATAAAAACCTCTTTATATTAAGGGAGCAAGATACCTAAGTTTTCTCTATAATACAAGAGGTTTTCTTCAAGGAAACTCTTTACAAAAAAAGTTTACATGCTTCTCTTTACAGAATCCTCTTGTTTAAAAACCAAAACTGTACTACGATTTGTGACTTTCATACGTGAATAGACTTAAATAAACATTTAGGAGAAACAATGGTTCGATATACTGGTCCAAAAAACCGCATCGCTCGCCGTTTTGGAGTCAACATTTTTGGACGCGCAAAGAATCCTATGCTACACAAGCCAAATCCAGCTGGTATGCATGGTGCTAAGCGCAAGAAAAAATCTGACTACGGCGCGCAGCTCGAAGAGCAGCAAAAACTAAAAGCTGTCTACGGCATGCTTACACAAAAACAACTCGTTCGTTACTACAAAGAAGCTGTAAATTCTAAAGTCAACACTCCTCAAGCTTTCATTGAGCGCTTAGAGTGCAGACTGGATAACGTTGTGTACCGCATGAAGTTTGCTAGCACCATTTTTGGAGCTCAGCAGCTTGTTGTACATGGACACATCCTCGTTAACGGCAAAAAAGTTGACAGAAGATCTTTCTTTGTAAGACCTGGTATGGAGATTTCCGTAAGATCTAAATCCCATAACATGCCTCTCATTAAAGATTCCATCGTTGCTGGTGGCAGAGAAGTTCCTGAGTATCTAACAGTAGATCCTACTAAGTTTTCAGGACAAGTTACTGCAGCACCTCACTTAGATCAGATCCCTCTTCCTCTTCCAATCAACGTTCCTCTGATCTGCGAGTTCTTGGCTCACACTAACTAATTTTAGCTTAAAGTTAAGAAGTTATCTTTGAAAGGTGGTATGAAAATACCACCTTTTTTTTATACCCTATAGCTTCCTCATCATCGCAACACCAACAGGTTCGTAGTCCATGAAATCGGGCATGATTCTAAATCCTCCCGGAGAGAACTTTCCCATCATCACTTGGCGCGGGCCTCGACCCCACCCCTGACATCTCGTATAAGTCTGAGGATCATCGCCAAATAGACGCTCCCCTCCCGAAGACAGATAATGCAGGAACACACAAGCTGCAGCAGAAAGTAGCTCAGGAACTTCGTAAACAAGCTTCTCAACCATTGCTTTTTGATCCTTATAACTCTTACCCCTACTCTCTGGTAGCACATCCCTTGTCATGAGAACCCAATGAGAGGAACCGGCCTTCTTATTTCCATAGGCGCTTGCAACGTCTGTGTCCAGATTACCGTAACCTGGAGCCTGACCACGAGGGAAGTGCCCCTTGGACTTAACAAGACCTCCCAAACTATTTAGCGTAAGAGGATCCTCACCTACTTTATCTGGAATTAGCACTAATAGGTGAGTCTCTCCGACCTTCTTGCCCGGAGTCACAGGACAAGGCTCGCTTAATGTCTCAAGTATCCCTTCTGGCAAGGGAAGATTCTCCACCTCGCCGAGTAGATCCCACTCAGCAGCCCCGATTAAACATCCTGGAAAGAGGTTTCTTATCTCATTTTCTTCTCGTAGAGATTTTACGTATTCTGCAATTAGATCTCTTACTTCCGTCAAAGAAGCCCCATCACCTATCGCGGCTCCCGCAACCTCAAGCGCTTTCTTTCGTGCATAGGGTGATATTGAAGTCTTTTCTATCTCATGATAACAACGAATAAGAGTCTCAAGATTATCCTTAAGTTCAAATTTGATCTCATCCCAATTTCGACTCGTTAGCTTTTTCTCTGCACTCTTAAGAAGCTTTTCTACAACAAGAAAACAAGAAAAGGGCATTCCTTCTAGCTCTCTATCCATTCCTTCTGCAAGAAAAATAAAGCGACTTGCTAGATCCCTTGCTGAGCCTTCTGCCGCTTCTATTAATCCATGATTGGGCGTTCGAAATCTTAAACCTTCCGCAAACCTTTTCTTTGTCTCAGCATATGTTGCCGCTAAAGCCAGTAAAGAGGCCCTGCCTTGTAAGGCTTCTACAGGAAGTGAAGTTCCATTCACTTCCGGAACTAACTCAGGGTAGAGTAAAGCAAAAACCTTATTCTTAATAAATTCTCTCGCTTTAGGATCTGGCTTTATCATCCCTACTTGCACTGGGTCTCTACTCATAGGATCTGTATGATTTCTTACGATCCAACCTCTTATGGCATCTTCATGGTATCTCTCTCTAGGATTTCCATGTTCATCAGCCCTTAAGTAAACAGCATCTGAACCTACAAGCGTGTGAGAAATAGGACAGATATAATTCTTAAGGCTCTCATCATCCTTGATTTTATCCTGAAGCTCTTGATTAGCCTCAATCTCATCGGGACTCGGAAACCTAACCATAGACCTCACGATCCCTTTTCCTAGTGCAAAGGGCAAAGCTTCTTTAGGAGAAATTCCACCCAAAATAGCCTTACGGTAAAATCCTTCTACTGTATCCATGAAGGAAGACATGTGATTGGGAGGGATTTCTGTTAAAATCTCGTGCCAGAGCTTCATCTGCTGCTCCCTTACAGCAACTAAAGATCTAAGCTCTCTTACTCTTCTATTTAGAGCCCCCTCCAGCTCTCCTCTTAAAGAGGCCACCCCTGCAGTATTCACTCTTCCTGAGCTAGAGAGCATCTCTCGAAGCTCTGTTACCTTTTTAGCCAAATCGCCTTCTAAGGGAATTTGCGTATTTTCGTTTAGAATACTCTCCATGACACTCAGCACCTTAGACGCATTTCCCGGCAGCTCATTTAGCTTTTGAGAAAAGGCCATTAAGGCTTCTGGATTTGGCTGAATAGGTGATGACATAAAAAACCCCAAACAATTACACTATTAAAGTTTTAATTTAACATTAAAACTAAAAATTTACAATTCAATATTACATTAAATTAATCACACTACATTAATTGCGCATCAAGCAGACATTTAGACACTTAAGAATTTAAGCTAAATTGAAAACAAGGAATTTACGCAAGCAATTAATTATTAGCAATTTATGCACGCAACAAAAGAAACTAAATAAATTAAATTAGTTTATATAATTGTTTACCAATCAATTATACAGTATAATATACACACGACTTATTAATATTTAATACCTTTAATAAAAGAGGTCATTTATGAATAACATGCAAAATATGAACGCAGTAAATATTCGCATTGGTTCTTTAGGTTATTTTACTGAAGAATGCCTGAATCAATTGCTTTCTTCTTCCGAGGTAACAACTAGCTACCTAGGCGGAAGGCTTGTACAGGTAGGGAAAGAATCTTTCCTCATCAACAAACTAGCTAAAGAGATTTTAAAACAGAATAACTCTCCTGCGACCTGCGAAGCTTTAAGACAGCTTTACGTTCTCAGTAATAAAGACGTTGGAACTACCTCGACTTTCACACAAGTAGCCGCAGCATTCCGAGATAGCCTTACGTGCAACGCTATGGTTATGGAAAAGATGAAGGCTGCTACAGCTCAAAGATTGCAAGCAATCAATCAAAAAACTCAAGCTAGCCTAGGCAACGATGTTGAAATGGTTACTAAACCGATTGTTACGCCTAACCCTGCAGCTTCTCGTTCAATACTGAGTACAAAGAGCTCTACTTATGCTGCAGTAACGCAAAAAGAAGAGTCTGAAGCTGAAATCGAAAAAGAAAAAGAGAGAGCGAGACAAGAAGAATTGTGGCTACTAACCCGGGATAAAAAACAAACCGAGAAAAAGCTAGAAACGCTAAAAGAAGCTCTGTCTAAGCAAGAAGCTGCTATTTTGCAGTTAGAGGTAACATCTTTGGAAGCAACATTCTCCCAGAAAAATGTAGGCTCTTTGGAAGAAAGCCGCGCAATCCTAAGAACCGCAGCGCAACATGCCCTTGCCCTTGAGAAAAAAACAAGCATTCTAAAAGAAATACAAGATGAAGAGGCCTTTTTAAAGCAAGTGAACAAGAAAGTAATCCCTCTACAAACTGAAGAAGACTACGCGAAAATCTTTGATGAGGTTGTCAAACTTGAGAACCTTCCCAAAACTGCCCCTGTAACACCTACGGACAGCGGAAGATCAACTCCTACTAGGCGCTAATTTAGATATTTGGCTAATACAAGAGGGCAATTGTGGAACTCACAATTGCCCTCTTTCTTTTTAAGAGCTAAGCGATTTCTGCCTTCTTGGGATTCTTAGCATCACAAGAACCTCTTTCACATCCAAAAGCCAAGCATATGAGATAAAGGTCAGGCAAAACACCCCTGAAAGGACAAAGAAGCTTAAAGCCTGATCTTTGAAGTGCCGAGCAAATTCAATGGGAGCCTCTCCTGCAAGAAGAGCAAATGTTTTGTCCCCTATAAGGTAATGACCGAGGAAGAAGGTAACCGCTCCGGCAATGAGGGCAGCTAGAGCTCCTTTATAGATACCAGCCTCAAACATCTTTTGAGAAGGAAGAGCCTTCGTTAAATACAAAAAGTTAAACCAAGCACTTAAACTTGTAGCAAGGGCTATGCTCATGGTCCCCATGTGGAAGCCAAAGATAAAAAGAGCATTGAACGCGACATTGAGCAGCATGGAAAGAACGGCTGCTCTCATGGGAATTTTAAAGTTTTTCTGAGCGTAGAACGCTGGAGCAAGAAGCAGAACAAAGACGTAGGGCAAAAGGCCGACTCCATACCCCCAAAGACAAAAAACGGTTTGTCTTGTAGATTCTAAGTCAAAATCCCCTCTTCCATAAAGAAGATTGACCCCACAAGCTGCAAGGACAAAAAGAGCAACCGTACACGGAAAAATGAAATGGAAACTCTTGGTTAATGAGTAGCGTAAAAGCTCTGCAAACTCTTCCCATTTTTCTTTAGAAACAGCTCGAGATAGAGGAGGCAGAAGAGCAGCAGAGAGAGCGATGCCAAAAAGAGCGAGTGGCAGCTGCTGGATCCTGATCGAATACCAGAGGTACGCTGGCCCTTCGAGTGAGGCGTAGCGAGCAAAAAGAGCATCTAAAAAGCTATTGACCTGAGTTGCAGAGACTCCAACAAGACCTAAGAAAAAAGGAGTCAAAAGGGATTTTACCTCTTTTGGAAAGAATTGAAACTGAGAAATCTCTTTCCAGCTCAAAAACCTTCTTAAATACGCTGTCATGGAAGGGATGAGTAGAGCCCACTGCAAGAAGAATCCAAGGACAACAGCCCCAGAAAGAGCAATCACGGCGCGTTCTGGAATCGATTCCCTAAATAGAAACACAGCCCCTATCCAGGTGATATTGAAGAGAACGGGAGCTACTCCCGGCAAAAAAAACTTCCTTTCACACTGCAAAAGAGCGCTTGAAACAGCATAGAGACAGATGAACAAAAGGCCTGGGATCATCAAAAAGGTCAAAGAGAGGATTTCGCTGGTATCAGGAGAGGGCTTTGCAAACTTTAGCCACGCTCCGATCCCTAAAGAGAGAACTAAAACAAGTGCTGCTAAAAAGACCATCATAGAAAAAAACACGTCCCGAAAAAACCGCGCCCCCTCTCCCGGTGACTCTTTGCGCAGACACTCGAAATAAGGGATGAATCCTGAGGACAGGGTCCCCTCTCCTAACATCCTCCTAAATAGATTGGAAAACCGGTAGGCGACCATGAAGGCAGCGATTGCTGGATGGCTCCCAAAACAAAAGGCCATGGCAACATCTCTGCCAAGACCAGAAATACGGCTGATAAAAGTTCCTGAAAAAAAAGAAAGTGCCCCTTTAGAAATTCGCTGTGTTCCGTCCTGCTCCATAAAAAATCCTTAGTTGTCAAGATCTACACTATCCTATAGAATTGCTTTATTTTGAAAAGAAATTCATTTTTTATGACACTATCGCAAAAACCGCTCTTAATAGGCGCCCATACCTCTGCTTCTGGAGGCGCTCATCTTGCCCTTTTAGAAGGGAAAGAAATTGGAGCCACTACTGTTCAGCTCTTCACCCGCAATCAGAAAAGATGGGACGCCAAAGACCTTACGCAGGAAGAGATCGATCTCTTTAAGCAAACGCTTGAAGAGACGGGGCTTTCTCATATCATGAGCCATGATAGCTACCTGATCAACTTGGGATGCCCTAATGAAGAAAACCTTCTTAAAAGCAGAACTGCTTTTAGAAAAGAACTCATCCGCTGTCAATCCCTTGGAATTTCTTACTTAAACTTCCATCCGGGCGCTGCTTTAGATTCTTCTGAAGAAGCGTGTTTAGATCTGATTGTAGAAAGTTTAAGTGAACTCTCTGATCTAGCTGACAAAGGCCCTACACGGCTTCTGATTGAAACAACAGCAGGTCAAGGGTCGACTGTTGGATATAGCTTTGAGCATTTGTCCTACATCATAGAAAGACTTGATAAAAAGATCCCTATTGGAGTTTGCATCGACACATGTCATATTTTTTCTGCTGGATATGATTTAAGAACTCCAAAGGCGTTTGAGCATACATTTGCTGAGTTTGATAAGATTGTTGGGCTCAAACACCTCTACGCTTTCCATGTCAATGATTCGATGAAGCCGTTTGCTTCTCGAAAAGACAGACACGCTCCTTTGGGAGAAGGTGAAATCGGCATGGAGTGTTTCAAACTTTTAATGCAGCATCCAAAACTTAAAACAATTCCTAAATACCTAGAGACCCCAGATGGCCCTCCTCTTTGGAAAAAGGAAATAGCTCTTTTAAAAAAATTCGCTGAAGGTTGATTTCTTATTATGACAAAACGCACAAAAATTATAGACATCGCAGCTCCTCTTCTTGGAAAACACATCACCCTTTGCGGATGGGTAAAAACCTTTCGAAATCAAAAAGACTTTTCATTCATTGAGCTAACCGATGGATCAACACTCTCTGGTATCCAAATTGTTTTGAATGGGACAGTCCCAAACTACGAGCAGATTTTAAAAGACCTATCAACAGGCGCCTCTCTTCGTGTACTCGGTGAGCTTGTTGAAAGCCCTGGTCACAAGCAAAAATGGGAAGTGAAAGCAATCGAGCTTAAAATACTCGGTACTTGCTCCCCTGAAAGCTATCCTCTGCAAAAGAAAAGACACTCCTTTGAATTTTTACGTACGATTGCGCACTTAAGACCTCGAACCAATACACAAGGCGCTGTTCTTAGAGTTAGAAATGCTCTTGCTTTTGCAACGCACCTATTTTTCCAACAAAGAAAGTTCCTCTACATCCAAACGCCTATTGTTACAGCGTCAGATTGTGAAGGAGCTGGAGAGCAGTTTTTAGTAACAACGCTTGATCTACAAAACGTTCCAAAAGGAGTAGACAAAAAAGTTGATTTCACGAAAGACTTTTTTCAAAAGCCCGCATACCTCACAGTGTCAGGACAGCTCAACGCTGAAACACTGGCCTGCGCTCTATCTGATGTTTATACCTTTGGGCCAACGTTTCGCGCTGAAAACTCGAACACATCTCGCCACTTAGCAGAATTTTGGATGATTGAGCCAGAACTTGCTTTTGCAGATCTTTCCGATGACATGGAATGCGCCGAATCATATCTTCACTTTGTCATCGACTATATTTTAAAGAACTGCACAGAGGATCTTGAGTTCTTTGACGCCTTCATTGAAAAGGGACTCATTGCTAGATTAAAGCACGTAAACGAAGGTTCCTTTGCACGTCTTACCTATACAGACGCGATTAAAGTTCTTGAAAAATCAAACAAATCATTCGAGTTCCCTTACTCTTGGGGAAGTGATCTTCAATCAGAGCACGAACGCTACCTAGCTGAAGAGTACTGCAAAAAGCCTGTGATTTTGACAGACTACCCTAAAGAGATCAAAGCCTTCTACATGAGAGCCAACGACGATCAAAAGACCGTTGCTGCGATGGATATTCTTGTTCCTAAAATTGGAGAGCTCGTTGGTGGATCTCAAAGAGAAGAGCGCCTTGACCTTCTTAAAGAAAAAATCGTAGCCTTTGGACTTAACCCCGATGACTACTGGTGGTATTTGCAGCTTAGAGAATACGGCTCAGTGCCCCATGCGGGCTTTGGTGCTGGTTTTGAAAGGCTCGTCCAGTTCGCTACAGGAATGGAAAACATCCGCGATGTGATCCCATTCCCTCGCTACCCTGGACATGCAGAGTTCTAATCTTTTTGACCGAGAGTAAATTATGCGTCAGCTGACGCATAACTTACTCTCTTTGGGCCACAGCAACGGCTCCAAGTCCAAACACCATCGTAAGAAAAGCAAAGAAGATCCCTACAAAAGGGATCGCTACAAGGATGGAGTAAAGAACCTGTCCTGAAAAAAGTGTCATCATTCCATTTTTCTTCCACTTCCATTTTGCAAAGAGCCTGTTGGCTACCCATAAAATCGTAAAGATCTTTACTGTATAAAACGTAACGATGTTAAGAGCGATGAGCGTCAAAGCAAACGGAGCTCCAATGACTGTTGCAAGAAGAATGAGCGACGCTAAGGGGAAAAGAACGAGTAAAATGGCCCCATAATAAAGAGATTTTAAGGGCTCTTCTTGCAAAGCATGAAGGGCCTTAGATAGCTTTCTTGGAAACATCCGTATGATGATCACCCCCATCACAAACGTATAAATAAAGTTCATCAAAAAGGTTGCGACTTTAGAACCTATGACAAGACCTTGGATGAGAGGAACGTCCATCAAATCACGGAACACTGACTTGTGATAGAGGATGGCTCCTTCTACCTGAGCTTTAGGATCAATGGAAGCCGTTTCATTGCTTCTATACTTAATATCCCCTTTGATACGAGCGGGAGCAAGAACACGCAGTTTACCAACAAAACAGCGAAGGTTGTTTTTAATGAGCCCTGCAACTTTTAGCTGAGCAGCAAATCCTGTAGCATTCCCTTCAACCACACCTTCTATTTCACCATTTCCAGCAATTACTGTGAGATTGCCCCCTATTTCAGCGTTGCATTGTGCATTAGCCGATAAAACGATCGCATCCTTAACAACAGTACCTAAAATAGTAGAACTTCCAGAAAGAGACCACAGATCGCCCTCGATCGTTCCTTTGATCTCAACATCGCCTGCTAAAATAAAGACGTCACCTTCAATGGTCCCATTGATCACGACTTGACTTCCAGCTAAGTAAGCGTTCCCCCTGATCACACCCGCAATCTCAACTTGGTCTTCCATCGCATAATAGTTACCAACAAACACGTGTCCAGCAGGAACAATGGCAATGTCATCTTTAGCATCATCTGCAAAAAGGGATAACTTGAGTAGGCACATACAAAAAAAAATTAAGCGCACACGAATACCCTGTTATTTTTTTCATGATACAGATCTATTTGATGGAGAACTTTTTCTTCCACTTGCTTTTTCATTAGCTCTCTTTCCTTACAAATCCCCTTTTGCTTTTGATCGATGAAGGAATTGATTTCTTCGATGTTAAAAAGAGTGATTGAAGGATGGCGTCCTACTAAGGGATCTACGTTTCTTGGCAAACTCAAATCTAAAACGAGCTTGTTTTGTGGAAAAGTTGTTAGATGATCTGCTCTTAACAAATACTGCGAAGCAACGCTTCCGCTGATCACAACATCATAAGAAGGCCAGTTGCTTAAAGCTAGCCAATCGATGAGATGAACTGGCATATGAGTTGCAGCCTCTTTACTTCTTGTTGCTAAATGTAGTTTTGAAAAACCTTTACCTTTTAAAAAAGGGATGATCTTTCGATTGATCTCTGAAAATCCTACAAACAAAATAGAAAGATCTTTTTCTTCTGAAAAAAAATAACGGATCAAATCACAAAGTGTCGATTCCATAGAGACATGCGTCTTAGGAAGGGAATAGGTCGTGCGAATTTCTTTACCAAGTTTTAAACTCTTTTGGAACATGAAGTGTAAACAAGAAGGAAGAGTGCCGAGGCTCGAAGCATTTTCGTACGCTTCTTTCACTTGCCGCTGGATTTCTGCTTCTCCAAAAATCACACTATCAAGACCTGATGTTACTTTTGCAATGTGACTGAAGCAACTTTCTCCAAAATACGAATACAAATGATGCTCTGTGAGAAATTCTCCGATCTCTTTTTTTAACTCTGTCAAAAGAAGTGAATGAGCTTCCGCTAAATCTTCTGCACTGAAATAAATTTCGGTGCGATTGCAAGTGGAAAGAAGAACGATGGGAAATCCAAAATTCTCAACAGATAACTTCTTTGCTTTTTTTGCAAAAAGTTCGCGAAGCTCTAAATCAAACAGCTTATAATTCATGCCAATGAGACCAACGCGCATCTTGAGTGTTCCTACGTTGAAAAGGCCCTTTATAAAGTAGAACTTGAATAAATGTAAAAAAAATCCGAGGCTAACGATCAGATTTTAAAACTTCGCTGATCAAATGACTCCTAAATCCCCTTCTGAGTAAAAAAAGGAAAAGCTCTTTTTCTGTTTTTTTTCCTTTTTTTTTAGAGATAAGAGAGCGAAGGGCTTCTTTTTCCAGCTCTTCCTTATCCAAAGAGTTCCAATCAATGGACTCCTTACCGATAAGCCTGCCAAGCTTGGCCTTGGCGTATCTAAGGCCATGGCCCTTCCTAATCTCCTTTTGGATCCGATTTTCAAGGATTTGATGGTCTTCTAAGGCCCCCATCTTTTGACACAAGGAAAGGGTCTTTAAAACGGTTTCTTCCGAAATCCCCTTGTCTCTCATTTTCTCTCCCAGCTCTGAGGTTAAAAGGGCCTTTTTACCTAATGCATTGATAGCAAAATACTTAGCAGCCTTTTCTTCAATCTCTCGAAAAGCTATTTCTAGCTCACTTAAAGACTTAACTGAAAATAAAGGCTTTAACCTTCTAAAAAACAGATACTTATACAACTTCTTCCAGGGCTCATCTCCCCAAAAAAGAATAATAAACGTCGCATCTTCTTGATCTGGAATAATTTTCAATTTATTCATACTAGAGCGCCATAGACAATTAAATATTTTAAACTTATAATTAAGGTATATTAATCAATATAAGGAGAAGCTTTATGTCCGATATCCAACCAATAAAGCCGCCGTCAAGCTCTTCAGACCCTTCATCTCCAGCAACTCCTCCGGATACTACCACACCTACTTCAGAGCAATCAACATCTGCTTCTAACAGCACTGATGACAAAGAGGAAAGCTCGAAAAAAGACGATGCTGCCGATAAGATCATTGCGGCCTTTGCAGCTTCTCCTTATGTTCAAGCGAACCCTTCTTTAGAGGCTGAAGTTACAGATCCGGCAAACAAAGACAGGATCATGCAAGGTGTTCAAACTTCTGGCAGCATGCATAAACAAGATAAACAAAGAAAAGATCAAGCTAGCCAAGAAACGGAAGACTCCATACAGGCATATGCAGCACCTGAAACAGATGAGAATCAACCCTCCTCTAGCACTAAGAAAAAAAGGATCTAAGTAAATGATCAATCCCAATAGCGGGCCCATGCTGCCTGCCGATAAACTTCCCATTGTTCCCACTGAAGCGCAGCTTGCAGCTGCCAACTCCGAGCAAGGTGGCGGAGATCTATCTGACTCTCCTTGGGCTAAGATGTTCCCAGGCGGAGCTACCAAAGAAGAACTACAAGAGTTCGTTCAGATGTTCATCAGGTCTGTTGTGACACAGATGAAGCATGATGAAAAAATCCACAAAGAAAACCTCGACAGACAAAAAATCGCTATGGAAAGAGGATACTAGTTTAGTCTCCTCTTATCACTGTTACCGGTTGCGCTGAAACCACTGTTGCTATGGGTGCGCTCATAAATCTCTCTTTTGTTAAATCGTGGAGCATAATACGCAGATCTTAAAGAAAAACATCAAGAACGCTCCAGACAAAAACTTTTCTTTAATTCTATGCAAAAAATTTCTTTTCATTCCCTTCTTTAAGGGGATCTTTTATAATCCTTTGCCATGAACACACATGAAACGATAGACACTATTTCTATTCTAGGGGAAGAAACTCATCTTCGTCTGGATAAGCTGCTTGCGCTCAAATATCCTAAATATTCTCGTACCTATTTCCAGTCTCTTGTGGAAAAAGGGCATATTTTGGTCAATGGCCTCCCCTGCAAAAAGAGGGAAAAGCTGGATGAGGGTGATGAAGTAGAAATTTGTTTTGAATTAGCTCCCGAGCTTTCTTTAGAGCCGGAAAACATCCCTTTAGAAATCCTTTTTGAAGATGACGAGCTGCTTGTTGTAAACAAGCCTGCCGGAATGGTCGTCCATCCAGCTCCGGGTCATCCTAACCACACATTTGTGAACGCTCTTTTATACCACTGTCAGAACCTGCCTATAGACCCAAAGGCGCCCTTGCGCCCTGGAATTGTGCATAGACTAGACAAAGACACATCAGGGGCTTTAATGGCCGCTAAAAACTCAAATATGCATAGAGCCCTAGTAACTCTTTTAAGCGAGCGAAAAGTTAGAAAAACCTATAAGGCTCTTTGCTACAATGTACCGGTGCAATTCGAGATCAACGCTCCACTAAAGCGTCATCCAACGAAAAGACAAGAGATGGCTGTTTGTTTGGATGGAGGGAAAGAAGCCATTACAAAACTATCGGTAGCAAAAAAATCATCCGTGGCATCACTACTTGATGTGCAGCTCATCACCGGAAGAACCCATCAGATCCGCGTGCACTTAAAACACATCGGATGTCCTATCTTAGGAGATCCTGTTTACGGCAACGCTTCTACAAATCTTAAATGGGGCATCCAAAGACAAATGCTTCATGCGGAATATTTATCTTTTATCCATCCAACAACGGGCAAAGAAATCAACATCAGAGCCCCCCTTCCTGTTGATATGCAAGAGTCGATTGATAAGTTCTTTTAGTCAACAGGTTCACTCATCACCAAATGTGAATGCATAAGCTCTGATCCCTTGAGGAACTTTTAAAGACAGCAAATGGCGTCCATAGGATGCACTTACGATGTTGTACTTTTTATCTCCATCCACATCAATTGTTCCATAAGGCTTGCCGTCTAGTAGAATTTCAAGAGGAGTTTTACTTGATCCCCCTAATACTAAGTAGACCTTCGTAGACAGAAAATTGAGCTCTAAATAACTCTCGGAGCCTTTTGCTTCAATATACTCATCTTGCGCAAACCAAAGACCTTTAAGCCCCACTTCATCCTCTTTAAGGGAGGAGATTTCATTATTATACGTGGCCGTTTTATAAGAACTTAAAGAACTTTGGTAGCTCCTACCTCTAGAAAGCCCCAAATACGTCTCTGGTGAAATAAATCTTGTATGTACTGCAGCATCCTTTCTATTTAAAGGAGACATTCCTAAAAGCATCCGAATGCCATTTTCTGTTTCTGTATACTCCCCTTCTCCAAAATGCTCCATACGGATCACTCCCTCTTGATCTACAAGAAAGTGAGCGGGCCAATACTGATTGTGGTAAGCATTCCATGTGGCGTAGTTGTTATCGAGCGCTACAGGATATGTAATCCCCAAATCACGGACTGCTTTTTTGACATTGTCTAAATCTCTTTCAAAGGCAAATTCTGGAGTATGAACTCCTATGATGACAAATCCCTTATCTTTGTAGTCTTGATACCATTTTTCAAGATGAGGAATAGTCCTAAGACAGTTGATACAACTATACGTCCAAAAATCTATCAGAACAACTTTTCCCTTAAGCTCAGATAGCGTCAACGGAGGAGAATTAATCCAAGCTGCGATTCCCTTAAGCTCTGGGGCTTTGCCATCATTTGGCAGGCTGCTGTTTTTCTTAACTTCAACATGGAAATTTTTCTCTGAAATCCACTCGGGAAAAAACAGAGAAAGTTTTTGACTGATCAGCATGTCCCAGTTGAATGTCAATAAAACGGCAAAGGCAATCATCAAGACACCAAAAAATTGACGAATTCTCTCTGTGTAGCGAGAAAGAAAACGAGAGGTTTTTATGAGTCTTGCACTTCCATAGGCGAAGAAGAAAAGAGGAATCCCGGCTCCTACAGAATATAATAGAGTCATCGCAATCACTGTAGCGCTGATCGTCTGAGAAGCTACAAGGGTTGTGATCGCTCCAAGAATGGGACCTGCACATGGAGTCCATAAAAGTCCCAAAGCAAGACCAAATACAAATCCTCCTAAAAAACCTTCTTTGGGTTTAGAAGACTGGATCTTCTGTCCAAGATCTGCTATTGGGGTCGTTATTTTAGCAAACCAATTCGACAGCTTTGGAAAGATCATCACAAGCCCAAAGAAAAAAATCAAAGCGATTGCTATGTAGCGTAAAATACTTGGGGAAAGGCCTGTTACTTGGATAAGCCAGGTAAGAAGCAATGTGAAAAAAGTAAAACTGCAGATGAGCCCTACGATCGTACCAAGAGGACGAAGCCTTCCGCCAGCAACGCCGGCTGATAAAATAGCGGGAAGTACGGGCAATATGCAGGGAGAAAGAGCCGTAAAAAAACCCGCTAAAAAAGAAAAAACAAATAAGGTAATCATGCTGTGTACCCTCAAAAAAATCACATGTTATTTTTTTGAAAATATTTGAACCTTCGTTTAATTGCAAAGCAATTAGCGACGCCAAAAAGCCCCCTTCCTAATCGACGTTCAGGATAGTATAAAAAAAATCTTCCCAGAGTAAACAAAAAATTCCATTGGACATATTTTATTATTCCTGTATTCTCTCGAAGTGGTTTCTGTACTGAACAAGCCTGCAAACCTGCGCATTTTGAGCTCAACCTAAGGGAGACGAAAAAACCATGAAAGAATTTGTCGAATACATCGTGAAAAACCTCGTGGACCATCCAGACCAAGTAAACATCAACGAAATTGGCGGCACCCACACTCTCATCATTGAACTATCTGTAGAAAAATCCGATGTAGGTAAAATCATTGGGAAAAAAGGAAAAACGATCAACGCAATCCGTACGCTTCTTATGTCAGTAGCAAGCCGTAACGGAATCCGCGTCAATCTTGAAATCATCGAAGACGAAAAAGAAGAAAAAAAAGCTGAGTAACTATCCCTTACTCAGCTACTTTGGTAAGTAGGGCGAAATCATCGCCTTACGGGAATTTAATAGCCCAGCCTTATACCTTAGAATCGCGACTGGAAGAGAGGTTTTATCCATATCCTTTTTTTCAGTCTCTTTTCTAGTTACAGGCAAGAAGCTCTCTTTAAAAATCTTTTCTAGCTCTTTTGCATTTCCACCCAAAAACTCTACTTCCATTGGATATTTTGTCGCCGCAGGAGAGCCTCTAAAGTTATTTAGAAACGTTTTTAAATGCTCAATTGCCTGCTCTTCCATTGGGATCCAAAACCACAGCTCATCTTGATGGGAATAATTTCCTTCATGGCCTTGATACATGTCATCAGCGCCAGGAACAGTACTGATCATGTGCATGTGTAGATCGCATTCTTTTCTCTCTTCATAGAACATTTTCGCCTCTTTATACCAAAGAGAGCGCACTTCTTGAACCTTCGTCTCATAAAAAGGAAAATTCTTAGCAAAGAGCTTTGTCTGTCCCACTCTGCAGCAGTTATTTTGCACTTTCGTATCTGCAAACACACTCGAAGGCTTACCTTGAATACTTAAGCGCAAGTTCTCTTCAATTGAGAGCTCTTTTAAGGCATAGATCTTTTTATATAGCGAGTACATCTCTTCATTTTGCAAGATCCTTTTGGAAGCAATCGAGACAAACTTTTCGTCTCTTGGCAAATCCTCTAAGGAAATGACTTCCATCTCTTTTTTACACTGAAGAGATTTAAGACGGTTGAGCAGCGAAGCAATACAAATAACATCGCGATACGAGAGCTTAGAAAGCAAATCGGTATCATCTAAAATAGCATATAAGTAGTGGAGGTATTCTAAGTATTCTCTAGAAGGATCCACAAAGTAATGGTCCTTTCGTCCTGCAATCATATGCTTTTGCAAAATTCTATTTAAGATGCGGTAGCAAGAAAAGTCAGACATATTGCCTTGAAGCTCTACAAGCTGCTCTTTAATACCTGCAAGGCTACACCCTGATAAACTGTAAGGATCATTAAGCTCAAAAGCTATTTCTGCTGTGAGCACATTGGCCGATTGCGCGTCGGCAATACAGACTGTTGTTGCTGAAAGCGTGTTTAGTGCGCTCTTATGATGGTCCACTACACTGATCACTTCAAAATAAGCAGGGATTTTCGTTTCGTCTCTGTTACAAAAGTCTCTTAAAGAAACCGTTCCAAGAACAGGTTTAAAGATTTCAGTCGAAGGAATGACCCCTAAAGCAAATTGATTGCCTTGAGGATCTGAAGTAACGACAGTAATGTAGGAAAGAGGTCCTATTTTACTTCTAATCTCCTCTACTTCCGTCCGAGAGCTTACGATCTGAGCAGGATATCCAAAGACTTCTTTCTTGATGGTAAGTGCTGTTCCCAAATGATCAAGATAGATACGTAAGGATTGAATGGCCGCCTCCAAAGCCGTCATTACATTTTCTAAGTGAGCAAAAATTTCAGGACGGTTTTCTATAAGCTGTCCATTTGCCCCGAATAAAGAAGAAGTCGGCAACGAATCTAAAATCTTGCTAAACGTTTTAAACTCTGGAAGGGGTAATTTTTCCATAGCCTGCCAAAATTCTCTCATCGTTGCTTTCCATCCCTGAGAGACTCCAAGCACTTTTATTAAACAAGCGTCTACATGTTTTTTTTGCTTATCTGTAAATCCTTTAACAGGCTCCATCTCTTCAAATCGAAGGGCAAATAAAGCCTCTAGCCCTTTTAGAGCAGCTTCTTTTGTGACGACAGAACTTGAAAAAAATGTGATCAGCTGTCTTTGGAAGTGGGAAGAAAACCATCTGATGCATCCACTGAGGAGTGTTGTAACTTTTCTAACCCCCTCAACATCCAAATGTCTCCAATCGGCTAAGTAATTTCCTTCTTCATCAACTATGATGACAGCTCTTTGTTTTTTATCATAATCAAGAGAGCCGGTAGATTCTGCTATAACTTTACTTACAACTCCGTCGCGTGTCAGAAGATCGACAGCTGAAAGAGCGAGCGACGTTCTTGTCTTTGCAAAGTGGTCAAAACATTTAGGGCCTAAAAAACCGTAGAAGAGACTTTGTATTTCAACTTGGGACTCTGGAGGGCCTCCTGGAACATTCCAAACGTGAAGACCTTCTCCAACTCTTGCAGAAAACGCATCGACCCATCCCCAAAAAGAAGCAATGGTAGTGTCTAAATCAGGAGATCCATGAGCTGTTACATAGTGAGATCCTGGATGTTTTTTCCCCATCCCTATAGGGAAAAGAATTTGATAGGCATCTCTTGGAATAAATCTTCCCATGACCTTAGCACGCACGAAATAGTTTTCGTCAGAAGTCAATCCTGAAAACTGATTGAGCCAGAGTTCAAAGTGAGAAAAAGAATAAGCTTCAAGTAGGTTACGCTCATTAACCGCATGAACGAACTCATTAACGGCTCCGAGCAAAAAGCAAGGAACTGGTGTTTCCTGGATCAAAGAAAGTAAAAGAGCGTTGATCTTTTCTGTCTTTTTCCTGTCAGAGAGTTTTGCAAAATCTGCTTTTTGCAATTGATCGAGCTTCTCTTTCACTTGGGAAAATCGAAAGAGTTCTAAAGAAAAGTCGCCTAAATGTTGATGTGCTGAATGCTCTTTTGATCCCATATACTCCTTCAAGAAAATGTGTCTACTAGCAAAAGGTAGCAATACTTAACAAAAAAACGCAAACAAAAAGGAGCCGGGATTTCTCACGGCTCTTATTCACAGAATATAAAGTGGAATTGGACTGAGCAGGACTCGAACCTGCGACCACCCGCTTAGAAGGCGGGTGCTCTATCCAGCTGAGCTATCAGTCCGAATGTGAACAGTTTATAAAAAGAGAGACTTTTAAAGCAATTACAATCTACACTGCCTTTCTGCAAATAAGGAGAAAAAACGATGTCGATTCAAGTTGGACTTATTGGCTCCCTTGGCAAAATGGGACAAAGAATTCGAGAGTGCATCTTAAAGGATCCTGAGCTTTCTCTTGCTTGGGAGCTCCATTCAAAAAGTCCAAGGACCTCTCTTCCCAAGCCCGATATCATCATCGACTTTTCATCCACCTTAGCCTTAGCAGAAAACCTAGAACTTGCAAAAACAATGAAAACTCCCCTTGTCATTGGAACAACGGGTCTCCAGGAAAAAGACTTTGACGCTTTAAAAACCGCCTCTAAGGACATTCCCCTGTTTTGGGCTCCTAACTTTTCCTTCGGAATGGCGATTTTAATCCACGCCCTAAAAACCCTATCCCCTCTTCTTCAAAAAAA
>CAIJXB010000016.1 GCA_903824495.1 uncultured Chlamydiae bacterium
GTTTCTTTATATATTAAAAACTATGGCATTACAGATCAAAATGCTCTTATAGAGATAGCCAAGATAGCAGCAGCTAAAGATCCAGAGGGAGTTTCTTTATATATTAAAAACTATGGCATTACAGATCAAAATGCTCTTATAGAGATAGCCAAGATAGCAGCAGCTAAAGATCCAGAGGGAGTTTCTTTAGATATTAAAAACTATGGCGTTACAGATCAGAATGCTCTTATAGAGATAGCCAAGATAGTAGCGGCTCAAAGCGGAGGGGAAGTTTTTCTTTATATTAAAGAATATGGTATTACAGATCAAAATGTTCTTATAGAAATAGCGAAAATTGCAATTATCAATAGTCCCTTAAATATTTTAGAAAAATTGGACCGACTTTTCTTAGATCCAAACTTTAAATCTACAGACACATACAAGTATCTTCTTTTTAAAGTACTTTCCTGTGGACTATTGAAAATGGAAGGCGATTCTCTTGACCAGTTTCAATCTTTTGAAAAACTAGCTCCGTTGCTTGAAAACGGTCTCTCTGAAGAAGAGAATGTAGTGATCTTAAAAAGCAAATCTGCTGTAGAGCTTTTTAAAGAGTGTATTGAAAGATTTGAAAAAAAACTCAATAGACAATCCCCTTGCCAAAAAGCCTTAGGGTATCGCAACAAACAAATATCGCACTCTCTTATTAATACTTTTATTGAAGAATCTTCTTCTGAGGATTGTCAAAAGGCTTATGCGTCTTTGATAGGCACAGCGGTGACTCGCTATCTCCCATCGATTGTCCCTGCTAAGTGGATGTCTGCTTCGGGCAGAAAAGATCCCCCGGCAGAACTCTTAAGTTTTTTTAAGATTTTTAAAGATCAACTTAAAGACAAAAATACCGGCCTAATGCAGATGTATCTGCTGGCCGCCTTGTCATTAGACAACCTACAAGGGGTGTCGTCACAAAGAAAGCTAGGTCTTTTATCTGCCGCATGCAGTCAAAAGACAGAGGAAGATATCCAAATGGGCCTTAGCAGCCTCTACTCTTTTGCAATAAGAGGGCAGGCATCTATTTTAAATAGTCTTGATATGGATAATGCAAAAGATATTAAAAATGTTTTTATAAACGCCTTTAAGGAGATGCTTTTGAAAGATCCCCTTCTAGATATGTCAGGTATCTCTGACACTGCTCAGTTTATTTCAAGGTATCAAGAATCTTTTGATCATATGAGGATCCCCCTTGCATTAGAAGTTTACAAATCAAAGATATCTGGGTTAAAGAATGAGAGGGTTGAAACTACTTTAAAGCGTTTTATTCGAAGTGTTGTTTTAAAGACTTTTGATAAAGAAAGATTTCGAACAGACATCAACCCTCATTTAGCAAAGATTCAAGAGCAGGATGAAAAGCTATTTAATGATTGGAAGGTTTTGAAATTTTCGGCTTCTGTAATCTCTATATCTACCGGAGAGAGTCAGGCAAAATTTTCTTTTCGAAATTTTTTCGAGACTAAGCTTGGAGACCAACACTGGCATAAAAATGGGAAAGATCTACTACCGGATCTTACGGCTTATCTAAAAGAGGAGAGTATTCCAAACCCCAATAATCCAATTCTGCAAACCTGTAGGGAACTGATAGAAACGGGCACTTTATCCAAAGAAGAACAAATAGAGAAGGTCCGAAAGATTTTAGCAAAGATAGAAAAAGATCCAAACTTAAAAGGATTGGAGTTTTGGAATGACTTAACAGGTCTTATTCGAGGGTTAAGTGCCAAGAGTGAAGTGGGCTTTGATGAAACGGTAGTTTTTTCCAAAGACTGGCAGGATCTTTTCCTGTCAGGAACTGAAGTTGCGGGGAGTTGCCAGAGAATCGATGGAGTGCCTGGTATGAATAAATGCCTCTTGGCTTACTGTATGGATGGAAAGAATGGAATGGTCGCTGTTAAAAGCAAAACAGGGAAAACTTTGGCAAGATCGATGCTAAGGCTTCTATGGAATGAAAAAGAGCAAAAGCCTGCGCTTTTTTTAGATAGACTCTACCCCAATCTTTGCCCTTCAGAAAGAAGTGAAGCTATTATGAAAGCAGCAACTGAGTGCGCCCGGCAATTGAATTGTGATCTATTTACTTGTTGGGATGGGTGTCAGGAAGTTCCCGAAGTGACTATAGAGTCTTTAGGGGGGGCATGTCCTTATGAATATGCAGATGCTGCAGGTGGGGCTATGGCAGATGGGGTATTCGAAATCGAGAACTTGAGGCAAGCTTATTCGGCTGCTTGAATTTGATATTGCTATAATTTATAGGAGGGGTAACCCCCTAGATTTATCTATGGGGGAGTGGTTCAGTATAGTGTTGGTAAAAATTAAACTTTTAAGTTTTCTGCAAAAGACAAGAGACAAAAACCTCTACTCCAAGACCATTGCCAGCTCCATCCATTTCTTCACCCGATGTTGCTTGCACAAGAATATCGGGAGGGGTTTTCTGAAACGTAAAAAAGTCTTCTAGGTTTTTTTCAACAAGACTCCATTTCACACGAGGCTTACCCTTCACCATAATCTTGAGATCTGAAAGTTCATAGTCAGAATTTTGAAGATGGATCGCAGCTTCCTTCACAAACTCGCTACTATCTCGACCTGAGTTAGCCTTATCGGTGTTAGGGAATAAAGAGCCAATATCGCGCGCCCGTTTATCTGCAAGAGCAGAGAGTAGTGCATTGACAACGGCATGGTAGAGAACATCTCCATCGCTTCTAGCTTTAAAAGGGCCATACATTTGTTGCTCTTTTTCATCTAGAATCACTCCACCGATGATGAGCTTTTTGTCTTTGCTAAAATATTCCGTTTCGAGATCCACCGTAGAGTTTTTTTCTAAAAGCTCTTTTTCTTCAGTTGTTAAAAAACGGTGACTGTCGTAGCCGTAGCCGAGTTTAAAGGGGCGAGTCATTGTAGAAAACCTTTTGGTTAGACATCCATATTGATATCCGTAAATATCCGATTATACCCATAAATACCCATATTGTCGAGCCGTGTAATGTTCTTGCTCTGGAAAAACAGGAACACATATAAGGGGCTTTTTAGGGAGATCTCGATGGAAGCTCATACATTTTTGATACAACTAGTTCTAGTTTTAATATCTGCAAGGGTAGTAGGTGAGATTGTTGCTTATTTCAAATTTCCCTCTGTTGTTGGGGAGCTCGTAGCCGGAATTTTGATTGGGCCTAGTGTGTTTAGCCTAGTAGAGATCAGCGTTCCTATGAACCTCCTTGCTGAAATTGGGATCATTTTGCTTCTTTTTGAAGTGGGGATGGAAACAGATGTTAGACGCCTAACGTCTTCTGGCCCCAAAGCTCTTATTGTGGCGCTTGGAGGAGTTGTTTTTCCATTTCTCTTAGGGTTTTATGCAAGCTATAGCCTCTTTCATTTTACACTCCTTGCAAGCTTGTTCATTGGAAGTACACTTACTGCGACAAGCATTGGAATTACTCTCAGAGTCTTGCGCGATCTAAAAAAGCAAGACTCTCATGAAGCGCAGATTATTTTAGGGGCAGCTGTCTTTGATGATGTGATCGGGATCATTTTACTTGCGATGCTCTACGAGTTTTCTTTAAGTGGCGTAGTAGATGTATGGCATGCAGGTAAAGTTCTTATTTGTGTTGTACTATTCTTTTGTCTTTCACCTATTGCTGCTAAAGGCATTTCTCATATCATTAAAAAGTGGGAAGAAAAAAGTGATATTCCAGGACTTTTAGAAGCGACTATTGTATCTCTTATTTTGTTCTTTGCTTGGATAGCGTATCAGTTAGGCGCTCCAGAGCTCCTCGGTGGTTTTGCAGCGGGGATTGCGCTTTCTAAGCAATTTAAATTTCCATTTGTTAAATCTTTTCCCAAAAACGCAGATTTTAATCAACGTGCTGAAAAGCACATGAAACCGATCATTCACTTGTTTGCTCCGATCTTTTTTGTGTCGATCGGGCTTTCTTTGGATCTGAGGACTGTAGAGTGGAGCTCTCTGTATATTTGGATTTTGATGGGTTCTTTATTTTTAGTAGCGATATTAGGTAAACTCCTTGCTGGATTTCTTCTTTCAAAAGAAAAAAGCTCTACTAAATGGGCGATAGGGACAGCCATGATCCCTCGAGGAGAAGTAGGCCTTATTTTTGCAAACATAGGCCTTACTGCTGGAGTCTTCGCTCAAGATGTCTATACAGCTGTTGTTTTAGTGATTGCTCTTACAACGCTTCTTGCTCCTATTTTTCTAAGATTCGTTTATCAAAAAGCAGAAAAGAAGTTTTTAGGATTGTTTTAAACAGTTTTTTTATGGGGAATGTCAATGAGCGGAGTATCAGGAAATCCGATCTTAAAATACACACAAGGTATTTTATCGCCTGAAGAGCGAGCTGCTGATGTTGAAACTGTAGAAAAAATCCGGACTTTTATGGAAGGGACTCCTGCGGTAATCGATCCTATTATAGCTTGACCTGCTCCCCCATAAGTAGTAAAGAATTTAAAGAGATATGGGAAAAATAGAAGATTGAACAAATATATGTTCTGAATGTTTAGAAAAAAGTTGCAAGATCATTGAGGAGGGATGCTAGTGAGTGAGATAGAAGGAAATCCGATTTTAAAATATACACAAGGTGTTTTATCGCTTGAAGATCTAGCTACTGAAGATATTGGAAGTGTAGTAAGAATCCAAAAATTTATAAATGAGAACCCGAATGTGATCAATTCTAATTTAGAGAGTTCCACTTCTATAAAAAATCTTTTCGGTAATTTAGAGGCGCTTCTCCAAAAGCAGCCTTTTTTAAAGTCAGACGTCGAAAAAATAAAGGACGTAGTGGAGATGATCCTTACAAAAAATTGCAACTCTCCAAGAACAATGGATAAATACAAAGACTTGAGCTTTAGTCATCTCAAAGAATTGGTTTCAAGAACCATAGAAAAGTTGTCAGAAGGACAGGTTCTGAATTGGCTAGATCCTAAGAATATTCAACAAATCAAAGATCAAAGGGTCCGCGTAGAAGTTATAAAATGTTTGACAGTTATGGGTTCAGTGAAAGTTTCTTTGAATATTAAAGAATATGACATCATCGATCAATCAGAGCGTGTGGAAATAGCCAAGCTCGTCGCAGCTCAAAATGGATTGCTTGTTTCTTATTTCATTAAAAATTATGGAATTACAAATCAAGCGGATCTTGTGGAGATAGCTAAGATCGCTGCATCTCAAGAGGGAAGATATGTTTTTGCTTGCATTAACAACTATAACATCAAAGATCGAGCGGCGCTTATAGAAATTGCAAAGATCGCTGAATCTCAAGATAGAGAGGAGATTTCCGCATACATTAGAAAGCGTGACATTGCAGATCAAGAGATACTTGTAGCTGTTCTGAAGATTGCTGCAGCTCAAAACGTAAAGGAAGTTTTTGAATATATTGAAAAATATAATTGTATTAAAGATCGATCGGCGCTTATAGATATTGCAAAGATTGCCATTTTCAACGATCCCATGATGACCTTATGGCATCTATCGACGTTTCGCTTCAGTTTAGACGATATAGATGTTTCAGACGGTATAGATGATTCAGACTGCATATATGATAATGAATACAAAAAACTTCTTTTTATAGAGCTAGCTTATCTGTTGCCATATATGAATGATGATTGTTTTAAACAGTTCGATGGTTTTTGCGAACTGGCTCCTCTAATTGAAGAAGGATCATCTCTAGTAGAAAAAGAATTAATTTTACAGTCGAAGACCCCCTTAGGACTTTTTAAAGAGTATCTCAAAGAATCTGAAAAGACATTTTCTAAAAAGTTGCAACAAAATTCTCCGATTGAGCAAGCATTCAAATATCGCAATAAACAAATAGCTTATTCTCTCATAGCGACGTTCATCGAAGAAGCTTCAGACATAAGCTACCGAGAGGCTTATTTAGCGCTTGCGGGAGAAACCGTAACACCCAGGCTCCCGTCTATTCTTCCGGCTAAATGGATGAAAGAGTCCGGAATAACAGAAGCTCCGGAAGGGCTTTTAAAGTTTTTTAAGGAATCTAAATGGGCATTGAAAAATAAAGATACAGGGCTCATGCAAATGTATTTACTAGCAGCGTTATCATTAGATAGATTGCAGTATCTCCTTCCGGAACGGAAGCTCGAGCTTTTATCGATCATGTGCAGTCAAACAGCTGCCGAAGATATATTAAAATCCCTTAACTATCTCTATTGTTTTTCTTCAAGAAAGGAAGAGAGTGTCTTACATGCGCTTATATTTGAAGCTCCGGAAGATATTAATGAGGTTCTTTCTAAGGCCTTTGAAGGTATGCTTTCTAAAGATCCTTTTGTAGACATGTCTAATGTGTCTGATATTCGTGGTTTTATTGATTTCTACCTAGAGTTATTTGGTCATATGAGAATACCTCTCGCTTTAGAGGTTTACAAAGCAAAGATAGTTACTTTAAATGATGAGCGGATGAAAACTGAAGTAAAGCGTTTTATCAGTAGCGTTCTTTTAAAAATTTTTGATGAGGAAAGATTTCGAACAGATATCAACCCTCATCTAGCAAAGATAGAAAGCAATGATAGTTCCGTATTCAATGCTTGGAAAACCTTAGAGTTCTCAGCTCCAGTATCAGCTATTTCTACTGGAGTCGAGCAAACAAGCTTTTCTTTTCGAGGTTTTTTTGAAACCAAACTTCATGATGGTCACTGGGGTAAAGGTGAGGAGGATAAATTGCCGCATCTTACGGCCTATCTAAAGGGTTGGATTATCGAGGATCCTAATGATCCGGTCCTTCAAAACTGCCGTGAGTTGATAGAAAATGAAGATTTATTAAAAGAAGAGCAAATAAAGGAAATTCAAAAGATTTTAAGTCTGCTAAAGGATCCGAAATTACGAGACTTGGAGTTCGAAAACGATTTAGAAGGTCTTATTCGAGAGCTAAATTCTAAAGATCAAATAAGAACCAATGAAGAGGCGGTTCTTTCCAAAGATTGGCAAGATCTTTTCTTATCAGGCACTGAAGTTACAGGTAGTTGCCAAAGAGTTGACGGAGATCCTAGGGCCACTAAATGTTTACTTGCGTATTGCATGGACGGGAAAAATGCGATGGTAGCAGTAAAGGATAAAGAAGGTAATAAAACTTTGGCAAGATCGATGCTGAGGCTTCTTTGGAATGAAAATGAGCAAAAGCCCGCTCTTTTTTTAGATAGACTCTATCCGGATCCATGTCTCGCCGAAAGGAAACAAGCTATTGTAGAAGCGGCAACGGCATGCGCCAAGCAATTAAACTGCGATCTTTTTACTAAGTGGGAAGGATATGCGGAGGTCCCAAATACAATCGTAAGATCTTTAGGAAGTTCATCCCCGTATGAATATACAGATGCGGCAGAAGGAGTCATGGCAAATGGGATATTTCAGATAGACAACCTCAAAAAGGTGTATCCTTCTACTTCAATGCCATAATAACAGACTGCCTTTGCTGCTCAAGCTGTTGAAGCTGGCTGTTGAGGTTTTGGACATCTTGCATAGCCTCTTCTGTTCTTCTCGCTTGTCTGCGTCCATTGCCAGGAAGAATACCAACAGAGCCTCTTTCTAAGTGCTGGGCAATCTCTGCTTTGTATTCGAGTTTTTGCTTTTCAAGCTCTTCGATTTGACGATCGAGTGTAACGAGCTGCTCGAGTTGACTTTTTAACATTTGAGCTTGCGCTGAGTCATCTGCATAAAGTGCACAGGTTAAGAGCGGAAGAATGAGAAGATGTTTTTTCATAGAAAAAAGTCCTTAAAGTTGTAGGGTTGCTTTTTGTAGTTGCTTATGAAGGTATTCAGCACGAGCTGCGGAAAGTTCTTTTTGATCGAGGGAAATCTTTTCATGAGATTTAAGAAGATGAGCTCTTCGACACCTAAAGAAAAGCTCATTCACTTCTTCATCAGAGATTCCTTTAACAAGGCCAAGATCGATCCCAAGCTTGATTTGACTTAGGGCATTTAAGGCTTCTTTAGTATCGAGCTGATAAGAGTGGTTAAGTAGACCATAGCTTCTACTCATTTTATCTTTGAGCTCAAGTGATGGGTTTTTTTGCTGAAGAAGACGCTCGTCTTTTTCAGCGAGGACTAAAAGAGTTGCAGCTCTATGAAGCTCTTTTAAAATAGATCCTTCATCAGGCCCTAGCGTAAAGCTGTTTTTAAGGATGATAAAATCTCCGATGAGTTCATCTTGTCCAAAAAGGCCAGATGCCTGAACGCTTTCATCTAAGCCTTTGAGAGACTCTTCCAGTTTATTTGAGAGAATTAAAGCGGGGAGATGTAAATAGCAAGAAACAACAAGAGCTGTTCCACAAAGGGCAGGACTACTTGTCAAATATCCAAATTTAGGTGAAAAGGCGTATTCTAGCTTGTTGCCAATAGATGTTTCTATTTTGCTCAAAGATTCCCAAGCCTGCTGCCACTTTCCTTTACAGTCGATCCATTGTAAGCTTAAATGGTCATGAATGTTTAAAGTGGCTAAAAAGTGAGCTGATTCATCGATGATAAAAGCTTGCTGCTCACTTGTGTTTTGCAGGCCTTCTTGAGCTAGAAAATGTTCGCACAAGAATTCTTTTTCTAAAGCAGATAAAGTGGCCGCTGAAAGATATAGAGGAGCTTTAAGCTCCGGAACATCGAGAAGAAGCTTTTGAAGTAATGGAAGCAGCTGAGAGGCCTCTCTTTCACTTAACTTCCCTGGAAAGGGATACTTGGCGATGTTTCTATGAAGAAAAAAGCAGCTAGCAGGCCATATGGGATTGCTACTTGGATCCCAAGGAGCATGTGAAAGCATTGAATTTGGAAGGTTGCTTTTTTCACTCACTTTACTTTTCTCCCTTGAGTTCTTTGATTTGATCTCGTAGCCAGGCCGCTTGTTCGTAATGCTCTTTTTGGATGGCCTCGTTGAGCGCAACGCTTAAGCTAGAAAGTTCGCTCGAAAGAGGAATATTTGCAGCTGCTTGAGAAGGGGATTTCCCTTTATGAAGAGGGGCAGAGGGATTGATAAGAAACTCTTTTATAGTAGATTTAGATAAAGTGGTTTCATTCACAAACTTTTCAAGAAGCAGATCTTCAAACACTGTATAACAATGGTTGCAGCCAAGAGGATTTCCTGTTTGAACCGTTTCACTTGTTGTCATACAAAGAGCGCAGTGTAGAGTTGGAGATTTGCTATCTTTTGGGCTAGAAGAATCAACACCGCCATGGAGTTTTTTTGCTAAGATGGGACAGTCGCTGCACATCTCTGTGCAGGAGCTTATGTTATTGGTCATCTCTTTATAAGTGACATCAGTAGGCTTTTGACAGTGGCCACATTCAATAGGTTTTTCCGGCATAGATCTCTTTTATATGTGAGCTTCAGATAAACTGGATTCTAGGTGGTAAGAGAAATATATGTAAAGAAGCTTAAGTGGCAGATTCGGAAACAAGTTCTTTAGAGGGAATGAGCCAGATACATCCAAGTGATAGGATTAAAAGGCTGCCTAAAATAGAAAGAGTGTAAATTTCCGGATGGGAGCTAAATTTTTTATAGAGGGCTCCTGAGATAAGAGGTCCCATGTGACTGAAACACCAAGCAAGGCCCATCAAAAGAGCAGAGATAGAGCTCGGACTTCCTGGCGCTACTTTGTGTCCCCAAGAGACGATCATAGAATTCACGCTGACAAGGCTTGCTCCTAATAAAAAGAGAAGCAATGTCCCTTCAGTTCCACCTAAATACGGAGTGAAAGTTAAGAGATAAAATAAAAGAAGACTAGAAGAAAGAGCATATAAAATCATGATCCTTTGTCCCAGCTTGTCGCATAAATGCCCTATGAACGGAAGAGAAAGTGCTGCACCTAAAATGAAACAAAAATGTCCTCCACCCATCTTTAACCAAGAGTGGGTTGTTTTGATTGCAAGAATGTCGGGAAGCAAAAAGACAATCGAAAGAGCAAGTGCGTAGCTGAAAAGCTGCGCAAGGTAAAGAAGGGATAATGTTTTTTTGTTTTCTTTAAAATGGGAAAGCAGCTGCTTTAGTGAAAAGACCTTTGTTTTGGTTTCCTGCGGGAACGAATGAGATAAGACCCAAGCAGCGATAGCAAAAGCTGGAATAAGTAAAAAAAGCGAATGAGTTTTGCTTGCGGAAATTACTTTGGTAAAAACGATCTGAGAGCACGCTAGACCACAAAGGCCAGCAGCAGCAAACAGTAAAATGGACTTTGCTTTATGAGAGACTGTTAACGATCCGGCATAACCAACAGCTGCAGGATGGAAAGATCCTGAGCCAATGTTTAGAAAAAGAAGGATCAAGAAATAAGCAAAAAGCCCTTCTGCATAGGTGATCCAGACAATCGAAGAGCTGATGAGAAGTCCAAAAAGGAGGATGTATTTACGAAGACCTTTATCAGAAAAATATCCAAAGACGATTTGTAGCCCTTCCCCGATAAAACCGCTGATGCCGGCAATAAGTCCTGCTTTTTCAATATCGATGCCACAGATTGTTTTGTAAATGGGCCAAATGCCAGTGAAAGAATCGACAATGAAATGAGTGAAACAAAGGATGAGTAGATTTTTTCCTATGGAAGAAGATTTTAAAAAAGAAAACATAGTAGCCAGAGCAATTGGTTGGTTAAGGGGTGATCATAGGAGAAAAATTAAAAAAAAGAAATTAGAGTTTTGGATGGTTTTTTTGGCTCTTCTTTTGCAAATTTAGGAAGGGCGTAGCCAGAAAGACAGGTAGAGAGCTCTTTCATGAGAGCTTTGCCTTCTTCTTCGAGCACATCGAAGTGAGCAGACCCTTGTACAGGATCTAGCTTATGTAGATAGTAGGGGAGGATTCCGTGATCCGAAAGATTTTCAAAGAGCTCTTTTAAAACAGGGACGGAGTCGTTGACTCCTTGTAGTAAAACGGATTGAGAGAGGACTGGTATCCCAAGCTTTTGAATACTTTTCATCGCTGCGTAAATGTCACTATCAAGCTCCTTTGGATGGTTGACATGGATCACAAAGATGATCTGTTTGTTTATCGAGGCAAGAAGAGAGAGAAAAGACTCATCAATCCTTTCAGGAATACCAACAGGAAATCTTGTATGAAAGCGGATCCTTTTGATGTGAGAAATTGCATCCAATTCACTTAGCAGCTTTTGCAGTACTTCATCGCTTAAAGAAAGAGGATCCCCTCCACTTAAGATGATCTCTTTTAAAGAAGCGTCTTGAGCTATGATTTCAAGCTCTTTTGAAAACTCTTTATTTTGCGCTTCGTAGTCAAAATTCTTTCTAAAGCAGTATCTGCAGTGCATGGCGCAGGCACTTGTTGTAATCAAAAGGGCCCGGCCTTTGTATTTTTGTAGAAGGCGGGTGTTTTGTTTTCGGAAAATAGCATCTTGGACCGGATCTAAGACAAAATTTGAATTTGGCTTTAACTCTTCTAAAGAGGGTAAAAATTGTTTTACAATCGGATCATTTAAGATGCCTTTTTCTGCTTTTGCAGCAAGGCGCAAGGGAAGGTTTAAAGGAAATGTAGATTTTTTTAGTATTTTTCCCCTAATTTCTTCAGGCAGGTTCAAATAGGAAACTAGCTTGTCCCAAGAGGTAAAGTTCTGTAATTGAATGCGGCGCCAGTTTGAAATCACTAAAATTAGCTTTTGTTTATATATTTTGAAAAGCATTCTATCTTGGAATTGAATGCTTTTCAAGGTTAAATATATAAGTAAAAGCTATTTGGCGGTTGCCGGGGTCCGTAGAAGCTCAGCTGTCTTTTCCTTGGCTTTGGACCCGTCTTTTAGCTCTCTTGTGATGTTTGCTCCAAGAGATTGGAGTTTGCCTGTCAGGTTTTCGTAGCCTCGATCTAGATAGGCAAGGCCGGAGATGATAGTTTCTTCTTGGCTAAGGAGGCCTGCCATTACATAGGCAAAGCCAGCTCTTAGATCAGGGATGACGATCTCTTTGGCAGTCAGCGGCGTAGGGCCTCTGACAATCAAGCTGTGGTGGTATCCTTGAGAGGCGTAGCGGCAGTGTTTCCCCCCTAAGCAGTGGGTAGAAAGTTCAATGTTCGCTCCCATTTGATTCAAAGTCTCAGTATAGCCAAATCGATTTTCATAGACTGTTTCATGGATCGTAGAAAAGCCGGTTGCTTGTGTTAGAAGAACAACAAAGGGTTGTTGCCAGTCTGTTGCAAAACCTGGATGAACATCGGTTTCAATATGAACGCCACCTTTAAGAGGCCCATTATAGAAAAACTCAATCCCATCATTTTTTACGTTGAATCCACCACCAACTTCTCGGATCTTATTCAAGAAAGTGATCATGTTTTGATGTTGCGCGCCTTCAACGAAGACTCTGCCTTTTGTGCTGATTGCTGCCATGCCAAGAGAGGCAGCTTCAATGCGGTCCGTTAAAACAGTATGTTCTACATCATAAAACTGAGTTGTATGTTCAATGCGGATAGTCCTATCGACGTCGACGCAGATGTTGGCTCCGAGTTTTTGTAAGAATAAAATGAGGTCGAGGATTTCAGGTTCAATCGCCGCATTTTTAATAACAGTTGTGCCTTTCGCTCTTACGGCTGCTAAGATGGAATTTTCTGTGGCTCCAACAGACGGGAAGTTGAGCTGAATAACTGTGCCTTTAAGTCCCTGATGCGCTCTTGCAAAGTAAGCGCCTTCTTTTTTCATGACGCGATATTCAATTTCAGCGCCGAGCTTTTGCAAAGCCTCAATGTGGAAATCAACAGGGCGTTTACCTATTTTGCAGCCACCAGCTGTTGGAACGATGATGTCTTCATCAGTGCGGCCTAAAAGTGCGCCTAACATCAAAATAGGAATGCGATTTGATCCAGAAAAACGTTGAGGAATGTGACAAGACTTAAGATCTTTGGTGACAATTTCTAAAACGCCTTCTTTTCTGTCCCAATGAATTTCGGATCCGATTTCTCTGCAGAGCTCAACAGTGACTTCAACTTCTGCGATGTTTGGAACGTTGTATAAAGTACAGCGCTTATCAGAGATAAGGGATGCAACAAGGATTTTTGTAACGGCATTTTTAGCTCCGGCTGCTTTCACTCTACCTTCAAGAGGAACTCCGCCTTTAATTCTCAGTATTTCCATAGTGCTCTCCTTGCATCTCTCTAGTACAGTCTTAACGAGAAATCGAATTTAAAACAAGTTGTTTTGGAAAGAGGGCAGAAGCTTTGTGTGAAGGGAGTAATCCTAGGAGATTTTCTTCATTTGATTGATAGCTAATTGAAAGCAAATCATGCTTTGCAAGTTTTTTTGCAATTTGGAGTGCAGCCCATCCCATTGTTTTGCGCGCATTGATTTCTACAATAGGAAATAGTTTCGTTTTTTTTGTTTCGGGATCTAGATAGACAAAGGCATCAAAGCCAACATTTCCGAAAAAAGAAAGAGCAGCCAGCTGCTTAATTGCTTTTTTTGCAAACGTAAGATGCTCCTCTAAAAAGTGGAGGTTATCTTTGAACAAAAGATCACTTGGGCCTACGATGCTTTTAAGATAAATCCCACGAGAGGAATTTTCACAAACGGTAGCTCCTACATAAGAAAATGAGCCATCTTCTTGAATGACCCACTGCGTGCTAAAATCCAAAACTCTTTCTACCCAAGGCTGACCAATCACAGTTGGATTGCGTTTAAGAAAAGCAGAAGCCTTAGATAGATCATCATCATACGAAATGTGATGACCTCTTCCTGAAGAGCCATAAAGAGTCTTGAGTACTTTAGGACCAATAAATGAGCTCCACCAAGAGGTGAGCTCTTCTAAAGAAGAGATAAGAGCAGATCCCTCTAACTGTGGGAAGCTTTTAAAACAAAACTCCTTCGACTGTATTTTTTTTACAAGATCAAGAGGGGGGATTTGGTAAGAGATGTTTTTTTCTAAAGCCCAAGTTTGAAGAGACTTTGAAGGGCCCCAAGAAGAAAGGGAAGCCTTTGAAGTGGGAAGGTCCGAAAGAAGTGCATAGGTGGGAACGTTAAAGCCAAGACTTTTTAAATGATTTAGATATTGAAGAGAAGGAGCATGAGAAAGAAGTGGGGTTTCAAAGTCTTCAGCTACAAGGCAAGCGAGGTACTGCAATTGAAAATACACAGGATGCTTTTCTAAGTGTTGCAAAGGTGTGAAAGAAGAAGTGCTGATTAGCTCCTCTTCAAAGAACGCATTAACGAAAAGAAAGCTTTGCATAGAAAAGGGAACTCATTATCTTTGTGAGAAAAATTGTAGCAGGAGATGAGCTTTATGGGCAAGATTCGAGTCGGAGTTGTATTTGGTGGCAAGTCGTGTGAACATGAAGTCTCTGTTTTGTCAGCTAAAAGTGTAGTAGCGGCCCTTGATAAGGAAAAGTACGAACCCGTTTTAATCAACATCGACAAAAATGGAGTTTGGCATTTAAGAGAGGCTCTAGAAGACTTTAGCAATCAAAAGTCTGTGGCGATCGTTCCTAAAAAAGAGGGGAGTGATTTAGTTCATCTATCATCATCTGATTCTTCAGCTCCCATTGAAGTTATTTTTCCGGTACTCCATGGTAGCTTTGGAGAAGATGGAACCATCCAAGGACTGTTTAAAATGGCAGATATTCCTTTTGTAGGAGCTGGAGTTTTAGGCTCTGCTGTTGGAATGGACAAGGACGTAATGAAGCGTCTTCTTCGTGATGCAGGACTTCCGATTGGTAATTTTTTTGTAATACCTGCTCATAAAAAAGAGCAGTACTCTTATGAGCACTGCGCTAGCATTTTAAAAGTTCCCTTTTTTATGAAGCCTGCGAATGCTGGGTCTTCTGTGGGTGTTTCTAAAATTCGATCCAAAGAAGAGTTTGAAAAAGCGCTGGATGAAGCTTTTTTATATGATAGAAAAGTCATAGTAGAGGAGTACATCAAAGGAAGAGAGATTGAGTGTTCTGTTCTTGGTAACGAACATCCCATCGCTTCCATTCCAGGAGAAATCATCCCTCAACATGAATTCTATTCGTATGAAGCTAAATATTTGGATGAGAAGGGAGCGCTTCTTGAGATTCCTGCAGTTTTATCTCCTGAAATGACCAAACAAGTACAAGAGATGGCCGTAGAGGTGTTTCAGGTTCTTTGTTGTGAAGGAATGGGTAGAGTGGATATTTTCCTTACAGACGAAGGTAAGCTCTTTGTCAATGAAATCAATACACTGCCTGGGTTTACACAGATCAGTATGTATCCAAAATTGTGGCAAGCAAGTGGGCTTTCGTATTCAGATTTGCTTGATAAGTTGATACAGCTCGCGCTTGAGAGATCTCATGCAGAGAAAAGAATCCAAACCGCGTATTTGATTAAGTAGGGTTATGGATCAGTGGGGTAAAATCTCAGAAAGGTTTCATGAGTGGACAGCTCCTTTAAGGCCATCTCCTGAAGATGTGGAGATGTTTAGAAGGAGCCTTAATCCAAATGCAAGAACACTTTTGCTTGGAGTCACTCCTGAACTTCTGTCTCTTGCAAGAGTTGCTGTGGATAATAATCCTAAGATGATTGAAGTGCACCATTCTCATGCAGTTCTTGGTGACTGGGCAGATCTTCCTTTTGGACCTGAGTTTGATGCTGTGATTGGTGATGGATCTTTGAATGTCTTTCAAGGAAGGGTGGATCATTTTTTTCAGCAGGTGAAAAAAACGCTGAAAAATAGAGGACGTCTCACACTGCGTGTTTTTAGCTCTCCAGAAGTAAAAGAAGATTTAAATAGCGTTCTTGAAGGAAGAGAAGGGATGGGATTTCATGCCTTTAAATGGAGAGTGGCTCAGGCACTTGCAACTCCTTATGTTCGAGTACAAGATCTATACCGTGTAATAAAGCCTGTTTGGGATCATCCTACTTTAGAAGTGTATAAAGACTCGGATTTGATTTACTATTTCCCCAAAGTGTCTGAGCTTCCTAAATGGGATCATATTCAATTTGCAACGTCTTATGAATTAGCAGAAAGATGCCCGGTCATTACCTGGAATCTATAGGAGTTGTATAGGGTATCCTTCCCTACAAGGACAGCAATAGTTGATCCTATCCTTCCGCGGAAGGATAGGTGTTAGTAAACATCCGTCATGTACTGTCTGGAGTGTCTCATGTTCTTTAGATAGGCTCTAGCATCATGTTCAGAGAGATTGCCATACTTTTCGATGATGGAAAGCAGTGTAGCTTCAACATCTTTTGCCATGCGAGTGGCATCGCCGCAGACGTAGAGGTAAGAGCCATTTGAAATCCAATTCCAGATCTCTTCAGAATGCTTTAAAAGCTTATGTTGTACATACTCTTTAGATTCTTGGTCTCTAGAAAAAGCGGTATCAAGTCTAAGATGCCCTTGCTTTTCAAGCTCTAGTAGATAGTCTTTGTAAAGAAAATCATATTCGCGATTGCGCTCTCCAAAAAAGAGCCAATGTTTACCTGTTGCTTTGCTTGAGAGTCTTTCTTGCAAAAAGGCTCTATAAGGCGCAACACCAGTTCCAGGTCCAATCATAATGATGTTTGCAGCGGGGTCGTCAGGGAGTTTGAAGTGAGCTGCAGGTTGTACGTAGATTGGAATAGAGGTTTTTGATTCAGTTGCTAAATGGCATAGAAAGTGGCTTGCAACACCATAGCGGACTTCATCACCATGAGGATAGGATAGAAGCGCTACGAGAAGATGAAGCTCATCAGGATGCGTTTTTAAAGAAGAGCTGATCGAATAAAAACGAGGAAGAAGAGGTGTAAAGAACTGAGCGATGTCTTGCAATACAAGAGGTTCTTGAGCTAAGAGCTCAATGATATCAATTAAGTCTTTGCCAAGGAGAAACTCTGAAAGAGCTACTTTGTTTTCAGGTTGCAGTAGTCGTAAAAGTTCTTCATTTTTGTTTTTTTCAGCAATGTATCTAATCAGCGGAGTGTTGACTCTTGAAAGATTTACTTTTTTAAGCAGGTAGTCTTCGGATGTCATCTCTACTTGAGATCTGGGATCGATGATAGGTGTTGTAGGAGGGCAGTTCAAAAGAGAGAGAAATCTTTTAATAAGCTCTGGGTCGTTTTGAGCAAGAACACCGATGGAGTCTCCAGGATGGAAGATCAGATCGGATCCTTTGATATCCAAAGAAATGTGATATGTCTTTTTCGAGGAGTTAGGATGGGATAAAACGGCTTTTTCTTTCAAAACAACGCAGTAAGGATCTGTCTTACTATAGTGCTGCGGAAGAGTTTTTTTTGTGTTTTCTAAGTTACTCATAGACAAAAGTTGGTAAAAAGGTTAAATAAAAAAACTATAGTACTTTACAATCGATAAGGACCCTGCTGTATGAAAGGATTGATCCTGCTTTTTCTCGTCTTGGTATTAGCTGGCTGCGCTCAAAGTGGCTACACTCCTTCTTACATCATTTCTGACGTAGATAAAGAAGGGTACACAGTAGAAGAGTGATCGTTTATTATTAAACGATCAACTCTTTCCCGTCTTTTTTAGCCCATGCTTTTGTCAAAAGGTCCATCTTCTTATTTGAGATTCCACCTAAAAACTCAATCGCATTCAAAAGTCTTGCTCTTGTACGATCTTTTCCTAAGATCTCAACAGAATCAAAAAGAGGAGGTCCTTGTTTTTTTCCTGTAAGACTTACGTAGAGCATAGGGATGATCGCTTTTTTGTGATGGAGGCCAAATACTTCAGCAACATCGCGAGAGGCTTTTTCAATGCCTGTTTTGCCCCAATTTTCTTGCTCATCCAAACTCCAAATGATCGACTGGAGTGCAAAAGAAACGGATTCTTTGGAGACCCCAGTAGGGCAGAGAAGCTCGTCTGTATATCCTAAGTGGTGGATGAAGAAAAAACCACAGAGTTCAATGAAGTCAGAAAACGTTTTAATGCGCGTATGACATAGAGGCATGAGCTTGCTCATGAACTCTTCATTAAAGGCCCACTTCTGGATTCTTCCCCAAAGTTTGTCTTCAGGAATTGTTTTAATTAAGTGTTGCTGATTGAGCCAATCGAGTTTTTGAACATCAAAGAAAGCTCCGGATACACCGATTCTTTTTGGATCAAATTCTTCGATGATTTCATCCAGTGAGTACATCTCTTTGTCAGCTTTCATGCTGTATCCCATGAGTGACATGAAATTCAAAAAGGCTTCAGGGAGGTAGCCGCTGTCTCTATAGAAGAAGATAGAAGTTGGATTGCGTCTTTTAGAGAGTTTTTTGCCATCTTTCCCAAGAAGAAGAGGCATGTGCATAAAAACAGGAGGAGTCCATCCAAAGCTTTCATACAGCATGATGTGCTTAGGAGTAGAGCTCATCCACTCATCTCCACGGATCACGTGAGTGATTGCCATAAGGTGATCATCTACGACGTTTGCCAAATGGTAAGTAGGAAAGCCATCTGATTTTAAAAGAATTTGGTCATCGATATCAGCCCATGGGCAAGTGATACGTCCTTTGATCCCATCTTCAAAAACACATTCTCCAGTCAGAGGGATTTTTAAGCGGACGACGAAAGGTTGTCCTTCTTTTTCTCTTTTAGCAACTTCTTCGGCACTTAAGTTTCTGTAGCGTCTATCATATCCAGCTCTTTGTCCAAGTTTTGCTGCCATTTCTCTCATTTCAGAGAGCTCTTCAGGTGTTGCAAAGCATTTATAGGCTTTACCTTGGTCGATCAGTTTTTGGCAGTATTCTTGATAGATAGCCGTTCTTTCAGATTGTCTATAAGGGCCGTAGGCTCCACCGACATCAGGACCTTCATCCCAAGTGATCCCTGCCCATTTTAAGGCATCAAAGATACTTGTTTCATATTCAGGTCTTGATCTGGTTCTATCTGTGTCTTCAATCCTTAAGATAAATGTGCCTTTAAAATGTTTAGCAAAAATAAGATTGAAAAGGGCCATATAAGCGGTTCCCACATGAGGGTCACCTGTTGGAGAGGGGGCTATGCGTACGCGTACTGTCATAGAATGCAAATCCTTGTTAGAAAGTAGACGATAATTGTACCACTTAGAACATAGAATGCAAGGGTTGATTCTAGAGGCTAGAAGCTATTAAAATTTTAAGATGACATATAAAAAGGCCCTTATGAAATTCATAAGGGCTTTTTGTTAATAGTAAATTATCGTTTTGAGGTATTTGAGAGGTAAATCAGATCAGACATGACGTTGATTGCTTCTGTCAGTTGAAGATCGTTTTGTCCAAACAATTCTAAAGGCTCTTTGCCTTCTTCTGTTTTAGCAATCTCTTTTAGAAAACTTTGATAGTTTTTATCAGCTTCGATCCTTTTAGAAGAGTTGGCCTTCAACGTTTCTAAATAGGGGGTATAGGTTGATAAAACTGTTTGTCTGCCTGAATGGTAGAGGTTTTGTAATTGGATCTGGTGGAAGGTAGAAAGATCAGAAAGATCATCTTCTAAACTAGAGGCAATTTGGTCTGTAGAAACAGGGAATTTAGAGTGTTTTTCACCAAATTCCATCTGAGAAAAAGCTCCAGGAACTTGAATGTCTGCAATCACGCCTACAAGTTGGGGGCTTTTCCCGGACGCTGTGTAGTAACGACCTCTTGTGACTTTAAACTCTCCCTTAGGGTTTACTTTACCATAGTTAGAAGACTCTAAAGTAAAGGTTTGAAAGGTTCCTTTTCCAAAGGTTTCTGGATCGCCGACAACAAAGGCTCTTCCGTATTCTTGAAGGGTTTGTGCAACGATTTCAGAAGCAGAGGCGCTTGCTCTATTAGTAAGAACAAGAAGAGGTCCATCCCATTGTTTCTTTTCTTCTAAATTGCGAAGTCGCTGAATGGCTCCCGAGTTGTCTTTTACAGATACAACAACGCCTTTATCTATAAAGAGTCCTGTTACTGCTACAGCTTGATTTAAGACTCCTCCGGAATTATTGCGAAGGTCTAAAATGACCCCTTTAAGATTATGGTTTTTCTTAAAATCATCTAAGGCTTTAGCAATGTCTTTGGCTGACGATGTGCTGTTATCTTGATAGAAAGAAAATAGATGAACAATTGCAATATGGCCATCGCCAAAAGGGTGTTCGGAGGTTTCTAGGCGAGACTCTTTTAAAACAACCTCTCCGCGGATGATCTCAATTTCGAGCTTGTCTTCGGATTCAGATTCGCCGCTTCCGGTCTTTCTAAGAACGGTGAGCTGTACAGGTGTTCCTTGCTGTCCGCGAATGAGTTCTACAGCGTCAGAAATTTCCATTCCAACAATAGGCTCTTTATCGACTGCAATAATTTTATCGCCGAGCTTTAGCTTATTATCAGCGCCGGCTGGGCCGCCATCTAAAAGTCTCATAATAGTAAGGCCGTTGAGGTCATCTTTCAGCTGAGCTCCGATTCCATAGAGCTTTTGCTGAACTTGGATCATGAACTGGTTGGCTTCTGATGGGGTAAAATAGGCGGTTTGAGAATCTAAAGAGGCGCTTGTTGACTTAAGTACATAAGCTAGAACGGTTTTTGTTCTTTCTGATGCTGATTTGCCAAGTAGCTCTTCTTCGCGATTTAGCCTTCTTTTTTGTAGTTTGAGGAGAAACTGCTCTTTGTCGGAATTACTGAGTTTTTCGGCCGTTTCTAGCTGCAGGGCCTTAATGCGTAAAATCCTATTTTTAAGCTCTTCTTCGGTCTTAACCCAGGTTAAATCCTTAAATTCGGAAGGTTTGACCTGTTTGGGCATATCCATCTTAGAAATGTCATTTTCGAGGGTATTTCTACGGGCAATGGCCTTTTCTATGGATGCGTGGAGGGTCATAAAGTCCGTAAAGTCCGCTTGCTGAACATGTTGTAGCGTTTGCTGCAAGAGTTCTTGTGAGGGAGACGACCACTCAAGCACTTCACCTTCAAGGAAATACGTCTTTAAAGGGTCTATTTCATCTAAATAGTTCGTAAAAGTTCTTTGAATGAGCTCTTCAGAAAGCTTTTGATAGCTCACATGAGCCCTTAGGATCTCCTGAATCTTATTTTTGGTATCCTGAGGGGTCAGGGAGGGGGGCTTAGCAAGGCAAAGGGACTGCAGGCAAAGAAGGAATAAAAAGAAGATTCTATAGAGCATCGTTTCCTCGTAATAGGTATTCTTAAATTGAGCATAAATCAACGCTAAACTTTAAATCTATTAAAAACAGCAGGTTGCTTCAGTAATGGTGGTTTTTTCTATTTTTTTGTGAAATAAAACAAGCAAAACCTTGATTTAAATTCAATTTTATGTCAAAATTATTAATCAAAGCAAAAACATGTGACACTAAAATGTAAGAAGAAATAAAAAATATTTCTTACCTAAAGAATAAAGTGTTACTAGGTTATAAATTTTTTTAGAAGAAAAAAGTTATATTTTATAATTTTTGACACAGAGGACCAAAAAATGGAGAAGGAAAACAATCATTTTACTGGCATGGAAACTGCTGGCGATTCATCTCGCAAGAAAGTTGTTTCTATTACGGAAGCTGCTAGGATCAACAATGTAACTAGACAAGCTATTTACGTTGCGATTAAGCAAAGAAAACTAAAAGCTTATAAAGACACAACAAGATGGACTATTGATTTAGATGATCTCGAGTCGTACAGAAAGCAAAAGTATTCAAGAACTAAATCGATGTTTGATGGAGAGCTTCTTTTTGACAACCAAAAAGGTTTCTTCTCTGTGAACCAAGCAGCAAAGATGCTTGGCGTCCCAGCTCAGAAAATTTATTACGCTACTAGAGTAGGTCTTCTAAAGGCTTCTCGTAAGGGAGCAGCATGGGTTATTCACTCAAGTGATATCCAGCTCTATAGAGAGACTTATCTAAGCTCTAGCGAAAGTGGTACAGAAGTAGTTTAATACAAAACTACTTCTTTTTTGTTTTTACCGCCCATTTGGTTTACGCTAAATGGGCGGTGATTTTTTTACGCACAAGCCTAGCCGTCACTTCAACGTGAGTTGTTTGCGGAAACATATCAAAAGCCTGAAGATCATCTAATTCAAATCCTTCTAAAGCCAAATGAGCCAAGTCTCTTGCAAGAGTTGGCGGATTGCACGATATATACGTAATCACTTCAATCGATGAGTTTTTGAGCTCTTTGAGTATCTCTGGAGCAATGCCTGCTTTGGGAGGATTGAGTATAAGGGCATCTGGTTTGAAAGATTTAAGTATCTTGCGCGTGGCTCCTTCTGCTGAGTCGCAGACGAATTCAGCGTCTTCTATGTGGTTTTGCTTAGCATTTTGATTAGCTAGCTCTATCGATATAGGGTTCAATTCGACCCCTATTACTTTTTTTCCATCTTTAGCTAAAAGAAGGCTAGAAATCCCTATCCCACAATACAGATCCAAAATTTTCTTACTATGACTGTTAGATTTAAGAGTCCAATCGTAGATGAGGCCACTTTGCTCAGGATGGTTTTGCACAAATCCAAAAGGAGAGTAAGTAAAGGTGAGATCGTTATGAATGAAGGATGGGCCTATATCGCCAGATTCTAAAAGCTGCGTAGGTGTCTTTAAAATCCATCCAGCAATAGAAGGATTGGATGAGAGTGTATTTTTGAGACGCTCTTGTTCTTTAACAGGAATAGGGGAAAGAAGGCTGCAAGTAATGAGATAGCGCTCTTTAGAGTGCTTGATGATTTTTATGATAGACTCAGAAAGAGGAAGTGTAGGATCTACTTTGGAAAAAACATCTTGTAAAAAGGGGATGATCGGATGGTTCTTTTCATCAGCTTCAAGTAATAGGCATGAGTTAACAGGAATATGAGACCCATCTACTGTTGTAAAGCCTAATTTGAACGATTTACCTGAGAGTTTTAGCTTAAGAGAAATATGTCTGCGATATCCAAAAGGAGTGGATGAAGGGGTGACAGGAGGAACTGGATAATGAATATTCCCAATTCTTCTTAGAGAATCTTGCACAAACTTTTGTTTGAGCTCCAGTTGCAACCGATACGAAGCATGCTGCAACTGACATCCTCCACACTTTCCAAAATAGGGACAAGGAGGAGTGACACGATCGGGACTTTTTTCTACAATGGTCTGTAGTTTAGCTTTCGCAAAATTTTTCTTTTTTTGAATGATGTCTACTTCAACAAGCTCACCAGGAAGTGTAAAGGGAACAAAGACGGCAAGTCCGTAGATCCTACCAACCCCATCTCCTCCGAATGCTACGTTATGAATAGAGCACTGGTTCATTTGGAATTTTCTATGATTTGAATGTCTCGTATCTGGAGCTGAATACTCGACTTGTTTAAGAAGTTATTGATGTGAGGAGTAAAGGCGATATGCAAGGTAAGATTCTTTTTAGAGAGCATCCCTTTTTTCTCTGCCATTCCAAAACCGATCCCTTCAAGTAAGCGATCATCTTGTTCTAAATAGAGCTTTAAGTGTGTTTTCCCAACAACCTTAGGTGGCCAAATTTGCTTGGCTTGGCAGTAAAGAACAGGCGATGGATTTTCGTTGCCAAAAGGCTCTAGCAAGTTCAAAGATTCCATGAAATCAAAGGTGAGATCTTTAAAGTGGATCTTAGCATCTATAAAGAGCTTTGTGATGATGTCTTGGTCTTGTAGCTTCGCATTTGCAGCGGCAATGAAATTCTGTTTAAATTCTTCGATGTTCTCTTCTTTGATAGAAAGCCCGGCAGCAAAATCGTGCCCTCCAAAATTTTCTAATAAAGAGGCATTGTCTCTTAGATGAGTAAGAAGTGGGAACTCTGGGATGGTTCGAATGGAGCCTTTTCCAACACCGTTATCAATGGCAATGATAATGGTCGGGCGATTGTATTGCTTTGCAATACGCGCTGTAATGATCGGAATAATCCCCGGATGCCATTTATCAGAAACAAGAATCAAAGCTTTTTCTTTGAGAATTTGAGGGTTTTCAGCAATATAGTTTTCTATGTCTTCTGCGTTCTTTCTCTCAATTTTCTGTCTTTCAGAATTGTTTAAATCAAGTTCCTTGGCAAGAGCTTCGGCCATTACAGGATCCCTAATGAGCAAGAGCTCGACGCCTTTAATGGGGTCAGCAATTCTTCCTAAGCTATTGAGTCTCGGAGCTATTTTTGAGGCGATATCAATAGGGGAAATTTCTCCCGGTTTTACATCACACACAGAAAAAAGCTTAGCAAGGCCGAGGCGTTTATTTTTGCGGAGTTGTTTGAGTCCATAACGAACTAAAATTCGGTTCTCTCCAATTAAAGAACCCATGTCAGCGATGGTTCCAAGAGCAACGAGGTCTAGGTATTTTTTTAAATCTATTTTGGGAGGACTAAATTCTTCTTGAGCCGATAAGAAGTTTGTAAAAGCATGAGCCAGCTTAAATGCGACTCCAACACCTGTAAGGTTGCGGTCAGGATAGGTGCTATTGAGCAGTTTTGGATTTAAAGTAGCGATGCAGTGGGGTAGTTTCGCTGTTGGTTCATGGTGGTCTGTGATAATGACATCGATGTTTTCTTCGATAGCACTTGCAATTTCAGCAGCAGCTGTAATGCCGCAATCGACTGTAATCAGAAGTTTGCACCCGTTTTTCTTAGCGTAGTCCAAAGCATCATGAATGGGGCTTAATTTAAGGGAAGCTCTATTGGATACATAGAAAAACACGCGTCCGCCTACATAGCGAAAAAACTCAGTAAGAAGCGCTGTTCCAGTCATCCCGTCTACATCATTGTCTCCATAGATCAAGATGGGTTCATGGTTTTTTATAGCATGAAAAATACGTTCAACGGCCTTGTCCATGTCAGGAAAAAGCTGAGGGTCGTGGAGGTTAGGAAGCTTAGCGTAGAGATATTCATGGATCTGCTCCACACTTGTAAACCCACGAGAAGCTAATACTTCTGCGGTAACAGGGTGAATGCTGAATTCTTTGATGATAGTCTGTACCCAAGTTGGATCGGTCTTAGGATATATCCAGATGGGGTGCGACATGTATGTAGATCCTTTAATGTTAGTGTATCAGCAAGGGAAGAGCTAAGATGGGAACCCTATCTTAGCTCTTTTTTAACCATATTATACCTTAATGGCTGGAGCCATTAAGTGCTATTTTTTGTTGACCATTTTTTTCTTTTTTATGAAAGAACAGCATGCTCGGAGCTGCGATAAACAAAGAAGACAGGGTTCCAAAGATGACCCCGATCGCCATGACTAAAGCAAATCCGAAAATTGTACTGCCCCCAAGTGCAATCAAGGGGATTAGAACAAGCAGCGTAGTGCCGGATGTCATAATGGTCCTGCTGAGCGTTACATTCAAAGCATGGTTAATGACTTGTGTGAAAGCAGATTTTTTCATGTGAATAGAATCTTCTCTGATTCGGTCAAAGACGATGATCGTATCATTCAAAGAGTATCCAATGATTGTCATTAAAGCCGCTATCGTATTGAGATCTATTTGCACAGGAACCCGAAGGGCATGCAATAGGCCAATGGCAGCGAGCGTAAACAAGATGTCATGGGCAAGACAGATTGTGGCGCTGATCGCGTATTTGAACTCAAAGCGGATTGTAATGTAGATAAATATGCAAACTAGAGCGATAAGAAGACCTATGATCGCGCTATTTCTCATCGTTTCAGACATTTGACCGCTGACTTCCGACCAGTTTTGAGAAGCTGTTTCAATAGAAGAGTTTTCTATGGCTACATGATTTGCTTGCAAAGAAGAAACGACCCATTCAATTTTTGCAGCGGTGTCTTTAGCATTAGCGGCTTCTAAAGGTCTTCCTGCAGAGTCAAGTGTTCTACTTAAGAAGATACGCACTTGGTTTGAAGGAGACAGCTCTCTTACTTGAATCTCTTGAGGTTTAACGCCAGATTTCACCAAAGCTCTTTCTACTGCTTGTCTGTAGTGACCCTCTGAAGAAGGAGTTAACTCTAGGTTCAGAGCATAGCCTCCTGTAAAGTCCATACCGAGTAAAGAGCTTTTGTCTTTTATTGCAAGAGCGCCACCTACTACAATAAATAGAGCAGAAATCGCAATTGCATGAGGAGCATACTTTAAGAAATTGAAGTTCTTTGCTTTAAATATGTTCATCATGGTCAAGGAGCTATTGTTTGGATTTTGGATCCAACCAGCAAAGAAGTACTTTGTCATAAATAAAGCTGTGAACATGGAAGAAACGATACCGATGATCAAGGTGACGGCAAATCCTTTAATAGGACCTGAATCGAAGTTCAGAAGGATTAAGGCAGCAATCAATGTTGTCACGTTCGAATCTAAAATAGCTGAGAAAGCTTTTTTATAACCTGCGTGTACAGCTGATGCAATTCTTCCAGTTACAGCAAACTCTTCTCGAATTCTTTCGAAGACAAGAACGTTTGCATCAACAGCCATACCGACTGTTAAAATAAGACCTGCCAAACTTGCCAAGGTTAAAGTTGCTTCGATGTTTTGCAGTGTTGCCCACATGATGAGCAAGTTGAAGACAACAGCGATAGAGGCAATGACGCCGCTAAAGCGATAGTAAGTAGTCATTACTGCTAAAACAAGAGCTAAAGCGATGAAAGTAGCCCATATACCGAGCGATCTTTCTTTGCCACCGAGTTCTGGGCTGACGTTCTTTTCAGATAGGATTTTAGGCATAAAGCTCAAAGATCCAGCTTTCAAGTCAGCTTCGAGCTGGTTCATCTCTCTTTGAGAGAAACTTCCAGTGATCATGGCGCTGTCTTTTAGAGCAGAATCAAGCGTTGGAGCGCTCACAATTGTTCCGTTTAGAACAACAGCCATTCTCCATCCTAAGTTACGGGAGTATTTCCCATTAGAAGTCCCTGCAATCTTCTCTTTAGAAAAGGGAAGAGTCCAAGATTGAAGATCAGATCTAGGATCAATTTTTAGTCCGTCTTTAGACGTGAAAGAACCTTTGATGTTGAAAGATAGGAAATTTCCTCTGGAAGGATCGTACGATGCATGTACGTTCTCAAGGCTTGATCCTTCAAGAGCAAAGTTTTTGAAGACAATCAAGAGAGGATGGGTTTGTCCATGCCACTGAGTATAATCATCACCTCTAAAAATAGAGATTTGCGACCTTGTATCATCAAACGTGTTCGATGAGTAAGACTCAAGAGGGTTGCTAAGACGGAGTCCATTTTCATAGAGCATTCTTGCAGATTCGCTGCGAGGCTGTATCACAGAAGGATCGAGTGCATCACCGTAAAGATGTTTCCAGGCAATGATATTGACTTGCTCTGCATCTGTGCGGTTGCTAATTACAGCTTCATTCCACACTTCTTGTAAGAAGGTGCGAGTTGCATTTGCAAGCATGGGGTTGTTGTTTGTGAACTTCTCATTGACCACGTGGAAATACATGGAAGAAGCTTTTACAAGATCGGAAGCGGAGAGGTTTTGAGAACCAGGGAAATCTAGTGTGATTAGATGTCCTTCCTGACGCAAGCTGACTTCAGAAACTCCCATTTTGTTCACACGAGCATAAAGCTCGTTCATGCCTTGCTTAATGTCGGCTTCGTTTGTCACAACGCGGTTATTTGAGTCTCGGAGCTCAATTTGAATTGTCTTTCCTCCGGATAGATCAAGGCCCCAATGAAGGACTTTACGATCATCTCCTCTGAAATACTTTACAAAGCTTAAATGAAGGTTGCTGAGGAGTGCATTTTGCGTTGGCTTTGGAACATCAAACTTAGAAGCTCCTTTGATGCTTAGCTGCGCTGCAATGTAATCGTCTCTCCACTTGAGCAAGTCTTCATGAATGCGCGTATCGATTTTGTTTTCAGTAAGAATTCTTTGCTCGACATTTGTAAACTCGAGAACCGCATACCGTTTTGTCCCTTTGACAGAAAAGTTCTCTCTAGAAGCTGCGAGTACGTTTTGGAAGTAGTCAGGGGATTCAAAGATGAAATCTCCTGCAAATTCTTTGCTGACGCTGAGTAAAGAACCTTCATATCCCATATAGCCAGATCTTTGGAGCAAGCTTTTGAGCTTATGGAAATCTTGCATAAAGAGTTGAGATTGCTGAGATGAAGGATCTTCTTCTAATTTTTTAACGATGCGATCCATTCCTTTTGCAATTACATAGATGGAATTCATGCGAAATCCCATTTCTGGAACTTTAGACTGCATGACAGGTGCATAGACAACTAAACTCACTGTCTTTTGATCAGCAGGAAGTGTTGCATAAGATTCGTAATCAAGAACAGGTAGCACATTAGGTTGTAGATCTGCATGCTTTGGATGCCAAGAAGATGCGATCAATGATTTGATGTCGCTAACACCAGCTTGGGCGACCGAGCTCAGACGGAAAGCTAAAAAGCTTTTGCTGTTTGGTAGCTCAGAGAGTGCAATTTGATAACCACCAGCAACAGGTGTTACAGCCTCTTCTGTTTGGCGAGTTAAAAGAGCCATTTCATTGAACAGAAATTGCTGAACTCTTTCTGCATTTCTTGGGTTTTCAGAAGCGAGACGGCTCTGAGCTTGAGTAAGATCTTTGTAGAGACTCAAGAAAAAGGTTTCGTTTTTCCAGTCAATTTGAATGGATTCTACGAAAGGGTTTCTGCCTTCTAAAGAAAGCTTGTCAGGGCTGACTTGTAAAAGAGCTCCGATATTAGCATAAGTTAAAGGACTAGATCCATGAGCGAAAGAAGTGAGATTGTTTTTAACAAGAGTCGCAGCGGTTCCAATTTGGGATGCCTTGCTGCTCAGAACTTGTTTGAGCTGAACTTGAGAAGAATCTAGGTATTTTCCTTGGCTTTTTAAAGAGGACTCTTCTTGAGATAGTGAGTTTGCTTGCTCTTGAATAGAGCTAGCGACATCTTCAAGTTTTGTAACTAAATTCTTTGCTGTTTGAAGCTTGTTTCCATTTTCTGTTTGTGTGAAAGAGGAAAAAAATCTTTTAGCGATCTCTGTGTTATTTCCAAAGGAAGCAACAAAAGAATTCAATGAATCGGAAATGGAAGAAGCAAGTTCTTGGTTCAAAACAGGATCGTGAGAGGCGATAAGAGCTTGAACAGATTGAGCGTTTTGAGAAATCCCACCTAAAGAAAGGGAGACTTGTAGCAGTCGATCTTTAACTAAGGCACGGTAAAGGGGTGATATTTGCCCTTGATCGTTCATTTTGTTAGCAAATTCAAAAAAAGAGCTAACGGAACTTGGGTCGAAATGAACGGGGATCTTTCTTTGGATTTTGACGGTTTTGCTAGAGGCGTCCGGCAGATCTCCGTACAGACTGAGCTGGGCAGGAGCAAAGGGAATAAGAGCTCCGGCTCTTGGAAGAAACTGGCTAAAAGTCGTTGCTGCGCTGCTGCTAGAAAAGGTTACATCGAGGATTTCTGGATTTTGAGGGTCTAGCTGTACAGATTGAGGCTTTAATTGAAGGAGGCGGCAAAAGGAATGTACCCATTTAATCGACTCAGATTCAAGAGAATTGATTCTTTTTATGATCTGAGTAGAGACTTGGTTTCCTCTTGTTTCATTTACAGGGGAGCTAAGAGGTTTAGTATAAAAAAAGACTGTAGGGAGTATATTGTAAATGGTCAAAGCCGTGACAGCCAAAATCAGAACAAGTTGCCATCTTTTTTGCTTTTGCATAGGTAGCACGATCCTTAGATAAAATAAATGAGTTTAGAAAATAGAAGAGGATATCCACCTTCGAGGATTCTGTCTAGTTAAATAAAAATTCAAAACGCCAGTAGGGCCTCTTTCGAAGTAAAAATAAATTCCACTCAATTCCCCAGATCAGCTATGCTACCTGTAGTATTTGCTTATTTTCACTTAAACGAGGCTTCATGCCGAATGTCGTAATTGTTGTAGGAATTCAGTGGGGAGATGAGGGCAAGGGGAAGATTGTCGACATCTTGTCTGAAAAGGCGGATTTCGTCGTAAGGTCCCAAGGCGGTAATAACGCCGGCCATACCATTGTAGTGGGAGAGAAGGAATTCAAGTTCCATTTGATTCCGTCAGGTATTCTTTATCCGAATGTCCAGTGCTGCGTAACAGGTGGTTGCGTTGTAGACGCAGAGTCTCTCATAGGAGAAATACAGGCTCTAGAAAAACAGGGTTTTTCTCTGTTGGGAAGACTTCATATCTCTGCCTTTGCTCATCTTATCATGCCCTACCATAAAGACTACGATGGATGGCAAGAGGAGATGAAAGGGGATCTTTCCATTGGAACGACGAAAAAAGGGATAGGGCCTTGCTACTCGGATAAGGCTAACCGGATCGGGATCCAAGTGGGAGAGTTGCTAGATCTTCCTCATTTTACAAAACACTTACATCAAGTTATTTCTCTAAAAAACAGGGAAGTTGCTCACGTTTTCCAAAAGCCACTTATCGATGAAAAGCCTCTTTTGGAAAAGTATAAAGAGTATGGTGCTTTTTTAAAACCGTACATCTCCTTCACAGTAGAAAAAGATGTAGCAGAAGCTGCTAAGGCTGGAAAAAAAGTTTTATTAGAAGGTGCCCATGGCTCCTACTTAGATCAAACATTTGGAACGTATCCTTACATTACAGCAGCCAGCACTCTTGCTTCTGGGATCGCAGCAGGTGCTGCAATAGGCCCCACCGAAATAGGACATGTGGTAGGGATTGTCAAAGCGTTTACTACAAGAGTAGGGCATGGACCCTTTCCAACAGAGTTAAAACAAGAAGAAGCGGATCTTTTCTTAAGCAATGAAGACGCTAGAGAAATTGCAACGACAACCAAAAGAAAGAGGCGAATGGGTTGGTTTGATGCTCCTTTAGTCAAACAAGCATTGAGATGGAATGGGGCAACCTCCATGGCTATTATGAAACTCGATGTGTTAGATCAGCTTGCAGAGATCAAAGTATGCACTTCATACCGCTTAGATGGGAAAGTGATAGATTGTCCTCCAGCTATGACGCCTGAGTGGGATAGAATAGAGCCTATTTATGAGAAGGTGCCCGGATGGCTCAAGTCTACAAAGGATATTTCTTCGTATGAGGAGCTCCCAGAAAATGCCAAGGCCTATCTTAAAAAAATAGAAGGCTTATGTGAGTGTAAGATCTCCTTTATTTCTTATGGTCCGCAAAGAGAAAAAACAATTCAAATTCATAGGTTGTTTTAATCTGATGCATGTACTAGCTATAGAGGAAGAAAGAGAAGAGGATTTATCTGCTAAGATTGCTAGGGTTTCTCTTGGGCCTATTCCTGAACATATTGCGATCATCATGGATGGCAATAGACGTTGGGCTAAGGATCGAGGTTTCCCTGCCATATATGGTCATTGGCGAGGAGCTGATGTAATCACCGATATTCTTTCTTTTGCTTCAAAGATGGGCGTTAAGGTCTTAACGTTATATTCTTTTTCAACGGAAAATTGGACAAGACCCCAGAAAGAAATCGATCAGCTTATGAAGCTGATTGTTTTTTATTTAAGGAAAAAAAAGCGATCTATGGTAGAAGAGTCTGTAAGACTTGAAACTATAGGGGATCTTTCTCGATTACCAGGATTTGTTCAAGAGGAGCTGGAGCAGACGAAGAAAGCTACCGCTTCAGGCTCAAAAATTCGACTTGTTTTGGCATTGAACTATGGTGGGCGAGATGAGATTAAAAGGGCTGTTGAAAAAATAGCAAACGATCTGGAAACAGGAACGATTGTAAAGCAGCAGATTTCGGAAGAATTGATTAGTAGCTATCTAGATACAGCTTCTTTAGGAGATCCTTCTTTGTTTATCCGAACAAGTGGAGAGCAAAGACTGAGCAACTTTCTTCTATGGCAGATGTCTTATACGGAAGTATACCTTACAAAAGTTTTGTGGCCCGATTTTCAACATAAGGATTTATTAGATGCGATTCTTGAATTTCAGAAACGAGAGAGAAGACTAGGAGGCCCATGAAACGAAAGAACTTAACAGATTTAAATAGAAGATTGGCAGTTTCTGTAGTCGCGATTGCAGTCATTGCATTTTTGATGATCTTTTCTCACCTCGTAGTGATTAAAGCGTTACTTGTTATTTTTGTTGCAGCCCTTGCCTCCGTTGGGATTTGGGAGTATGTGCAACTTGTAAGAGCAAAATCTTTGCAGCCAGCTCTCACACCTATGATTATTGTAGCGGTGTGCGAGGTTGTTGCTTTTTTCTTAGCTCACAAGATGATGGTGTTTTCTCAACTGCCAGAAATTGTGCTAGCCGTAGGTGCTGCCTTTTTCTTCCTTGTCCATTTTAAAGAAACAACTGATGCTATTTTACATGTGGCTGTGGAGTTTTTTGGAATTTGTTACGTGGCAGTTCCTTTAAGTTTCATGTTAGCTATTCTTTATCCGATTTCTTCTAGCGGGATTTCTTGGGATGGAAGAGTGTGGCTTGTCTATTTGATCTTGGTGACCAAGGTAACTGATGTTGGAGCGTATTTTGTCGGAAGACTCTGGGGTAAGACGCCTCTTGCGCCAATACTCAGCCCTAAAAAAACGGTAGAAGGCGCTGTAGCTGGTCTTATTTGTGCTGTGGGATGCAGCGTTCTTTTTAGTATGGCAGGAGCTGCATTTTTCCCTAGTTTCTTTGCGTTGCCGGTACTTGGTGCTGTCTTTTTAGGCTTGTGTATAGGGATTGTAGGACAGATTGGAGATTTGGCAGAATCTCTTCTTAAAAGAGATGCGGCAATTAAAGATAGCAATGCGCTTCCAGGTCTTGGAGGAGTGCTTGACATGGTTGATTCGCTTTTACTTACAACCCCAGTCGTATATTTTTACCTCCAATTCCATAGATGATTATTACAATTGATGGGCCTTCGGGCACAGGTAAATCTACAGTAGCGCGCTTACTTGCGAAAAAACTCGGTTTCTCTTTCTTTGACACCGGAGCGATGTATCGCGCTTTGTCTTGGTGGATTCATCAAGAAAAGATCGATATCGAAGATTTAAAAGAGCTGACTTGTCGTTTAAAAGATTTTCATTTTTCTATTCAGGAACATGGAGAGGGAAAGCGGTACTTTGTGCATGGCGTTGATGTCACAGAAGAGATAAGAAAAAAAGAGATCAACGAGGCTGTTTCTAAAATCTCTGCCATTAAAGAGATCAGAGAGCTTCTTCTTCCGATTCAAAGAGAATATGCAGCAACGCATGATTCTGTTTTTGAAGGAAGAGATTTGGGAACCGTTGTATTTCCAAAGGCAGATGTGAAATTCTTTCTGACCGCAAGTCCAGAGGTGCGAGGTAAAAGACGCTACTTAGAACTTCTTTCTAAAAACCCTTCAAGTGCTATCCAGTTGGAAGAGGTTATAGAGTCTCTTCGAAAACGAGATGAACAAGATAGCTCTCGAGAAATCGCGCCTCTTAAGTGTCCCATAGATGCATGGACGCTCGATACTTCTGAGTATTCAATTGATCAAGTGATAGAAATGCTTTTACAATACACCCTCACCAAGAAGAAATGATGCAAGGCTGGCTTACAAACTCAAACAATCTGCTTTATAAGATCATACTATTTTCTGTGTTTTGGTTTTTTAAGATCTTATACAGGAACAAGATCTACGGAGCTGAAAACTTTTACCCTGGCGCTGCGATCTTAGCAGCAAATCATGCTTCTTTTTATGATCCGCCACTACTTTCTATTTCTACTCCTTACGAAGTGCATTTCCTTGCTAGAAAGACGTTGTTCGATCCCTTTTTATTCGGCTCTTTAATTCGTAAACTGAACGCTCATCCCGTTTCTGGAAAGGCGCAGGATGTGGCTGTTTTTAAAACGATTGTTCGATTGATGAGGGAAGGGAAGAAATTGATTATGTTTCCAGAAGGAACACGCTCTAAAGATGGGAATTTAAGACCCATTAAACCAGGCATTGCGATGTTGATCTCTAGAACAGGTGCTGCTGTGATTCCTGCTTATTTGCATGGTACCTATGATATTTGGTCGTGCCATAGAAAGCTGCCGAAGCTCTGGGGGAAAACAGCTTGCGTTTTTGGAAAGCCTTTGCATTTTACTTGGGATTCTTCAAGAGATTCAAAAGAGCAACAAGACGAGATTTCAAAGAAGGTTGAAGATGCGATTTTGCATTTGAAACAGTGGTATGATAAGGGAGCGATCGGTTCGCCCCCTTAAAAAGGTGATTAGAATACAAAGCCTACTTTCCAAGTCAGACCTTGCATGGTCAAAGAGCCATTGCTGTTTGATTGGCCATTTACAAGATTCTTATTGTATCCAACCCAGATTTGTTCTTCCCATCCAGCTCTTGTATAAAGCTGATAGCGTTGCTGGCTAAACCATACCATGTAAGTTACCCCAAATCCTGCTTCAAAAACAGGGATAATGTCTTGGGAGTTCTTTTTAGCGGGATGGTTTTCTTCAACGCCTCTTAAAGAGACTTTGCTCAAAACTCTGTTGTGGAAATTCCCCCAAAGAGCTGTAAAAGCAAAATCTCCATAGAAACCAAAGCAGGGGATGATATGCCATACGGTATCAAGTCCTCCACGAATTCCGATCCCAGATAGATTTTGTTTAAGATCTACGGTTGCTGTTTCGACGGGTCCATCGCCGCTATAAATGATTGTTGTTTTTTCGAAAAGAGAAGCAGCTTTCATTCCAACGTGAGGTCTTAGTGTCAACCTTTTGCTGATGAAGAAATCTCTTCCAGTTTCTGCATCTAGGATGTTGAACTGAGAGCTTTTCCATGATGCGGTATCCATGATTGAAATCGCACTTAAGACTCCGATGTCTGCACCTTGTGCATAGGGAACGATGAAAGTAGAATATCCAGGCTCTGTGCTCGTTCCTGAATTACTTACTTCTCCTTGATGTAGCCATGTGTATTGCACGTATAGATCCCAACCATCATGGTATAAGTCCATTCCTGTGCCTACTTTAAAGCCGGGCTCAAACTGCGTCTTTGGAGAAAGTGTATTTCCGTCAATTTGAGCATAATCAAAATCAGATACGTATGACTTCCACCAAAGGAAATCGGCATCAATCCAAAGGTCTTGACCGTTATTTATTTTAGGAGCCACAGTAGGAGTGATAAGTCCTCTAGGTTCTGTTGTTACAGCTTCTGGTTGATAAGCAACAGAAGGAGGAAGAGGCGGCATGCTGCCAGTTTCTTCTTCAGAAGTATCAGCCCACGCAGAGCCAATGCTCAAACAAAATAGAGAGGTTGCAAAGTATAAAATAGGTTTCATAGATGTTTCCTTAAAGTGAGAAAAATATCTTAGCATATTAGTCAACGAAGAGCTTTAAGACAATGCGAAATTCTTCGCTAGAAATGAAAATCTGCAGGTGCTAGCTTTGGTGTTTGGTTTTTTTTACTAACAAGGAGAAATGACATGGGATATTCTAAGAAGATTTCAAGCGTTTTATTTTCTGCATCAATGGTTTTTCAGTGTTTGTTTTCATTAGGAAATGCGGATGAGCTAGCAACTGAAATTACGACTCAAGTCGTATACACAACTCCATGGGAAGCTTTGGATAATGGCACCTTTCTTTCTGTTGAGCAGTTGGGTGACTGGTATGAAAAAGCTGAAAATGAGGGGTGGGATGAAAATTGTACGGCTGAAGAAATAGAAAAAACGATGCAATGGTTGATCTTTTTCAGAAGGTTTGCTGCTAAGATTGAAGGTGAAGAATACGTAGAAGAAGACATCGAGGAAATGTTAGTGTGTGAAGGTGAAGGAGACGGGGACTGTGAGCCACTTAATTATGAAAGAATTCGAAATTTAGAAGACATTCCTGGATATCTAAAAGTGTTTCTTCGTCCAGATGTGACGTGGTAATTTGAAGAAATTGCGGCCAAGATGACTCGAACATCCACCAAGTTGCCCCGACTAGAACCTGAATCTAGCGCGTCTACCAATTCCGCCATGGCCGCAGAAAAAGTAAGGAGTTTAATGGGTTTCTTTCTTTAAATCTAGGGGTTTTGTGGAAAAAAAAATCAGGCTACAGTACACTTGAGTTTTTATAAAACTTAAAGAAGGGGAATCAAGAGATGGCCAGTGAAAACATTAAAAAATTAGAAGAGAAGACTTTTAGCTCAGATATCGCATCTGGGGTGACTTTGGTGGATTTTTATGCAGATTGGTGCGGACCTTGCCGTATGCTAGCTCCCGTGCTCGATCAAGTATCTCAAGATGTAAAAGGAAAGGCAACTGTTGCAAAACTTGATATCGATCAAGCGCAAAAAGTAACAGAAGAGCTTCAAATTACATCTGTTCCTACTTTGATCCTGTTCAAAGACGGAAAAGAAGTAAAAAGAATCATCGGTCTTCGCGATGCAGAGTTCATAAAGGGTTTTGTATTAGCGGCTTGCGTCTAATTATTTATTAATCAGTCCAACCTAGATACTGGATCAAAGACCATCTAGGTGTGGGCTGAGCAGCAATCTCAGTTTTTCCTTGCACCCATAGATCGTATTGTTTTTTCTGATATCCTTGTGTAGCTTTCAGCTGCATCCACTGATTCAAATAGTTTAAGAACCGGCCGTTATTGGGACGAATTGCGTAGGCAAAGGTGTCTTTTCCAAGAGTTGGGTCTAAAGAGATCACACAAAATTGTTTGTGTCGAATAGCCCAAGCGATCGCTTCTGCCTGTTCCCAAAGAAGTACATCTCCTTTGTCCCCAGATGCAAAGTCGTCATAGTCATCCAGGAGTACAATGGAGTGACCAGGAAAATATTCTTTTGCTAGCTTTTCGTAAGCAGAACCTTTTAATACAGCAATCTCTAGATTCGTTTTTTCTTGAATCCCTTCTAGTGATTTAAATTTTCGTTTGCCACGAGTTAAAGTCACGAGGACCAGTTCTGGTTCTAGGTAAGGCTGTGTAAAGGCAAGGCTCCTGAGTCTCTCTTCGTTGACTGAAAGAGCTGACATGGCAATGTCATACGTATTCGATTTGAGCTCTTTTACTACATCAGCATATGTCATTGGAATGAGTTCTAAATCGCATCCAAGATCGTAAGCGAGTTCATAAGCAAAGGCTATATCATATCCAACAAGGCCATGATTAAAATTAGCAAATGCAAATGGTGCTGCATTTTCTACGTAGCCGACACGCAGAGTTTTTGTTCTCAAAATTCGTTGAAATGTGTCTTCTCCCTTGATTTCTTCAGAAGGGATGGGGGCTGTCTTATATACTGTTACTTTCGTGCTGGATGAGATGCTCAGCTCAAAGATGCTTTTTTTCTCATTTTTAATTTCAGGTAGAGGATTAAATGTCTTAATCACTCCAAAGAGAAGTAGCACGGGAGTAAAGGTTAAAAGGCACCCTTTCAACACTTTCATTGGCTGGAACATGGTTCTTTTACGGCAGGCCAAAGTGATCAGAAGAGATAAAGAAGCGATTTGAACAGCGGAAAGCATCGCTTGAAAGCCTGAGGTAAAGGGAATGACCGTCAGATATAGACTGAGGGCTTCTAAGGGCAATCCAAGAGAATCTAATATGAACGTTAGGCTGTTGATCCAAGATCCAATTCCAACGGCTCCGAGACTTGTTAAAAAGGCTGTCAAGAAAAGCTCGATCTGACTTGCAAAGGCAAGAGTTATGTTATAGAAGATCGATGAGAAGAGAACAAACAGTGTAATGAACAAAGATCCCAAGGGCAAGTTGAAGATAATCGATACGGTCCCTTGGATTTGTGTCTGGGCTTTTTCATGGAGCGGATCAATGTTTGCCATTTCTTTGTTGAGCAGCTCAATGATGTAAGGAAGACACACGATCACAACGTTTGTTGTGTAAGCAAGAAGTAGGATCGGGAATAGCTGCTTTAACCATACATAGGAAGGGATGTGAGAGAGCATGTTGGTGATACGTGGGAATATCCAAAATGTAATGATCGACACGCACAGAATGTACAAAATGATATAAGTGCTCACCTGTTTGATCGTAGAAAATTGAATAGTGCCAGCTTGATTTGCAATGATAATAAAAGTTCCAATCGGAGTGATGCGGGCAATCCATCCGGTAATCCGAGTGAGCGCTTCTACTAAATTCTGCAAAGAGAACATGAGAGTGCTTTTTTCTTTTAAATACATCAAAGAGATGCCGGTCAAAAGTGAGAAGATGACAATTGCTGGAATGATGTTATTAGACAGAGCATAAAAAATGTTTTCGGGGATTAAGAGCTCTGCAAAGTTAATTGAAGGAACATTGCCAGCAACATATCCGACAAGTGGAGCTGTTTTAGGCAGTGGAAAAAGGTAATAGGTCAAATAGATCATCGCGATGTTGATGAACAACACAATTCCGATGAAGACGATTCCTTTCTTTAAAATTTCTTTGGCTTGAGAGGGGCTGAGCTGTCCGACCCCATGAATGATCGCTCCAATCAAATAAGGCACAGCTGTAATCTTAAGGATCATAATGTACGCTTTGCCATAAGGAGCAAATACATCACAGAGATCCCCAAAAATAAGGCCGCACAAAAGACCAAGGATTGTGGCAATAGCCATCTGAAGAGCTAAAGAGATTTTAAAGAATTTCATAAAAATTAATGCCTCGAAAAGCCTATTTGTCGCCAGGCTTCATAAATCACTATGGAAGCAGTATTGGCTAAATTCAAGCAACGAGAATTTTCTACCATAGGTAAAGTTAGGAACAATTCGGGCCATGTTTGGTGAAAATAAGAAGGAAGTCCGCTTGTTTCGGATCCAAAAATAAAAATAGAGCCGGGGGCATAACTCACATCAGAATAGAATTTTTTAGCGTGACTTGAGAAAAAGTAAAAAGGGGAGTCTTGTTTAGAAAGCCATAAGGGTAGATCGTCGATGAGCTCAACATTCACACCGTCCCAATAATCAAGACCAGCTCTTTTGAGTGCACTACTGGAAGTGCTGAACCCAAGAGGTTTGACAAGGACGAGTTTCGCACCTGTTACTTTACAGGTGCGAACGATATTGCCGGCATTTTGTGGGATCTGCGGCTCAAAAAGAACAATAGTAAACTGCTTTTTATCTGACATTTTCGAGCGGTTGGTCCGGAAGAGCGATTTCAGAAGTCATTTGAGCAGATTCTGCAGAAACAAGAGGAGCTTGAGTTTTTAAAAGCTCAATTTCAAATGTTAAAAGAGAATTAGGAGGAAGAGATCCCTTAGTTCCATAAGCGTGGTCTGGATGGATGAAAATGGTTCGTTTCTCACCCTCTTTCATTCCGAGAAGTCCGATTTTGAGTCCTGAGATTACTTCATCTAAAGAAAAAGGTTCAGGTTCTTGGGAGTCTCCAAAAACAGATCCATCTAAAAATTTACCCACATAATTGATCAAAGGGCAGTCTCCAGCTTTCAAAGCTTCGCCTGTTCCTTCTTTTTCGATCTTGTATTGAACTTTTCCTTCTTCACAAGAAACGATTCCTTTTGCTGCTGTATTTTTCTTCAAAAATTCATCAGCTTGCGTGAGGTTTTTTTGTGCAGTTTCTATGAAGACAGCTTCTTGAGCTGCGGAGATTGCTTGGATACATTCGTTTTCTGTCATAGGAGAAGTTTTGCCAGCAGAGGCGTCTTTGAGCCCCTTGACTACGGCTGCAATGTCGAGCTCAAGACCGATAGATTCAAGGTTTTTCCCGATGAGGTGGCCGAATGCTTCGGAAATTTTAACAATTTCTTTCTTCTGGTCTGCGGGTTTTTTTGCAGGAGTTTTATTAGTAGACTCTTCGCTATGAGCGATGACAGAGGTCAAACAAAAGACTGCTGCGATAATAAAAGAAAAAGGCTTCATAAAAATCGACACGCTGGGCTTAAGCGTGCTCCTCTAATAATAAATAATAAATTTAGAAGGGGAGGGTTTTTCCTCCCGAATCTGATCGTTTACGTACTTGAACTGCAAGTCTACGTCTTCTGAGGCTTTAAATACAAGTCTTAGGCCTTTTGTCTCATAGTTTCAAAAGTAGAGAGACAGTTTGCAAGTTCAATAGAAACCTGCTCTCTTGTATTCATGTTTTTAATAGCAGCTGTTCCTGAAGCAATTTCTTGGTCTCCGACAATAAGGCAGAACTTGGCCCCGAGCTTGGCGGCTATGCTTAAGCCCTGCTGGATTTTTTTAGAGGAGAAATCCATTTCGGTCGGGATCCCTTTTTTTCTGAGCTCGGAAGTAAGCTTAAAGCAGTAGTCCATAGCATCAGCCCCAAGTGGTAGAATGTAGAGATCAGGAGTTTTAGAAGAAGGGAAGGGGCACCCTTGTCTAATCATGGTTTGCAAAACTCTTTCAATCCCCGTTGCAAAACCAACGGAAGGGAGACGATGTCCTCCAAGAGAAGTTGAGAGATCGTCGTATCTGCCGCCGGCACCTATAGTGTTTTGAGCGCCAAGATCTGTTGATGTCACTTCAAAGACGGTTCTATTGTAGTAGTCAAGACCTCTTACAAGAAGAGGATTGATTACATAGGTTATTCCGATTTTTTCTAACAAAGCAAGAACGCGCTGAAAATGGAGCTTAGAGTCTTCATCCAAATAATCTAAAATGGAGGGGGCTCCTTTTAAGATCTTTTGGTCTTCTGGATCTTTAGAGTCCAAGATTCTTAAGGGGTTTTTATTCAGGCGCACTTGACTGTCTTTAGAAAGCTTATCGCTATGCTGAGATAAAAACTCTTTCAACGCTGTGTTGAATTTGCTTCTACTGGACAGATCTCCAATAGAGTTGATTTGTACTTGTAGGTTTTTGAGCCCGAGTCTTTTGTAGACTTCACATAAGAATTCGATCACCTCTACGTCTTGTTCGGGTTTTTCACAGCCGATAGCTTCTACGCCAAACTGATGGTGCTGTCTATAGCGGCCAGCTTGAGGCCTATCGTAGCGAAAGATAGGTCCTATATAGAATAATTTTAAATTCGGGGATAGGGAGTAAAGTTTGTTCTCTAACACTGAGCGCATGACAGAAGCTGTCCCTTCCGGTCTTAAGGTCATGGAACGCTCACCTTTGTCTTCAAAGGTATACATTTCTTTTGAAACGATGTCGGAGGTCTCTCCGGAGCTTCGAATGAATAATTCAGTCTTTTCAAAAATAGGGGTACGGATTTCTTGAAAGCCATACTCTAAACAGGTCTTTCGGATGATGGACTCAAGGTATTGCCATTTATCAGATACTTTCCACTCGGATTGCTCATCTAAGCAGAAGGGGAGGATGTCAAAGACGCCCTTTGGGATGTTGTATTCCATAATATTTCTTTAAAAGCCCTGGTAGTGAATTTTATAGACGACATTAGCATGCTTTCAGGGGAGGACTCAAGTCAAAAATTGTTTTGAAAGCGGGATTAAATATTTTTATATTATGTTTTTGAGAAAATTCCAAAATAGAGATCAATCCGGTTGCAATCTAGATTCAGGGTGTGTCATAATTTAGTTATTTCAACCATCAGAAGAAATTTTTGAGGTATTTACCATGGGTCTACTAGACTTCTTAAAGCCAGCTCCTTATAAAAAGGAAATCGAAGATAAAGAGGAAGTTGCAAAAAGCTATAAGTACTGGCGTCTCCGTGTTTTTTACGGAATGTACGTAGGCTATATTCTTTATTATTTTTCTCGTAAAAGCTTTACATTTGCAATGCCTTCTCTTATGGCAGATTTAGGATTTGATAAAGGGCAGCTTGGGATTTTAGGAAGCGTTCTCGCTATGAGTTATGGGACCAGTAAATTTTTAAGCGGTATTCTTTCTGATAGATCTAATCCTAGATATTTCATGGCGATAGGGTTGATGGTTACAGGATGTCTTAATATTCTTTTCGGAATGAGCTCTTCTATTCTTTTCTTTGTGATTTTCTGGGGCTTGAACGGATGTTTCCAAGGATGGGGATGGCCTCCTTGCACTCGTTTACTCACTCATTGGTACTCTCAAAAAGAAAGAGGAACCTGGTGGGGATTTGCTAGTTCTTCTCAAAGCGTCGGCGGAGCAATGATTCCTCTTGTTGCAGCGTTTTGCGCCCAGTATTGGGGATGGCGCTATGCGATGTTCATTCCAGGATGGCTTTGTATTATGGGAGGTCTTTTCCTGATCAACCGATTGAGAGATTCTCCTCAGTCTCTAGGTCTTCCTCCTATTGAAAAATTTAAAAACGAAGTAGCTCAAACTGCAAAAGTAGAAGATGAGAAGGCTCTTTCAGTAAAGGAAATCCTTTTTACATACGTTCTTCGCAATAAATTCATTTGGGTCTTAGCAGCTTCTTACTTCTTTGTTTATATCATTCGAACAGCGGTTACAGATTGGAGTGCACTATTCCTTTATGAGACAAAGGGATATTCAGCCCTTAAAGCAAACGCTTGCGTTTCTTTATTTGAAATTGGTGGCTGTTTAGGAGCTTTAACGGCTGGTTGGGCTTCGGACCGTATATTTCAGGCTAGAAGAGGCCCTATTAGTGCTATCTTCAGCCTCGGTGTTGCTATCGCAGTTTTAGCCTTCTGGCTTTCTCCTGCGGGCTCTGTTGTCTTAGATTCTGCTCTTTTATTTATCATTGGATTCTTGATTTTTGGCCCTCAGATGTTGATCGGTATGGCGGCTGCAGAGCTGTCCCACAAAAAGGCGGCAGGAACTGCCAATGGATTTGTGGGTTGGGTTTCTTACATTGGAGCAGCAACAGCTGGTTATCCACTCGGTAAGTTGACTCAAGAGTGGGGATGGCAAGGCTTCTTTACCATCATAGCCTGCTGTGGCCTTGCTTCTGTTTGCTTACTGCTTCCTCTTTGGAATACATCTGCAAGATCAAAAAAGCCAGAGCTTCAGGCTGAGCCTCTTCCTCTACAAGAAGAGAGCGCTTCCTCTTAAATTCTTTTTCCTGATAGGATTAGGGACTCTTTACTTTTTAGGAGTAATTTCTTATGAGTTGGGTCCCTTTACATGTGCATTCTCAGTATTCTATTTTAAATTCGACAGCGCAGGTAGGAGCTCTTGCTTCCAAAGCCTCTGAATATGGATGTCCGGCCTTAGCTTTAACAGACCAGGGCAATATGTTCGGTGCTGTGGAGTTTTATAAGGCGTGTCAGTATCAAAATGTCAAACCTATTTTAGGATGCGAGCTTCATGTAGCTCCTTTTTCTAGACACGACAAAAAAAGAGTTCAGGGCTTCTCAGCGGGGTATCCACTCGTATTTTTTGTTAAAAACAAGGTGGGTTATAAAAACCTATGTAAACTGAGCTCACTTGCTCACTTAGAAGGTTTTTACTACACCCCACGTATCGACAAAGCTCTTATTGAAGAATTTTCCGAAGGCCTTATCTGTCTATCAGGCCCTTTGAATGGAAGGCTTTCTTCTCTCATTTTAGAAGGTAAATCTCAGGAGCTACAAGAAGAAATAGAGTGGATGCAAAAGATCTTCAAAGAAGATTTTTATTTTGAGATCCAAAGACATCGAATGAGTGAAGAAGCGATTGCCGCAGATCGAATCGCAGGAGAGCCTTGGCTTTATCAGAAGTATAAAGATTATGTCCAGTCGCAAGAAAGGGTTATAGGAGAATACAAAGATCTTTCAGTAAAGCATGGCATTCCTTGTGTTGCAACAAATGACATTCATTACATTCAAAGAGAAGATTGGAGAGCTCACGAAATTTTAAGGAACGTCCAATCAGGCGAGCCTTGTGAAATTTGGGAGAGAGATTCTGCGGGGAATCTTAAAGCAAAAGTTGTAAATCCCAAAAGAGAGGTTATGTACTCTCATGAGTTTTACTTTAAGACAGGCGCTCAGATGCAAGAGCTTTTTGCTGACATCCCAGAGGCGCTTTCCGAAACTTTAAAAATTGCAGAGAAGTGCTCCTTTGAGCTCGATTTTAAAACGAAATACTATCCAGTATATATACCTCCAAGCTTAGAAAATAAGACATATGAAGCAAAAGAGCGAGAGCTAGAAGCTGCTAAATTTTTAAAAGATCTTTGTTTTGAGCAAATCCCAAATAGATACTCTCCTGAAAAGCTTGAGCAGGTACAGCGCGTCTATCCAGACAAAGAGCCGATGGATGTGATTCGCGACAGATTACAATACGAACTTGATATCATCATTCCTAAAGGGATGTGTGACTACTTGCTCATTGTGTATGATTTTATTGCGTGGGCAAAAAGACAAGGGATTCCGATGGGGCCTGGTAGAGGATCGGGAGCCGGATCCATTATCCTGTATCTGATAGGAATTACCGATATAGAACCTTTGCGCTTCAGTCTCTTCTTCGAAAGATTTATCAATCCAGAAAGGATTTCTTATCCTGATATCGACGTCGACATTTGTATGGATAGGCGTCAAGAGGTCATCGACTATACAGTTCAGAAATACGGGAAAGAACGAGTTGCTCAGATCATCACGTTTGGAACTATGAAAGCGAAGATGGCTATAAAAGATGTGGGAAGAGTTTTAAGCATTCCACTTCCTAAAGTGAATGCGATCGCTAAGCTCATCCCTGAAGATCCCAATATGACGCTTGCTAAGGCTTTGGAAATTGATCCTGAGCTTAAAGCTCAATATGACTCTGATCCTGAAGTGCAAAATCTCATCCAAATCGCTTTGAGTTTAGAAGGATCGGTACGAAACACAGGGATCCACGCTGCGGGACTTATCATCGGTGGTGGCCCTCTCATGGAAAACATTCCTCTTTGTTTATCTAAAGACTCGGACATGGCAGTCACTCAATTTTCGATGAAGCCAGTAGAATCGGTAGGCCTACTCAAGATTGACTTTTTGGGGCTTAAGACTTTGACATCGATTCAAAAAGCTGTCGATATCATTGAAGAGAGCTATGGCAAAAAGATTGATTGGATCAATCTACCTTTGAACGATATGACTACGTTTGATTTGCTCAATCAAGGAAAAACACAAGGGATATTCCAGCTTGAATCTGGAGGGATGCAAGAGCTTGCAAAACAGCTTCGCATCGATAAGTTTGAAGAGATCATCGCGGTAGGCGCCTTGTATCGTCCAGGTCCTATGGAAATGATTCCATCCTTCATCAATCGTAAGCATGGGAAAGAAGCTATTGAAATAGACCATCCTTTGATGGCAAACATCTTATCTGAAACGTACGGTATCATGGTGTACCAAGAGCAGGTGATGCAAATCGCCAGCTGTCTTGCAAACTACTCTCTGGGAGAGGGAGATGTTTTAAGACGTGCGATGGGTAAAAAAGATAAAGAAGAGATGGCGCGTCAAAGAGAGAAATTTAAAAACGGCGCTTTAGAAAATAACATAGATGAAGCAACATCTATGAAGATTTTTGATAAAATCGAAAAGTTTGCATCCTATGGATTTAACAAATCACATGCGGCGGCTTATGGTTATCTGACCTACGTAACGGCTTATTTAAAGGCAAATTATCCTGAAGCGTGGATGGCTGCTTTAATGACATCAGATCGAGATGACACGGCCAAGGTTGCTAAGGTTATTCGGGAGTGTCAGTCTACAGGGATCGCTGTTTTACCTCCCGATGTGAATAAATCAGGGAAAGAGTTCCTTGCGACAAACGAAGGAATTCGTTTTGCGATGACAGGAATCAAAGGGATTGGAGAGGGGGTTGTTGAAGCTATTTTAGAAGAAAGAAAAGCAAAAGGACCCTTTTCATCACTCTATGATTTTATACAAAGAATTGATGTGAAAAAAGTAGGGAAAAAAGCAGTTGAAAACCTTATTGATGCAGGGTGCTTTGATTTTACTGAGTGGAGCCGTCCGGCACTTGTTGAAAATATCGATGAGATGTTTAACGTTGTTGCCAAAGAGCAAAAAGACGCAGCCCAAGGGGTTTTGGACTTTTTTTCATTAATGGATGAAAAAAAGGGAAATCAATTTGAAACGCCTCCTAAGATGCATAAATTTTTGACCAAACAGCAGATTCTTAAAAGAGAGTATGAACTGCTCGGCTTCTACTTAAGGGAACATCCTATGGATGAGTTTAGACACCTTTTTGGTAAGCTCTCTTGCTGTCCTTTAAGTGAGCTGTCTAATCTTGATAAGCTAGCGGTATGTAGAACTGCCTTTATTATCGAAGATGTGTCCTTCAAGATTTCGGCAAAATCGCAAAAAAAGTTTGCTATTTTGACGATTCGAGATGCCTTTGAAAGCTACGAGCTTCCTGTATGGGCGGATCTCTGTGAGCAATACCTCAGTCTACTAGTCGAGAACCAGCTGATTTATGCGGTATTACAAGTAGAGCAAGAGGGCGATGAGATTAAATTGCAGACAAAATGGCTTGGAGATTTAACAAAAGTCGATGAAACGATGCTTTTTACTTGCGATGCAGCGTATGATAAAGCAAAATCGTCCCTTAAGATGATAGAATTACGAGAAAAGGCCCAGGCTGAAAAGGCGAAAAAGGCGGCTAGTCAAGAGGCTTCTAATGAAGCCCCTAAAGAGGACAAGGGGAAAGAAAAAGTGAAACAAAGCGAAAAAACACCCTCCACATGCTGTGTCGTTTTAGATATAGATCGCACCAGGCTAAGTCATGTCATGAGACTCAAAGAGATCTTTAGATCTCATGCGGGAGACAGCCCTGTTAAAGTTGAGTTTTCCTCTCAAAAATCACTTGTCGGATCTTTGGAGATTGGAGCTGAGTGGGGCATTGAACCCAGTGACGAAGTCAAGGGATTGATTTCAAAAATCGTTTCTGTAGAGACCGTGTCGTATAAGTAATTAAATAATAATTTTTTGAGGCAGTATGAAGAGATTTGTTTTTTGTGTAGCTTTTGGAAGTTTGGCGTTTTTTTCTGCAAATTCTTTGGAAGCGGCCTATACGATCAAGGACGGAAAACTGATCAATATGCATGAAATCGCAACTCTTTCCGTACAAGAACACTACAGTTTAGCAAAACAAGCTCTGGAACAAGGAAACTGGCGTGAACTAGTCCGCCAGGCTCATGTAATTGTTAAAAATTTTCCGGGCACAGATTTTGCTTGGGATTCTTATTTTTTCTTGGGGAAAGGATATTTTCATCTTAGAGAAATGGACCTTGCTAATGCAAACTTTTCTATTTACTTGAAGCAGCCGGCTCCTAAGTTTTTTGAGCAAACCATTGAATACAAATTTCAAATTGCTCAAGGGTTTGAAAAAGGGGATAAGAAACCGCTTCTAGGACTTTCTGGAATGCCAAAATGGATAACCGCCCACCAAGAGGCCATCGAACTTTATGATGAAGTCATCATGGCTTTGCCGCAGCATGACTTAGCTGTTCAAGCTATGTTAGGAAAAGGAACATTACTCTTTAAAGAGGGTGAATATAAGGAAAGCGTAGAGACATTCCAAACTTTGATCCGAAGATTTCCGAAACATCCGCTCGCCTGCGAGAGTTACCTCGCCATTACAAATGTTTATTTAACCCAGAGCAAAGAAGAATATCGCGATCCCGATTATCTTGACTTAGCAGAGATCAATGCTAAGAAGTTCAAGATGGATTTTCAGGGCCATCCTAAAATTGCAGAGATAGAAGGAATGCTCGTGGAAATGAGAGAGCTCTTTGCTGGAGAGCTTTATAAGACTGCTCAGTTTTATGAAAGAACTAAGAAGCCAAAAGCTGCGATGATTTATTACACTAAGATCCTTTCTAAATACCCAGGAACGGAAGTTTCTTTACAGTCTCAAAAAAGACTTGATGTATTGACTCCTAAAGAAACTTCTAAAACAAAAGAAATTGAAGTGCGTAAGAAAGAAGGAGATCTTGTTGTAGATGCGTCCGAAGATAAAGCCTTGGAAGCGGTGCAATGAGAAGATCTCTGTATCTGTTTTCTGCTCTGCTGCTTTCTTCTTGTGGATACCACTATACACCGCAAGATGGAGACAGCTCTCGCAGTTATACTGTAACGGTCCCGTACATTCCTGGAGACTCTGATGCGACCCTTAACAATGAGCTGGTCTATCAACTCAGCGCGAGTGGTCATTTTAGGTGTGTTCAGTCAGGTGGGGACTATATCCTCCAATCTAAAATTCTTTCAGATACGAAAAGCCGTATAGGATTTCGTTATGATAGGGATAATGAGTCAGGTAGAATTGAAAAAAACTTGCTTGGAGTCGAAGATAGAAGAGCTGTCACTGCTGAAGTGTCTTTACTCGATACACGAACGGGAAATATTGTAGCAGGGCCTTTTGAGGTGTCATCGAACGTAGATTACGATTACATAGATCCAGGAAGTCCTAAAGATTTGCTGTTTAAATCGCAGTCTATCATTCAGTTTTCGGTGGGGCAACTCGATTCGTATGAAGGAGCTTATGATGACACAGCAAGGCTCATTTTTCGAAGACTAGCAGAAAAAATAACGACAGGACTTGTAAACCACCTTGTAGATGATCAGTAGTTTCTATCCGCTTTTCTTTTTATTGATCGATGAAATAATAGCCTCTGTATCGAGTACTTCGGTCAAGAAGTGTTGAAGGACCCGCAAGATGTATTGAGGAGTGTTGTAAACACCCGAAGTTGTGTACACGATCTCTAGATGAGGTTTAAGATTTTGAATGAGTGAGATGAGAATGAGGGTGCTAGGAAGTTCAGTATCTACTTGAGGTACAATCCAAATAGCAAATTGCTGATTGAATAAAGTGACTTTGTCATTTGTTTCAATGACATGAAATTGTTGAGCAAGAGATTCTGAATCAGCGTGTTCCTCTTCAGTACTGCTTAAGAGGCCTAAGTCTTGGAGTAACTGTAAATTTACATTAATGAACCCATCAGGTGCCCATTTTTGGAAATTTTCAGTAAAATCTTTGTAAGCTTCTTCCAGCTGGATTGGATTCATCATGTGCGTTTTCTACCTCATGTTGGAACAATTAGCGCCCCGGCCGGCAGCGGTCCTATTTGCAGGGTCGACTAAAATCCCCATATTGATCATGTTGTCTTTTTTTTGAAAAGATAATAACTTCAATATATCGAAAAAAAATGAGAGTTTTGATGTCTTTGTTTAACTTAAGAACTTGTAAATAAATATGTTATCTAAAAAATCGTCTATCGTAAAATTTTTTTTAATCCCTTTCTTCCTAGGGAGCGTTTGGGCTCCTAGAGTTCTCCTATGTGATCAGATTCCTTGTGACATATCCGCGTCTGTTGCACTTTTGATCAACGCAGAAACAGGCAAAGTCCTCTTTTCAAGAAATGCAGAGGCTCCTCTTTACCCGGCAAGTACGACCAAAGTAGCAACAGCTCTTTATGCTTTGCACAAAAAAAGCTCTTCGATAGGTGAAATCGTCACAGTGTCTCATGATTGCGTTTCTGCTGTTCCGATCAACGTTAGAAGATCGAGTGGAAAGCATCCTTCCTATAGACTTGAGTTTGGGGGGACTTTGATGGGACTTAAAGTTGGCGAGCAAGTGGATCTCAAAACGCTTCTTTACGGTTTGATGTTGCCTTCCGGTAATGACGCCGCGAATGTGATTGCAGAAGCTGTGAGCGGCTCTGTATCTCAATTCATGGTAGATCTCAATAACTATTTAAAAGAGATTGGATGTGAAAATACACACTTTAAAAATCCTCATGGCCTTCCCGATGTAGAGCATGTGACAACAGCAAAAGATCTTGCTCGCATGGGACAAGTGGCCATGAAGAATCCGTTTTTTAAGCAGATTGTTTCTTCTTCAAAATACCTAAAAGCAGAAACCAATAAACAGCCTGAAGTAATCTTGTCACAGCACAATGCGATTGTTAAACCTGCAAGCAAGTACTATTACCCCCATGCTACCGGAATCAAAACAGGATATACGATACAAGCGGGACACACGCTTGTTGCATCTGCAGAAAAAGGGGATCGCTCTCTGATTGCAGTTATATGTCATAAAGAAAGTTCAGAGATGCGTTTTCGCAACACGATCCAGCTTTTTGAAGCAGCTTTCAAAGAACCTAAGAAAACAAGAACGCTTTTTTCAGGTATTCACGATACATTTTCTAAAAAAATAGAGGGCGCTAAAGAGGTTTTAAAAGCAGGTCTTGCCGAAGATGTAAAGGTTTCTTTCTATCCTTCAGAACAGCCAAAATATTACTCTCAGATCCGCTGGAAGTCCCATGATCTTCCGATTGAAGCTGGATCTTTCGTCGGAGAAGTTTTGGTTTTTGATGATCGCGACATTTTACAAGAAACATCTTCGCTTTTTGCTGTAAAAAAGATAGAACCTACCCTGTCTTACCAAGTGGAGAAAATCACAAAACAAGGACGTGATTTTCTTCAGAAACACAGAAGTTATTTAGCTTACTTGATGGCTTTCGGACTTCTTGGATGCGCTGTTTGGAAAGTTGCTCGAAAGAAGAAAAATGCATAAAATTTCGAGTGCGGCCGGTATGCCGAGCAACAGTGTTATTTCTAATTAAACGCTCTTATTGAACTCTCAGGATCATAAGATGTGCAGAAACGGGAAGTGTTCCTCCGGCTAATGGGGTTATTGTTAAAGCGGTAGAATTCCCTATAGGATTACTAATTGAGAGTATTGAATTAACAACAGTTGTCTGTACAAGGGCTATACCAACGATTTGGGTGGTTCCTGTAGCTCTTCCAACGACAGTATAGGGGAGCTCTATAGGGCCTCCTCCAGAATCCAGAGTAATAACAAGCTGTCCCGCTTCATCTACGCTCACTTGAAATAACACCTGATACACACCGATGTTTGTTAAATTGAACGTATCGGGCCCAAGACGAGCAATTAATCCTGTTCCACTTGAAGGTCCATTTTGAGGGAAATCAACATTCTCGCCTATAGCAACGGTGGCTGCATTGTCAGTCGGCATCAATGCGTAAAAATCGGCAAAATCGAGTACTCCGCCAGGAACTCCTTGTGGGCCTTGAGGTCCTGCTACTCCGGGAATCCCTTGAGGACCTGGAGGACATATACAGGATGTGCAGCAACATCCTTCTGCGCTATAAACATTTTGAGCAAACATCATCGTGCTCAACATCAGCAATAAAGCTATTTTTTTTCTCATAACATTCCTTGTTTTTGTTGGATTATTTGTCAAAAGTAAGGAAATGTATTCAATCAAGTTTGAGAATCCCTTACTCGACGGCAGGGATTCTACAAGCTTCCTAGATTATTAAAATATATATTTTAGTTCGAGCGTAGAGGATTCTTTGTTGAGCGGTTTCTTTAGAGAGTTTTTGCTAAGGGGGGAGTAAAAATTCTGAATACGGCCTTATTAGTCTGTATATTGGCCAGAAAATGTCCAATATACATCGTTTTTTTAGCTGACATGAAAGTTGTTGTAATATTCTTTTAATTAGTATGTTAAGGTTGTGTTTTTCTGATTTTTCTAAGTTGATTTGGCTGATTTTTGATTTTTTGGCCAAATTAGTGTTGTATATTGGCCATTTTTCATGATATATTGGCCATATTAGAGAAAGTCAGGAGACCCTATGGATATCAGATCTAGAAAAATGACCTTATTGCAACGGCTCAGCGAAGAGTCAGAGCCTGTTTCTTTACAGGAACTTCTTAAGAAACTAGATCTGAAAGATTCGGCAAGAAGTGTGCGACGGTGGCTTGCTGAAATGATTCAAGAAGGGGTAGTTGAGAAATCTGGAAGTAGGAAAGCAGTTAAGTACAAGGTGGTTTCTTCCGAGGAGGAGCCAACTCACTTGCTTTTTAGTCCGGAAAGTAAACGGCTTATTGCTCAAATGCGTCGTCCCATTTATGAACGAAATCCCATTACATATGTAGACGAGTGGATAGAGTCTTATATTCCTAACGAGAGTTTTTATATTCCGAAAAAAATGAGAGAGCTCTTAAGTCAGGCTGGGAAACGTTTAAGAAAAGATGATATGGCGGGAACCTATGCTCATCAAATTTATAATCGCTTACTTATCGATCTTTCCTATAACTCATCCCGGTTGGAAGGAAATACCTACTCCCTATTAGAAACGGAAAAACTACTTTTAGAAGGCAAAACAGCTGAAGGTAAGTTAGACGAAGAAAAGATCATGATCCTTAATCATAAGGAAGCGATTCGTTATCTAGTAGATCAGGCTCCAAGGTTGAAGGTAAGTAGAGAGACGATCTGTACGGTGCATTATTTACTTGCAGAGAATCTTATTATAGAGCGTCAACATGTCGGAAAGGTTAGGGATCAGGGAGTGCGAGTAGGGGGATCTGCTTATATTCCTTATGAAGACCCAAAGCAATTACAGGCCAAACTGGATCTTATTGCTCAAAAAGCAGCGCAGATACAAGATCCTTATGAACAAAGTTTTTTCTTGCTTGTGCACATAAGTTATTTGCAGGCTTTTATGGATGTCAATAAACGCACTGCAAGACTTAGTTCGAATATCCCGTTAATTCAAAAAAATCTCGTTCCTTTATCTTTCAATGATGTAAGTCGAGAAGATTATACTTCTGCTTTCATCACCATCTATGAATTACAAGATGTAAGACCTCTTCTCGATCTTTATAGATTTTCATATTTGCGAACATGCGTTTTATATGATGAAACAGTAAAAGCTATGGGATTTGATGAGATACGAGCTCGATATCGAACACAGCGCAGAGAGCTCGTTAGGAAAATTATTCTTGGAGAGTTAAAAGAGAAGGATATTTCTGTAGCAGCTGCGAAAATCATCTCACAGGTAGATCTTCCTCTTGTTATTGAAGATGCTCTTGAAGATTTAAGAGAGATTGATCCGATCCGTATTGCAGGGCTTGGGATTACTGTAGAAGACTTGAATCGTTGGAAAGAATCCCATAAAGCTCAATGAACTGAGCAAGAGAAAGCTCTTCAGGCCGTATCTGAGGATTGAGGTTCATGCTCTCCAAAGAAGCTTCGATTGTTTTTGGAGGGAATAAATCTTTTAAAGAGGATCTCATCATTTTTCGTCTTTTGCCAAACGCTGTTCGTGTCATTTGAAAAAAGCCATCCCTGCTATTTACTTCAGGAGGAGGCGTTAACGTTAGATGAACAACAGCAGATTGTACGGTGGGTTTAGGGCTGAAGCAGCTCGGCTCGATCGTAAAGCAATAGGAGACCTTACTAAAAAACTGTAAAAAGACAGTGAAAGAGCTATAGTCCTTAGTTCCAACGGGTGCCACAAAACGAACGGCTACTTCTTTTTGCACCATGAGAACGAGATCAGAAATACAATCGTGTAGAGGTAGTAGCTTTTCTAAAATAGGCGTTGTGATGTGATATGGAAGGTTTGCTACAACTTTTGCTTTTTTCCCGGGAGCGAGTTTTTTCTTCAAAAGATCTTCCAAGTCAAATTTAAGAAAATCCTCAGTGTAAACAGAGAGTTTTTTTTCATCAGTAACAAATCGATTTAAAAGAGACCCGAGCTCTTGATCTTTTTCGATGGCGATTACGGAGCAACCGGTCTCTAAAAGCTCTTCAGTCAAAGCTCCAGGTCCTGGTCCGATTTCAACAACAACATCATCGGATGAAAGGTGAGCTTCGGAAACAATCTTTCGAACGATGTTCCCATCGATCAAAAAGTTTTGCGAAGCGCTCTTCTTTGCTGCAAGGCCATGTTCATCTAAAAAGCGCTGTAATTCTTTAGGGTTGCTTATCTTCATTGCATAGAAAAGGGTTGGAAGTCTGAAGGAATTGTTTCTTCTAACATGTGCGCATCAAAACCAAATTTTTCTCTAAGCTTTGCAATGTAAATTCTAGATTCTTTGTCCGCCGCTTCTTGTACAAGTTGGCTTTGAAGTCTATCATACATAGAGCGAAGAGTGGGGAGGACTGTTTTCGTATGATCTTTTAAATGAAAAATACGAAAGACGGCGTTTTGATCTGCTCTACTGAATTGTTTGACAGGAGCGCTAATGGAGTTTTTTGCGAGATTTAAAAGAACATCTTTATGAGCTGCAGAAATACTCTTTGTATCTAACTTCATTTCTTCAGAAAGCGTGATAGTAAAATCTTGCTCAGGAGATCCCGGTTCAAAAGAAGCTTTAATTCGGTCTGAGATGTTTTCAATATTCGATGGGGACTGCTTGCAGAGCTCAAAAGCTTTGTCTGCAATTTGATGGGCTATTTCTTCACTCGGAGCTTTTACGGAAAGAACTTGATATTCCCATAGTTCCTTAGGAGGGTTTTTTTGACAATAAGCGGTATAAGCTGATTTGATATCTTGAACGTTTACGTCATTGATCGCTTTTGCATGAATTTTAAACCAAGTCATCTTTTGAACAATGAGCTCTGAATGGATCATGTCTTTTGCTTCTTCATAGCTGAGGCCCAAACTATCTAAGGTTCCCATCAAATTAGGTCCGAAACGATCATGGAGTGTTTCTCGAACTTCAGAGTCTGTGATTTTTAGCTCTAGCTTTTCAGCGTCAGCTAAAATAAGTTCATGGTCGACCATTTGTAAAAGCACATCTTTCCACTGAGAAGAAAAATATTGAAACTTTGCCGCAGGAGCGTTTGCATATTGAGGATATTGTCTGCTAAAATACACTTCCATTTTTTTTACAACATCAAGAACAGAAATCGTTTTACCGTTCACTTTGGCAAGAATTCTATTTTTAATTACGAGCTGTTGGGCTTTATCTTGTAAAAAGGGGGAGACATCTGCATGTAGCAAGGGGGATAAGACCAGAAAAGAAAAACTGAGAAGAAGTGCGTATTTTTTCATGTTCGTTATGACGGTGAGTTTTGAGAAATCCCAGCCGCTCCTATATCTAAAGGTGGTGAGCAGCAGGATATAACAAATGGGATTTTTGAAAAAGGTATATACTTCAGCAGTTTTGTAAAGTCGCTGCAAAAAATCCATCCATCTCTCCCTTTTTAGGGAAAGAGCGGAAAGGAACTCCTACAAGCTTTACAGGTAAATTATTTAAAAACCACTCGACTTGCTTGTCATTCTCTATTGGGAGAACGCTGCAAGTAGCATAGACAATGTGCCCTTTAGGCTTTACAAACTTGAGAGCCTCTTCAAAGATTTGTCTTTGAGTTTGAGCGAGTTTTTCCAAGGCATTTTGATCAAAATACCATTTCATGTCGGGATTTCTTCTCAAAGTTCCAGATCCACTGCAAGGAGCATCGACAAGGACCCAGTCCATTCTGCCCCAAAAACGTTTTATTTTAGGATCATCTGGAAGGATGAACTGCGAGTTTTGAATGCCGGCTCTTTTGAGCCTTTTTTTTGCTTCTACAAGAACTTGAGATCTGATGTCATGAAGATAGATTTGTCCTTTTCCTTGCATCGAAGGGGCAATGGCAAGAGCTTTGCCACCAGCTCCTGAGCAGTAATCAAGGACGTGATCGCCAGGAGCAGCTTTGACTTGAAAAGCTCCGATCTGACTTGCTTCGTCTTGCATTTCAAAAAGCCCTTCTTTGAATTCAGGAAGTCCGAAGAAGTTAGCTCTACGGTCGAAATGGATGGCATAAGGAGATAGCTTTCCTGGTGTACAAGTAGCAATCCCTTTTAGTTTTTCCATAAGAGCGTCTCTTGAAGTCTTAATCGCATTGGCTCGAATGGTAATAGGAGCTGGATAATTGCTCTCTACGCAAAATTCTTTAGCTTTGTCTTCTCCAAGCTCTTGAGAAAGGTAGTTAAAATAGTTTTCAGGAAAGCTGACCCTAGTATGTAAAGGAATGGATGTGTCATCCAAATGTGATTCTGGAGAAAGGCCTTCTAAAATAGAAACTCGGTTTTCCCAAGAGGTGTCTTCTTTACAGAAGAAATCAACAAGCCCTTTCCAGCGGGTGAGGGAATAAATTGTTTCGGCGATATATTTTCGATCGTGAGAGCCAATTGCTTTATGATCCTTAAAATAGATTCTTAAAAAAACATCGAGCGGGAGGCTTTGTTTTTCAAAAGCACTCAGAAGATGAAAAAGATGCGTAGCTCTAAATTTTGAAGACATTTGTCTAAACTATTAATTGATAAATTGAAGCGTCAATTTTATTGCATACGGGGGATGATGTCAATTGATAGAATGGTTTCTTGTCAAAAGCTGATGGGAAGATAAAATTGTCATAGAAGATTATTGATCAAACAGGGTAAAAAGAAGAGTAAAAACGGAGTTTTTTTATGAATATTTTTCAAATGTTTGCTATGTGTTTGGGCAGGTTGCTACTGAGTGGTATCTTTTTGATTTCTGCAATCCAGGAGATGCTAGATTGGGCATCGACTGAACAATATTTTCTAATGAGCATGACGCGCTGGATGAATAGCTTTCAGGCCAATGAATTTATGTCGACATTGCTTTCGAATATATTTCCTTGGATGCCGTGGCTTTTGCTCATAGCCGTCGTATTCAAACTTCTAGGATCTGTTCTCCTTATCTTAGGATTGAATGTTCGCTTAGGGGCATTGCTTCTAATTCTGTTCTTAGTTCCTACCACTTTGATCGTTCATGGTTTTTGGAGTTTGCCCGTTCAGGAAAGACCTCTTGAAATGGTCTTGTTCATGAAAAATATTAGTATTTTAGGTGGTCTTCTTGTCGCTTTAGCAGTCGGCAGTGGAAAAGCTGCTTCAAAAAGTGCTTAAGCGATCATCTCTTCAATTGATCAGTTTGCTCATCGTAGCATTGGGACAGCCTGCGTTTTTTTCTGGCTTAGGTCCCTTTGCTGCGAGCATCGGCCTTGCTCTGCACTGGAAAGCTCTTGATGAGTTTTCTTTTAAAAAAATCGGTAGAGTTTCATTTTTTTGGTTTTTCTGTGTACAGCTCATTCAGCTTGCGTGGATGGTTCGCCTAGAATACCAAGGGATCTACATTTTATTTTTGTACATTCTCCTCTCTGCTGGGCTTGCTTTGCAATTTGCCTTCCTTACGAAGGTGGTATATAAGGTTCCTCGACTTAATTTTCTGTATATGGGCGCGATTGCGGGTCTTTGGACTTTGTTTGAATGGAGCAGGCTCCATGTCTTATGCGGCTTTGCTTTCAACTTCCTCGGAATATCTTTAAGTTGCACTTCTATTTCGCTTCAAATGGCTTCTTTATTTGGAATTCTTGGAATGTCGTTTTGGGTGGTTTTGGCAAATCTTGCAGCATTTCGACTTTTTCGCAAACCTTCGATCTCTCATGGAGCAACCTTAGCTGCTTTTATCTTGCTTCCGTGTCTTTATGGTTTTTTTCATATTAGATATCATGATGTGGGAAGTGGAGCTGAAAAGCGAACGGCGTTACTTGTGCAAACATCCCTTACTCCATCACAAAAGTACAGCTTAAAAGGAAGGGAGTCCGAATTTATCTATCCGATGCAGCAGTGGGAGCGAGCTCTGCAGACAATCGCTTTATACAAAGACGCAGCTATTGATCTGCTTGTGCTTCCAGAGGCTTTTGTGCCTTATGGGCTCGATATGTATATTTACCAGGTGGAAGAGGTTCAAGATCTGTTTAAGCGCTGTTTTGGAGAAAGGGTTAGTTCTTTTTTCCCACCGATCGAAGAACCTTTTGCTATAGGCAAAAGGGCATCGAACGCTTATATACTTCAAACTCTTGCTGGGGTTTTTCGTGCGCCAACCTTAGCAGGTCTTGATTATCAGGATAGGGTGGGGGATTTTTATAACTCTGCGTTTTGTTTTGAGCCTGATCGTGCCGTTTTTCCAAAAAGATATGATAAAAGGGTTTTGCTTCCACTTGCAGAGTGCATGCCGTTTTCCTGTTTAACAGCTTTAAGTAAGTATTATGGGATTAAAGATTTTTTTACTCAAGGGAAGCAGGCCGAAGTGTTTGCCTTGGGAGATTCTTTGCTTCTTTCTCCTTCTGTTTGTTATGAAGAACTTTTTCCTTCTTTGATGAGGGAGGGAAGGAAAAGGGGGGCCGAACTTTTTGTGAATCTTTCTAACGATGGATGGTATCCTTCCTCTAAACTCCCGATGCAACATTTCACTCAAGGACTCATACGCTCTGTAGAAAATGGGGTCCCTTCTATAAGGGCTTGCAATACTGGGGTGACAGGAGCCGTCGATGCTTTAGGAAGAGTTGTAGAAGTTCTAAGGGGAGTGAATGGGGATGTAGAGCACGTGTCCGGATGCTTACTTGTAAAGGTCCCGAAAGAGCATCATGTGACCGGATTTGTTTTATGGGGGGAGATTCCTTTGATTTTAGGTAGTTTCTTTTTGCTTGTCTTAGGGCTTCTAAAGTTTTTTAAAGAGCGTGGTCCCTCGGAAATAGATCTTGATGAAAATGGGAAAATTGGGTAGTTTTTACTCCTAATTAGAGTTTTAGTTTTAGAAAAAATACACATTTTAATATTGAAATTAGGGGTGTTTCTTGTCTTTTTTAGGTAAAACAGCTTTAGATACATCACCTTGTCTAGAGAAGAAGATGAGGAGAGCTCAGACTCTCCAAAGAGAAGTCAGAGCGAAAGGTAAGGGCCTTTTTACTGGGGAAGATTCAGAAATTGCATTACTGCCAGCTCCAGCTGGGACAGGTATCGTCTTTCAAAGAGTGGACCTAGAAGGCAAGCCTTCGTTTCGAGTCACTTTAGGACTCGTTCAAGGAACTCCTCGTTGTACGATTGTTGGCAATGAAGTGTTTTCGGTTCAAACGATTGAGCATCTGATGGCAGCTCTTGCTGCTTATCAAATTGACAACGTAGTGATTCAGCTCTCATCTTCTGAAGTGCCGATTTTTGATGGAAGCTCTTCTGTTTTCATCCAAATGCTCGAGATGTCGGGTGTTTTAGAGCAAGACGAAGAAAAGCCTGTCTATAAGCTTCAAAAAACAATTGTATGTTCTAAAGGCGATGCTATACTTATTGCGCTTCCTTCTGAAGAATTTAAAATCAGTTATACGCTCCATTATCCAAATGATTCCTGCATAGGGACGCAATTTTATTCTACAGCTGTTGAAAAAGAGCTATTCAAGCAAAACATTGCGCCATGTAGAACGTTTTCCGTCTACGAAGAAGTTTCTATTCTCATTGAAAAGGGTCTTCTAAAAGGCGGCAGTTTAGAGAACGCTATTGTGATCAAAAACAACCAAGTGATGAATCCTGAGGGACTTCGGTTCCCAGATGAAATGGTTCGTCATAAGATTTTGGATATGATCGGTGATTTGTACTTGATGGGCAATTCATTTTCTGCTCATATTGTGGCGATTCGTTCAGGCCACTGCCTGAACAACGTTTTTGCCAATGAATTATTCAATCATTTTAAAGAGGGGGAGCTATCACAGTAATGGAAACGCCCAAAAATCCTATTGTTTTTAACGTAAAACAAATTTCAGATATTTTACCCCACAGATATCCGTTTCTGCTGGTCGATAGAATCGTGCATCTCGATTTAAATGAAAATTTCATCATCGGACAAAAAAACGTGTCGATGAACGAGCAGTTTTTCCAAGGACATTTTCCTGGAGTTCCTATTATGCCAGGAGTTCTTATTTTGGAAGCCTTGGCTCAAACGGGAGGCGTTCTTGTTCATCAAAAGGGACATGTGCATAAGATCGCGCTTTTATTGAACATGAACAATGTGAAATTTCGCAAGCCGGTTATCCCGGGTGATGTGCTTATGTTAGAAGCGAAAGGCATTCATTTAAGTGGTAAGGGAGGAAAAGTAGCAACTAGAGCCTTGGTCAATGGTCAAGTGGCGGTAGAAGCTGAGATTTCCTTTGTTTTGCTCGATAAAAAACAACTTTAAAATCCATTAACCTAAATCTTATTAAGAGAAACATACACATGCCTCACTCTAATATACATCCTGCTGCAATAGTAGAACCCGGCGCCAAAATAGGTAACAATGTCACCATTGAAGCATACGCGGTAGTCAAGAGCACCGTAACGTTAGAAGATAATGTTGTGATCAAGTCTTTTGCTTATATCGATGGCAATACGACGATAGGAGAAGGAACCGTTATTTGGCCTTCCGCTAGCATTGGAACTAAAACTCAAGATTTGAAATTTCAAGGCGAAAAAACCTATGTAGTCATAGGTAAACATTGCGAAATCAGAGAATTCGTCACAATCAATGCCTCCTGTCAAGAAGGCTCTGTTGTAAAGATCGGAGACCGCTGCCTTATCATGGCTTATTGCCATGTCGCACATAACTGCGAAGTTGGAAACCATGTAATTATGGCCAACGGCGCAATGCTTGCAGGTCACGTCACTTTAGAAGATTATGTGGTGATCGGTGGAATGACACCTATTCATCAGTTCTGCAGAGTAGGACGCAATGCAATGGTTGGTGGTTTTAGCCGCATCACGCATGACATTCCTCCTTACACAATCGGTGCAGGATCTCCCTATAAAATTGGTGGTCTCAACCTGATTGGACTTAAAAGAAGAGGGTTTTCCTTAGAAGTAAGAAAATCTCTTCATCAAGCTTTTAAACTCACCTATCGCTTAGGTCTTAGTTTTTCTGAAGCGCTTGAAAGAATAGAAAAAGAAGTGGCAACAAATGAGCACGTAGCTCATTGGCTGAACTTCTGCAAGACTTCCAAAAGAGGGCTCATAGGACTGCATAGCGCAGAACCTTCCTTCCAAGAGGAAGAAGAAGAGTTAGAAGAAGCAATGGATGGAAAAGTTTAAAGACCTGTTCTTTGGGAGAAAACATGAGAATCATATTTTTTGGAACTTCTCATTTTTCTGCTGAGATTTTAGATTTTCTGCATTCACTTCCTCTTGAGATAGCAGCTATTGTTACGCGCACTGATAAACCTCAAGGGCGCGATCTTCAGATGGGAATGTCTCCTGTCAAGCAAAGAGCGATTTCTAATTATCCAAATATTCCCATTTTACAACCTGAAAAAGCATCGACAGATGCTTTTTGTGAAGAGCTAAAAGCTCTTGACGCTGACTTGTTCTTTGTTGTTGCCTACGGTGAGATTTTAAAAAATAATATTCTTTCTCTTCCATCTAAAGCCTGTGTCAATGTGCATACGAGTTTGCTTCCAAAATATAGAGGAGCGGCTCCTATGCAGCGATGTCTTATGGCTGGAGAAACCGTTACAGGGGTTACATTCATAGAAATGGCTCTTAAAATGGATGCAGGGGATATCCTCTTGCAAGAAAAAGTCGCAATCTCTCCTGATATGAATGTTCTTGATCTTGAAGAGGCTCTTCTTCTCGCTTCAAAAAAAAGGTTGTCAGAGTTTTTGTCGAACTTTGACTCTTACTATGCCAAAAAAACAGCTCAAGTAGAGTCTGATGTCACCTTCGCTGCAAAAATCATGCCGGAAGATTGTTTGATCGATCCAAGCCAAAGCGCTGAAGATCTCCATAACCGGATAAGGGGGCTTTCTCCTGCGCCAGGTGCTTACTTCAAGGTTCAGTTTGGTCCTCAAATCAAGCGTCTAAAAATCTTAAAAAGCGTTTCCCATTCAGAATCAACCTCTTATGCTCCGGGGCATTTGTGGGTTAAAGATTCTTCTTTATGTCTAGCCACTGGTAAGGGCTTTTTAGAGCTTATCCAAGTTCAGTTAGAGGGGAAAAAAGCGATGCCAGCAAGTGAATTCTTGAGAGGCGTTCCTAAACAATTTTCTTTAGTTTCTTAAGTTCTCTGCTAGCTGTTTACTTAAATATATCGTTAAGATATGATTTCCGCTTCGTTAAAGTTAAACCACTTAAATAGAGAGGGAAAAATGACAATACAAACAAATCCGCATCCGGTACGGTTTATTGGCAATCAATTTGAAACAAAAGGTTTTGTCGGGGACCTAGCCAACGCATTTAAGTTGACAAATTTTTGGACAGAATCTCTTTATGGAGCTACCTCTGACCTCTCTGGAAGAATCACAAATGCTGGAACTCTTTTTAAGAACTACCTAGATGCAATCAGCGTTCCTGCAGCAGCAGCAGATATTGGAAGAGATTGGGAGTTGCTTGATGGAAGAGAGATCTTAAACGACCGAGGACAACCTGTACGTAGGCACCTAGATGGTCCTGTTCGAAGAGTAGCAGAGTTTGTTTCTTCTAATTTAAGCTTTCTAAAGAATCTTTTTGGAGCTGGCGAGCTTGTTAATAAAGTTTGGGGTGAAGAGTTTATGTCTAAAGAAACCCTGAAGCAGTACAGCTCAATTTCTGGAGCTGCAACTCTTGCTTTTGCAGGGAATCAAGTTGTATTTGAAAATGGTCCTGAGCTCGTAACTCAAGTGAGTGCGGGAAATGCAGGCAAAGCAACATCTGCTTTCTTGAAGCTTGTTAAGCACGTGTCTTTAGCGGCTGTTGGTGCGTTAGCTTTAATTGCAGCGTTTTATGCTCCTATTCCAGCTATTGCTATACCTGTTCTTTTGACAGTTGCTTTGATTGCTTCAGTGGTCGGTCGATTCTTTGATGGGCTTGTATTAGCTCCTGCGCCGAGAGGCCCTGTTCAAGCAGCGCCAGCGAATATCATGACGCAAATTCGAGAGATCAGAGATCAGATTACGACAAGTTTGAATGAATCTAGAGATGCGGCTGCTCAGCAATTTGCAGGCTTTAGTACTGTGTTGAATGAAAGATTGACAGCTCTTCAACCTTTAGTAGTGGAGTAATAATATGACGGCAAGAATAACGACGAATAATGGAAGTACGAATTCGATTTGTGTTCCATCGCATAGTCACAGAGAATCAACCTTGCATTGGGTGATAGAAAAAATTGCTGGAATTGTATTCGATTTTAGCAAAGCAATCGATTACGCAACTCAGTGGGTTGATTATTCTGATTGTTCTCCGGAGCTAAAAGAAAATGCTGTTAAAGTAAAAAGCTCTATAGATCGAGTGAATGTCGTCTTTGCTGGTTGTGCTACTGCAGTTGCAGTGCACGAGCTCCTCGATGCGGAAGCTCCCGGAGTGGGGGAAGTGGCAGGATTTCTGAGTTCAGGGGCAGAGTTTCTTGATCGTTTAGATGATTTTGGTGCTATTAATTTGATGGAGGGAGCTTCTCCTGTTATAGGTGCAGTCGGAATTGCATCGGATCTTGTGGGTGGGCTTTATGATTCTGCAAGTGTTTTGAGTAATGGCCATATTCAGCCTAGCGATTCTCGGGGGCTTGCGGGAGCAAAGCTATCTCCTTTATATAAATTGGTCAAGATTGCAGAGAATGTTGCGTTTATCGCTCTTGCAGCTCTTTCAGGCTATGCTACGTACTGCGCAGTCTTTGCAGTTGCAGCTCATGCGGCGTTGCCTTTCGCTCTTTTAGCGGTAGGAACAGCGGCTTTGTCTATAAAAATGATGCGTTGTTTTTATGAAGGGCTTGCAGATGATGGTCAGGCACGAAATCTTGTGGGTCAACGACGACAACAACGAATGCAATCAAACTGTAATCCTCAGAATTGTGGTGCGACTAATGGCCAGTTGACTTCTGTCGATGTGGAAGCTTTGAGGACTGAGAATTTTGACTTGAAAATGCGAACATCTAAGCTCGAAGGCGTAATCGAAGGATTGCGAATCGGGATTGATTCTTGGGCAAGGAAGCCTATAAACTATTTTTTCAATGGTGTTAGGTTGCCTAATCCAGATGAGTTCGAAGACGGTGATGATCACTCATCACAAAGCGATACCTCTCAGAGACCAAATGTTCTATCCTCTAATAATGGGAATGATAAGATAGTTTTAGAAAATCAGCAATCTCTAGAAGAATTAGAAAATCAGGAACTTCCAGAAGAAAAGGTGTAGTCGTTTTGTTTAAGTAAGCAAAAGCTCCTTTTTTCGATCCAATAAAAAAGGGGCGTTTTTCTTTAAGAGTCAAGAAAAGTAAAATATGTTTTTCAGAGAATGGTTTGCAGTATTTTGTGTGCTATGTTTTATAGCGACTCTCTTTTTAGCGGAGGAGTTTCCTTGCAAATCTTTATTTCAAGTGGGTCAGCCTGCAGAAATTCAAAAAATTCAAGTAGAGATTTTAGGGGCTGTGGAAAGGCCAGGAATGTACGAAGTGGAGGTTGGATCCTCTCTTTTAGAGTTGGTTAGTAGGGCAGGACTTAAAAAAACGGCCGATAAAGGAGCTCTTTACCTTAAGAAAAGAGTGTTAAATTCGTGCTCGGTGACCGTGCCTGAAAAAAAATGTAGAAAAAGCAGGAAAAAAAAGCAGAGCTCAAGTAGCATAGCTGTTACGTCATATGCAATGGAAGCCTCTGGGAATCCTTTCAAAATGTCTGCGCTTTAAGTGTCTCATGGAATTTTTGATTGTGCAAAAATCAACTTTTTTGATAGCCTTTTCGCTTTAGCCTTTTGATGGGGCATTTTACGTAGCAAATGCAGCTTCTGTGGTAAGGGTCAGTCTTTTAGGACGACTTTAAGCAGGATGATAAAGATTAAAAAAAGTTTAAACAGCGAATATTAGTTTGAAAGGGTGATTATGAGCCTAACGTTAATGGGAAAGAAAAAAGGGATGACGCAAGTGTTTGACAAAGATGGTAACATCGTTGTTTGCACAGTGATCCAAGCTGAGCCGAATGTTGTTACGCAAGTTCTGACGAAAGAAAAAGCAGGTTATTCTGCTGTGCAACTCGCAAGCTTCAAAGCGACAGAGTCTAAAAAGAAGAATATTGCGAAAGCGCAAAGAGATTTCTTTGCAAAAAAGAATATAGATCCTCGTAAAGAGATGAAAGAATCTCGCGTAGAAGACACGTCTTCTTACGCGGAAGGGCAAGAAGTCGGAGTCGAGTACTTCGCAGAATGCACGTTTGTTGATGTAGTAGGAACTTCGAAGGGTAAGGGATACCAAGGGGTTATGAAAAGACATAACTTTGCTGGTGGTCCTGCGGCTCACGGTTCTGGATTCCATCGTCATGGTGGATCATGCGGTATGAGAAGTACCCCCGGTAGATGTTTACCCGGTCAAAAGAAAGCAGGTCGCATGGGTGGAGAGAGAGTCACTGTGCAGAACCTCAAAATAGTGAAAATAGATGTAGAAAAGCAGGCGATTCTTGTAGAAGGTGCAATTCCTGGCGCTAGAGAGTCTATGATTTACATGGCTAAAGCAAAGAAAAAAACTTCTCACAATGCGAACAAGAAATAGAGGTGTGAACTGTGGCTGTAGTAAAAAAATATAATCTCAGCGGAAACGAGATGGGGCAGATCGAAATAGATGATCGCCTTTTGCAAGTCAACGCCAACCCGCAAATGATCAAGGACTACTTGGTTGCGTATCGTGCGAACCAAAGACAGTGGTCTGCGAATACGAAGGGAAGATCGGAAGTAAGTCATTCAACTCAGAAACCCCATCCTCAAAAAGGAACGGGAAAAGCTAGACAAGGTAGTTTGGCAGCTCCTCAGTACAAGGGTGGAGGAAGAGTGTTTGGTCCTAAACCTAAGTTTGACCAATGCGTCAAAATGAATAAGAAAGAAAAGCAAGCTGTTATCAAGCATATGATTGCTCAAAAAATTCAAGAGCAACATTTCCACGTTCTTTCCGTTAATGATCTTACCGCTCCTAAAACAAAAACTATTGTTGAATTTCTAAAGAAACTAGACCTCCTTCAAAAAAGAGTTTTGTTTGTAGGTAAAGGTTTCTACGAGTTCGAAGTCAAAGAAGTTGATGGAGAATTAGAAGTTCAAGTAGTCGGTGAGTACATGGATCGTGAGATCTTGATCAGAAGCTTAAGAAACGTGCCTAAAAAGTCATTTTCTCTGCTCCCTAGCTTAAATGGATATGAATTGATGCTCAATCAAGATGTCATTTTAATCGACGGCGCTATGGACGAATTTAAGGCCATGCTAGAAGGAAAACAGAACAATGAATAAGAAAACTCCTTATGACGTGATTAAGAGCCGTTATATTACTGAAAAAGCCCAAGTTCTTGGGAATCTTCACAAGAGTGAAAGCAATGCCTGTGTAAAAAAATGTAAAACTCCGAAGTATGTTTTCGTTGTGGATAAAAAAGCCAACAAAGTAGAAATCGCTGCGGCAGTTGAAGAAATTTATGCAGAATCCAAAATCAAAGTCATCTCTGTAAACACGATCAACTGTAGACAGGAAAAGAAGACTGTGAGAGGGAAAAAAGGCTTTAAGCCAGCTTATAAAAAAGCGATCGTCACATTAGAAGCGGGCGATTCAATCGATGAGAACGGACAAGACAAGGGATAAGACATGACTAAGAAATTTCGTCCTATTACAGCGGGTCAACGGCATCTTGTTTTAAACAGCACAGAGGAATTAACTCGTGGTCTCGGAAGTGCTAGAAGAGCAACTCCAGCGCCTGAGAAATCTCTGCTTGTAAAGAAAGCAATTACCGGTGGACGTAACCACCACGGACATATCACTTGTCGCCATAAAGGAAGTGGGCATAAGAGAGCCTATCGACTCGTTGATTTCAAAAGAGACAAAGAAAATGTGCCTGCAACGGTCGTTTCTGTTGAGTACGATCCTAACAGATCTGCTTACATTGCGCTTTTGAACTATGCTGACGGTGAAAAAAGATACATTATAGCACCTCAAGGATTAAAGAGAGGCGACTCTGTTTTGGCAGGGGATGAAGCTCCTTTTGATGTGGGATGCTGCATGAAAGTAAAATCGATGCCTTTAGGATCTGTGATCCATAACATCGAGCTCGTTCCAGGTCGCGGCGGTAAGCTTGTTAGATCTGCTGGACTCTCAGCTCAGCTTATGGCTAAAAGTGCCGGATACGTCACTTTAAAGATGCCTTCTGGTGAGATTAGAATGGTTAACGAAAGCTGCAAAGCTACATTCGGGGTTATTTCAAATCCAGAGTGGAATCTTCGTTCTGAAGGGAAAGCCGGAAGAATGAGATGGCGTGGAGTTCGTCCGACCGTTAGAGGTACAGCGATGAACCCTGTAGATCACCCGCACGGTGGTGGAGAAGGAAAACATAATGGTTATATTCCTCAAACTCCTTGGGCTCAGTATACTAAAGGATTCAAAACTCGATCTAAGAGTAAGACTAGTAAATGGATTGTAAAGGATCGTAGGAAATAGGGGAATTTATGGGAAGAAGATCATTAAGAAAAGGTCCATTTGTTGACCATCATTTACAAGCCAAAGTAAATAAACAGAATCGTGAAGGATCTAAGAAGTCGATCAAAACTTGGTCTAGACGCTCTATGATCGTGCCAGATATGGTAGGCCATACGTTTGATGTTCATAATGGTAAAAAGTTTTATGCCGTGTTTGTGTCAGAAAATATGGTAGGTCATCGTTTAGGGGAGTTTTCTCCAACGAGGATATTTAAAGGACATGGAGCTAAAAAGGCCGCAGAATCGGCAGGGTCCTAAAACAATTGATTTATTATATAGTTAAGGAAAAAAATTATGCAAACCGCTAAGTCTGTTACCAAATATGTCAGAATACCTCCCCGGAAGGCGAGACTTGCTGCTGATTTGATCAGAGGGCTGAATGTAGAAGAAGCCACATTACAGCTTTTGGCATCACAACTCAAAGCAGGTAGATTGCTTGAAAAAACGCTTCGTACTGCAGTGGCTGATGCCGAGACTCTTTTGAATGTACAAAGAAAAGATCTAACTGTTCAAGAAGTTAGAGTTGATGCGGGCCCAGTTCTGAAAAGATCGAAGTCCAAGAGTAAAGGTGGGAGTGTGCCTGTTATGAAACGAACAAGTCATTTTACCGTTGTGGTTGCAGCAAAATAACGGATTAGGAAGGAGAACGAATGGGACAAAAAACATCCCCTATTGGATTTCGATTAGTTATAAACAAGAAGTGGAAATCGATTTGGTATGCCAACAAGCAAGAGTTTGGCAATCTGATCATCGAAGATAAAAAGATTCGAGATTTCCTACTTGTAAAACCTTGCTGTGCAGGGGCTTCTCATTTTGCCATCAAACGTATGAGCGGTAAAATTGAAGTAACTATACATACAGCAAGACCTGGACTTGTAATTGGAAAGAAGGGCGCTGAGATTGATATTCTCAAAGACGAACTTCGTAAACTTACAGGTAAAGAAGTTTGGATTGAAGTGGAAGAGGTAAAACGTCCGGATCTAGATGCTAAGATTGTCGCTGATGGAATTGCGAAGCAACTAGAAAGAAGGATCCCTTTTAGAAGAGTTCTGAAGAAAGCAATGCAAGCTAGTATGGACGCAGGAGCTGCCGGTATTAAAGTGCAGATCTCTGGTCGTGTTGGCGGAGCAGAAATTGCTAGAACAGAATGGTATAAAGAAGGTAGAATCCCTCTCCAAACATTACGTGCAGAGATAGATTATGCGATGGGACGAGCTGAGACGACTTACGGGTCTATCGGTGTAAAAGTATGGGTCAATCGCGGTGAACAAGTAATCAGCAGAGCGGTAGGAGGATAGCACCATGTTAATGCCCGTTCGCGTAAAGCATAGAAAGATGCAAAAAGGCCATATGACTGGCCTAAGCAAAGCTGCAACATTTGTAGACTTTGGTGAGTTTGGAATGCAGTGTCTGGAACGAGGAAGAATCACTCAACACCAGATCGAAGCTTGTCGTGTTGCTATCAACCGATACTTCAATCGTCGTGGAAAGGTTTGGATCCGTATTTTTCCGGATAAATCTATCAGTAAGAAGCCTGCCGAAACTCGTATGGGTAAAGGTAAAGGGGCTCCAGATCATTGGGTTGCAGTAGTAAGACCCGGTAGAATTTTATTCGAAGTAGGAAACGTTCCTAAAGAAATGGCTCAAAATGCTCTAAGAAGAGCTGCTGCTAAGTTGCCAATTCGCACAAGATTTGTTGAAAGAGTAGAAAGAGTGTAAGGGAGATTAAATGTCAGCTGCAAAAAAATGGCGAGACTTGTCCGTTGTAGAGTTGGAAGAGACTTATGTCACTCTCTCTAAGGATCTGTTTCATATAAAGAATGAAGTGAAGTACATGCAGAAAATTGAACAATTGCACAAATTGAAGTCAATCAAGCGAGACAGAGCAAGAGTTCTGACTGTTCTTCGTGAAAAGACCCAAATGAAGGAGATATAATGGACTCAATGGAAAATCAAAGAGCTTCTCGTAAAGTCAGAGAAGGAGTTGTAGTCTCCAACAAAATGGATAAAACGGTGACTGTACGTGTTGAGAGGACTGTTAAAGATCCTCACTTCCACAAAGTAGTGACTCGTGCAAAGAAATACTATGCTCATGCTGAGAATAGTAAAGAAATCCAGGAAGGGAAAAAAGTTAGAATTGTTGAAACTAGACCTCTATCTAAAATGAAAAGATGGCGAGTTGTCGAAGTTCTAGGTTAATAAATTGAATTTTTAGAGAGTAAATCATGATTCAACAAGAAAGCGATTTGGAAGTAGCGGATAACACAGGCGCAAAGAGAGTAAAGTGCTTTAAAGTACTGAAAGGCTCTAAGAGAAGATACGCTGGCGTAGGCGATATAATCGTTTGTTCTGTAAAAGAAGCCGATTCCAAAGGAAGTGTAAAAAAAGGCGATGTGGTTAAAGCCGTTATCGTAAGAACAAAAAGTTATATTCGCAGAGCTGACGGGTCTTCACTCCGGTTCTACGACAATAGCTGTGTAATTATTGATGATAAAGACAATCCGAAGGGAACTCGTATATTTGGCCCTGTCGCAAGGGAAGTTCGCGAAGGCGGATTTGTAAAAATCAGTTCTTTGGCCCCGGAAGTTATTTAGGAGATATCGAATGAGCAAGTGGATTAAAAAAGGTGATAAAGTCATCGTTACCTCCGGTAATTATGCAGGTAAGATAGGTGAAGTTCTTTCTCGCAAAGATGATAGAGTGGTTATTCAAGGTGTGAATATCCGCAAGAAACATATGAAGAGAAGAACAGAATCGGGTCCCGGTGAAATTATCGAAATGGAAAAGCCTATCCAAGTTTCAAATGTAAGCATTTGCAACGCGGAAGGGAAGCCTGTTCGTTTAAAAGCGAAAATGGTCGATGGGCAAAAACAGTTATATTACAAAGATGGACAAAAAGAAATCGTTCATCGCCAGTTTTAAGAAATTTCATAAAGGGTTCGCCTTTCCTTATAGGGAAGAGCGCTCTTGAAAGTGTGCAGGCAACTGCTTTAAGGGGGGAGAAATCCCCCGTTTTTAACAATTTAATTAAGAACAGGGTTTCTAGCCAATGTCTAGAGTTTTAGAAAAATACAAAAAAGAAGTTCGCGGCAAGCTGCAAGAGCGGTTTAACTATGAGAATTCAATGTTGATTCCTTCTTTGAAAAAGATTGTAATCAGTATGGGAATTGCTGAAGCGACAAAAGACAAGAATGCTGTGCAAGACTGCCTGAAAGAGATGACGCTTCTTTCTGGACAGAAGCCAATTCTTACGAAGGCAAAAAAATCAATAGCTAACTTCAAGCTAAGAGAAGAGCAAGTTATTGGTATCAAGGTGACTTTAAGAAGAAAACGCATGCTCGATTTTTTTGATCGTTTCTGTAATATCGTTTCTCCTCGTATTCGCGACTTTAGAGGTTTCCCTCATAAGTGCGATGGAAGTGGGAATTACAGCTTAGGTCTACAGGAGCAAATGGTGTTTCCTGAACTAAACTTAGATTCGATTAAAAGAACGCAAGGGATGAACATTACGTTTGTAACGAATGCAAGAAATGACCAAGAGTGTGTATCACTTCTAGAGTTCATGGGATTTCCTTTTGCTGATGTTGTAGCAGAAACTTCAAATAAATCTACAGGCCAATAAGGGGTACTAAAATGTCATTGAGTGATCCAATTGCAGATCTGTTAACGAGAATACGCAACGCATCAACCGCTAAACATCGATATGTAGATGTACGTGCTACAAAGCTTATCATTAGCCTTGTTAAGGTCATGCAAAAAGTAGGATTTGTAGACAGTTCTCTGATAAATGAAGAAGAGCGCAAAATGAGAATCTTCCTTAAGTATGCAGAAGGAAGAGAGTCTCTAATAACAGGACTCAAAAGAGTTTCTCGTCCAAGTCTACGCCGTTATATCGAGAGCAGACGTATTCCTAAAATTGATGGAGGAATGGGCCTAGTGGTTATTTCTACTTCTAAAGGAATTATGGATGGCGAATCAGCTCGAGCACTGGGTGTCGGTGGTGAGTTGCTTTGTTTTATTTGGTAAACAAAACGTAAGGGTATAACAAAATGTCAAGATTGGGTAAAACTCCTGTTTTAATACCAAACGGAGTCAAAATTAAAGTAACGGGTGAGCAGGTAACTGTAGAAGGTCCTAAAGGGACTCTCACGAAGCCACTCGAGAAAGGTTTTTCTTTGAGAATAGATGGGACAAATCTTTTCGTAGATGTGAATGAGGCAATCAAAACTCCTCCTTCTTTCCAAGGACTTGTAAGAGCTCTTGTGTCTTCTATGATCGAAGGTGTGTCAAAGGGATTTCAAAAGAAATTATCTCTAATTGGAGTTGGTTATAGAGCTACTCTGAAAGGTGAATTTCTTGATTTGCAAATTGGACTTTCACATCCTACGCAAATGCCTATTCCAAAGACGCTACAAGTAGCTATAGAAAAAAGCGTTCTCATCACAGTTTCTGGTATAGACAAGCAAGTTGTTGGGCAGTTTGCTGCGGAAGTACGTGCTAAGAAACCTCCGGAACCCTATAAAGGTAAAGGAATTCGATACGAAAACGAGTACGTACGTAAAAAAGCAGGAAAAGCTGCAAAAAGTAAATCAGGGTAGTTGATATATGGAAAATAGATTAAAGAAGCGAAATGGACAGCGTGCCAGACGTCTTCTCAGAGTGAGAAGTCAAGTAAAAGGGACGGCTCTAAAACCTCGTATGAGTGTTCTTAAGTCTAACAAACACTTGGCAGTTCAAATCATCGATGATGAAGCATCTGTTACATTGTTTAGCGCAAGCACGATGACTCAAGAAATGAAAGCTCTTCAATTTGGTAAAAAATCCAAAGAAGCTGCTAAGCAATTAGGGGTCAAAATTGCAGAGATGGCTAAGAAGCACAATGTAGAAAGAGTTGTTTTTGATAGAGGCCGCTACAGATATCATGGACTTTTGGCTGAGCTTGCAAATTCTGCAAGAGAAGCAGGATTACAATTTTAGGACTAAGAGGCAAGATGAAACAAAAAAATACAATGCGCAAAACAGAAGAATTTGACTCTGAATTTGAAGAGAAGGTCCTTTATATTAACCGTTGCTCTACAGCGACAAAAGGGGGAAGAAAATTTAGCTTCTCTGCTTTAATTCTTGTTGGAGATGGTCAAGGTCATATCGGTTTTGGATTTGCTAAAGCAAATGAAGTTTCCGATGCGATCAGAAAAGGAACAGAAGCTGCAAAGAAGAGTGTTCTCTCTTTTGAGATTGAAGGAACCACAATTCCCCACGAGATTGTTGTTGAATGGGATGGTGCTAGAGTTCTTTTAAGACCCGCTCCTGAAGGTACCGGAGTTATTGCCGGATCTAAAGTGCGATCTGTTCTTGAACTAGGTGGCGTAAAAGACGTTGTGGCGAAAAGCTTTGGATCTAGCAATCCATTGAATCAGGTGAGAGCGACAATTAAAGCATTGTCTTCTCTTAAAAATAGAAGCAGCACACTTAAAAAACGTAGTGGAGAGGTTTAATAATGTTGTCTTTGTCAACACTACAAAATACACATAGAGCTTTTAAGAAAACGCAACGAGTAGGTCGAGGAAATGGTTCCGGGCGCGGTAAGACGTGCTGCCGTGGTGCCAAGGGAGACAAGGCTCGTTCTGGTTATAAAAGGCACTTTGGTCGAGAAGGGGGACAACTTCCTCTTTACAGAAGAATTCCTCGTAGAGGATTTACCAACGGTCGATTTAAGTCTAAAGTTTTTAGCTTAAATCTCTGCGAAATTGATAGACTTTTTAACGATGGTGATAAAGTTACTTTTGAAACTTTGTACTTGAAGGGTGTTCTCACTCCTAAGTACACAGGTGGATTTAAAGTACTATCTCAAGGCGAGCTCACTAAGAAAGTAGAGATCCATGCTCAATGCATGTCTCAAGCTGCCCAAGATAAACTGTCTGCAAAAGGCATCTCTTTTAGTATAGTTTAGAGAATCAAAATAACTCTATTGCTTAAATAGACTCTCAACGGAAATCGATTATGATCGAAGGTTTAAGAAGACTTTTTTCTGTTCCTGAATTGAAGGGTAAAATTATTTTTACCCTCCTAGTGCTAGCTGTATGTAGAATTGGTGCCTATGTTCCTGTTCCCGGGATCAATGGTGCTGTAGCAATAGAGTTATTTAAAAGTGTAACGGGAGGCGGACAAAACTTATTCCAATTAATGGATGTTTTTTCCGGAGGCGCATTTTCCCAGATGACAGTGTTTGCATTGGGAGTAGGGCCGTATATTTCAGCTACGATTATCATGCAGCTTATGATGGCACTTGTTCCATCATTGCAAAGAGAAATCAAAGAAAATAGTGAAATGGGCAAAAGAAAGATGGGCAAGTGGATACGTATTGCCACAATCATCTTAGCTTTTTTTCAGGCTGGACTTTACGCAAAGTATGCCTATCACTTGAATTTATCGAATCCAGGGATCATTGTTCACGGGATTTCGGATCAGTTGGTTTTTGGTATTCCTTTGTTGTTTTACGCAATTGTCATGTTTACCATGACAGCTGGAACAGTCCTTTTGATGTGGCTTGGAGAGCAGATTTCAGAAAGAGGGATCGGGAACGGAATAAGCCTGATCATCACTTTAGGAATCCTTTCTTCAGTGCCTAGAACTCTAGGTTCCATCATTAGACAGCTTAACATAGATTCACAAGAACCTGGGCAGCTTTCTTTTAGCTCCTTGATTGTGCTATGTGGCGTGTTTGTGTTGATTATTGTCGGGACTATCCTGATCATTCAAGGTCAGCGAAGAATTCCTCTGCAGTATGCTAGAAGAGTTGTAGGAAGACATGAAGTTCAGGGATCTGGAAGTGCCTATATCCCTTTAAAAATTAACTATGCAGGAGTGATTCCGGTCATTTTTGCAAGTGCTTTACTGATGTTTCCAGCGACAATTATTCAGTTCATTGGAAATGGGTCTTGGTTTTCAGGGGTAGTAAATTCCCTGTCTCCTGGATCAATGTTATATACTATTTTTTACGTGTTGTTGATTTTATTTTTTACATATTTCTGGACGGCAACCCAGTTCCACCCGGAGCAAATTGCCTCGGATATGAAGAAAAATGGGGCTTTTATTCCTGGGATTCGCCAGGGCAAGCCTACTCAGAGCTATCTTGACGCTACAATGAGTCGGATTACGTTTGCGGGGGCTATTTTCTTGGCTTTAATCGCAATCCTACCGACCTTGATAGGGAAGCTGCTCTCGGTGGATCAAAGTATCACATATTTTTTTGGTGGCACGTCTTTGCTGATCCTTGTGGGAGTCGTTTTAGACACGACAAAACAGATAGAATCTCATCTACTCATGAAGAGATATGATGGTTTTATGAAGAAAGGCAGAGCTAGAGGTCGTTAAATTTTTTATTTATTAGGGTCTGGACTTACGTTGAACTTGTAATTTAACAGACCATTTGCTAAATTTTGTAGTCATTTAAGATAAGAAGAACAGAGGAAAAGAGCATGCCGCGAATTATTGGGATAGATATCCCTGAAAATAAACGTTTAGAGGTCAGTCTCACATATATCTATGGGTTAGGAAAAAAGCTTTCTCTCGAAGTTATTGATAAGCTAGGATTAGACCCGAATATGAAGGCAAGTGGCTTAAAAGAAGACGACATTGCTAAAATCAATGCTGTATTACAGTCTGAATATGTTGTTGAAGGAGACTTGCGTAGACAAGTTCAAAATAACATTAAGAGATTGATCAGTATCCATTCTTACAGAGGCACAAGACACAGATTAGGATTGCCAGTAAGAGGACAAAGAACGCGTACAAATGCGAGAACTCGTAAGGGTAAGAGAAAAACAGTCGCTAATAAGAAGAAATAATTATATAGGAGTTTAGGCCTTGGCTAAACAAGATGCTCAAAAGAAAACAGTCAAAAAACAAACTGTAAAAGTTAGAAAAAAAGTAGCTAGAAACGTCCCAAGTGGAATCGTTTTCGTAAAAGCTACATTTAATAATACGATTATTTCCATTACGGATCTAGCGGGGAATGTGCTTTCCTGGGCTTCTGCAGGGAAAGTGAATTTTACCGGATCTCGCAAATCTTCGGCTTATGCAGCAACAATGGCTGCGCAAGATGCGGCAAATGCAGTCATGGCATTCGGTATGAAAGAAGTAGAAATAAATTTATCTGGTCCCGGAGCTGGCAGAGAATCTGCTGTGCGTGGAATTCAAAGTTCAGGTCTTAATATTACGATCATTCGTGATAAGACGCCTGTTCCCCACAACGGATGCCGCCCAAGAAAAAGAAGAAGAGTATAATCTCTTTTTTTATACTAAATTTCGATAGGAGAATCAGTCATGGCAGTTGTTTATGGCAATTTTGAGTTGCCAAGTAAGATTAAAGTGGATGAGTCTGCAAGAAAAGAAAATTTTGCAAGATTCATTGCTGAAGCTTTTGAAAGAGGGTTTGGACATACTTTAGGGAACGCTCTTAGAAGGATTATGCTCACTAGTTTAGAAGCCCCAGCTATTATTTCTGTTAAGATTGAAGGGGTCTCTCACGAGTATATGGCAGTTGAGGGAATCATAGAAGATGTCACCTACATCGTGCTCAATCTGAAAGGTGCTCTTTTAAGAAAATTGCCTTCAGATGAAGAATCAGGTTCTAGAGAGCCTAAAACAGTATCTAAAGTTTTAGACATCACTCCAGAAATGATTGAGAAGGGGAATGGTCAGTACATAGTAACTTTAAAAGATCTCATGGGAAATTCTTCTTTTGAGCTCGTCAATCCTGAGCTGAAGATCTTTACTGTAACAAAGCCAATGACTCGTAGAGTGGATCTAAAAGTAGCTATAGGAAGAGGGTATGTGCCTTCTGAAAGACATATGATTGCCGATAAGGTGTCAGATGAGATCATCATTGACTCTGCTTTTTCTCCTGTAAGACATGTGAACTACTACGTAGAAAATACAAGAGTTGGACAAGATACAGATTATGATCGTCTGATCTTAGAAGTGACAACGGATGGAAGAGTAACTCCGGAAGAAGGTTTAACGTTTGCAACTCAAATCGGTGTTTTGCATTTTCAGATTTTTGATCAATTGAAAATGCATTCTCTCACTTTCGATAAAGGTGAGTCAGAAGTGAATACAGATAGAGATGCGTTACTACAAAAACTCTCTTTAAAAATTAACGAAATTGAGCTTTCTGTGAGATCGACGAACTGTCTGTCTGGCGCTAACATAGATACAATTGCTGAGCTAGTTATCATGCCAGAAATTGAAATGCTCAAATTTAGAAACTTCGGAAAGAAGTCTCTTAACGAAATTAAATCGAAACTAGAAGAGATGGGACTACACTTAGGTATGGACCTTGCTAGGATCGGTATTACAAGAGACAACGTCAAAGAAGTGATACAGGATTATTTAAATCAAAAAGCAGGAATTGAAACTGTATGAGACATAGAAAGCACACCTTTAAAATAGGTCGTACCGGCTCGCATAACAGATGTTTGATTGCGAACATGCTAAAATCATTGGTTGAGCATGAGCGTATTGAAACAACTATTACAAAAGCAAAAGAGCTGAGAAGGCACGCAGATCGTTTGGTCACGCTTGCAAAGAAGAATACTCTTGCGACAAGAAGACTCGCGATTGCTAGAATGATGATCCGCTTCAATACTCTTACTCCTAAAGAGGCAAGAGAAGTGAAGGAAGATAAAAATACTCAATCTTATAACGGCGATAGAATCGTAGTTGGAAAGCTCTTTACAGATCTTGCTACTCGTTTTGCAGCTCGTAATGGTGGGTATACTAGGATTATTAAAACAGGACAAAGAGTTGGTGATAACGCAAGCATGTGTTTCATCGAGTTTTTGCCAGAGTAAATTCTCCTTTGACTTATTAAATGAAAAAATCGCTCTCAGACCGGGAGCGATTTTTTTGCTTTTTGGGTCTTAAAAAAACGTTAGATTGAACCTTTTTTCGATCTTTACTTTCTTAAAAAAGTCGTTTATGATGATGGCTGTTCGAGGATCCTTTCGGATGTCTTCGGCGGGCTTAGGAGAAGGGTATGGCGATTAAGGTTTTTATCAATGGATTTGGAAGGATCGGACGGCTCGCTTTTAGAGCAATAGCTGAAAATCATAGCAGCTCCGATATCGAAATTGTCGCTATCAATGATTTAGTCCCCCCAGACAATCTAGCTTACCTGCTCAAGTATGATTCAGTTCATGGCAGGAGCTCTCTTGATATTTCCTCTGATAGTAATCATTTGATTGTAAATGGAAAGAAGATCAAAGTGTTTTCGGAGAAAGACCCGAAAGCTTTGCGCTTAGCTGAATTAGACGTGGATTTTGCTATTGAATCTACCGGGAGATTTACAGATCCGGAAGATGCACAAAAGCTCCTGCAAGCAGGAGCTAAAAGAGTTATAATTACTGCTCCGGCCAAAGGAGATGTGCCGACATTTGTTATGGGAGTGAACGAGGAGAAATTCAATCCAACTAAGGATTTTATTGTTTCGAACGCTTCTTGTACGACAAATTGCCTGGCACCTCTTGCCAAAGTTTTAGTAGAAAACTTTGGAATAGAAGAAGGGCTTATGACAACCATTCATTCTTTGACATCGAGCCAACCTACAGTAGATGGTCCTTCAAAGAAGGATTGGAGAGGAGGAAGGGCGGCTGGTATGAACCTGATCCCTTCTACGACAGGAGCTGCAAAGGCTGTGGGCCTTTGTTTGCCAGAATTAAAAGGAAAGTTAACCGGAATGGCTTTTCGCGTTCCGACTTCTGATGTATCTGCAGTTGATTTGACAGTACGTCTTTCAAGAGATACATCATATGAAGAGATCTGCTCTTGTTTAAAAAAAGCTTCAGAGACCCATTTAAAGGGGATTTTGGAGTTTTGTGAAGAAGAGCTTGTCTCAAGTGATTTTATAGGAGCTACGGCGTCTTGCATTTTTGATAAGAAGGCCGGAATCTCTTTAAACGCTCGCTTTTATAAGTTCATCGCTTGGTATGATAACGAGGTGGGATATTCCCATCGAGTGATCGACCTGATGAAATACATGGCGAGTAGGATGTAATTTTTTCATGCAAGAGGATAACTACTTGTGCCTTGCATTAACTCAATTAAAAAAATGGATGTGACCTGTGAATTTTACCCGCGAACCTATTATAGAGACAATCGTGTCCCCGAAGGACGGATATAAACTGTGTATCAGAAATAGCAAACTACCGGGAGCTGAAGAGCTTGTGGTTGATGCTGTAGAAGTTGTTTCTTTTGGAAATTCCCTCTTTTTTAGAGGGCAAGAAAGACCTAAGCCTTTTCTTGTTCCAGTATCGGACTATGAAATTTTTGAAGTGAAAGAAACTCGCGTTGTACTCAAAAATATCGCGCATGATCGAAATATCAAGATTGGAGGAGGTCGTGAGGCATCTTTGAAATCCAATAAAGAGCATTCGGTCGAGAGAAAAGAAGAAGCCATAGAAGAAGTTAAAGAAGCAGACGCTCTAGCACCTGCCAGTGAAGCTTCTACAGAGCCTAAAAACGATCGCAAAAGAGATCGTAGAAGAAGCCGTAGACGCAGACTTGCAGCAGAAAAAAGAGGCACTAACGAGCCAGGTCAAGGCGGAGAGCAATCTTCTGGTGACCAATCAGAAGACGGTGATGATGAAGTAGGAGAGCCAAAACCTATTCCTGTATTCACACACCTACTACCTCCTCCACCAGTTCTTATATCCGAGAGATTAAGTCAGCTCAGAAATAAAGAAATGGCAGAAGCAGCTGCGGCGGGACTTGCCCTTGAAGGGGAAGTAAAAGAGACTTTCATGGAAGAAGTAGATCCTTCTGAAATGCACAAAGTCACTCTCGACGAAGATGACGAAGATTTCAACTTTTAAGAGTTGTTTTTTAATCAACTAATTCATAAACTCTTTGAGAAACACAGCCTTCTCTTAGAGTTTTGCTCGGATGGTGGAATGGTAGACACTGGAGACTTAAAATCTCCTGGGAGCAATCCCGTGCAGGTTCGACTCCTGTTCCGAGCAACTTTCATGACGAATCAATATAGGCCCACTATTTAGTGGTGGTCTTTTTGAGTGGAGAATCAGTTCCATTAAAGAATCCTAATCTTTTTAAATGATCTTACTTAGTTGGAGAGGATTCTACTTCGAGACATGATCTTACTTCCTTATAGATCTTGATTACATCCTCAATTATTTCGAACTGTTCAGTGCCTTTGATAAGGCTCTTTTGGGCATTTTGCTGCTTCTCTATTTTTTCATCGATCAAAACTATTCCTTCTTTAGCAACAAATGGGTGGTTTTTTGCGGTTTCTTTAAGTTTGTTTTTTAGTTCGTCGATTTTCTTAGGAGAGAAGTCTTTATATAGACTACGTACAAGATTCTCAATACGTGAACGATAAGGTGCAGTTGTTGCATCGGATAGCCGATGGCTTAACTCATCGATTTGACGGCTCATTTTCTTAGCTGCAATATCATGGATTGCATCAGATGTTTCGTCTGGGATCTCTTTGGAAAGAGATGAATCGAGAAAGTCTTGTAGGGGGTTGAACACCTCTTGAAGGGTTGAAGAGAAGCTAGAAACTCTTTCTAACATTGAAGGTGTTTCATCCATGTTGAGATAAACATCATCAGAAATAGGCTTTTTTGACGGAAGAGAGATCTGGGAGAAGATCTTAAATGTTCTTTCTCTAATAGCTGAAACAGTTTTTTGAACTATAGAAGAAAGAGGCTCTCGAGGAGTTGATGGTTCTTCCATTTTGTTGTATTGGGTTGTGAAATTGTCTGAGTTAAAATCGATGGACATATGTTTATTTCCTTGGTTTTTATTATTAAAGTAATAGTTATATTATATAGTAATTTTTGATTTATTTCAACTTAAATTTTTAATTAACTATTGTTCTTAAGTGTCTTATGGGGAGGTGTTTAGCTTAAATTAGGAGGTGTTTGTAAGTTGTAGGGGTAAGCTCCTGGAATTGAGGTGTTTTTGTTTTTTTTCTAGATTAATTTTTTTGTCGTCCTTACCATTCAACGTTAAAAGGCCTACCTATGAAAAAAAATAAATTCTTCAGATTCCTATCCGTTATCTTTATGTTCCCATGGTTTTCTTTTGCAGATTCTCCTCCTCCTAAAATCAATACAGCAAGGGTTCTTCTATCGAAACTTCGAGGCGGGGACTACGCTCATGCAGGAGATAGAGAAGCTATTGATCTTGTCATTCAAAAAGCCATAAAACTATCTCCTGAAATTATACAGGGCAACTCTCTAGATGTTGGTAGTGGTTTTGGAGGGACTGCAAATGATCTTTATGCCTATGGCTTTCATCATATCTATGGAATCGATATTGATGAAGCGGCAGTTGCTTATGCACAAAAAAACTACCCTCGTGTCAACTTCCTCACATCTGATGCTAAAAATGTGACAGCTGTTTTTGAACCGAAATTTTTCTCTTTTATCTACCTATTCAATGTGATGTATGCAATCGAAGACAAAAAGGGGACTTTGCAATCTCTAAATACAGTTGCAAAGCCAGGTGCTATTTTGGCTGTCTTTGATTATAGCGATAAGGGAAAAGGTTTTCCTCTCATGGACTTAGCTGGAAAACCAATCTATCCGATTGTAACCACAACGTTTCAGAGTGATTTGATAGATGCGGGATGGGAAGTACTAGAAATCATGGATCTATCGGATGCATACATTACTTGGTATGAAAACTTACTTAATACACTCTCAAAAGAAAAAGATGTGCTTGCTCGAGACTTTTCTAAAGAAGACATAGACAAGGTCGAAATGATCTTTGGTACGATGTTGAAGTGGCTTCAGGATGGCTCTCTTGGAGGTTCTCTCATTTTTGCTGAAAAAAGAAATTAAAATAATTTTTCTAGTAAAATTGCCTGCTTTAATGAATAGTATTGAATTTAGGCTTTTGATTTCCTTTTTCAGTTAGGAGCTATAGTTTGTCTTTTTTCAAAAGTATGAATGTACAGTTCAGAAAAGCTCTTTCGATTTTGCTTTTTTCACCGATGGCGTTATCGGCGGTTCCTCCTCCCTTGCCATCTGCTGGTGTTGTAGAACGTGAAATAGAGCAAAACTATGAAGCAAAGCCCCTTCCTTTAGAAAAAGACATACCGTCTGTTGAAGTCGATATCCCCGAAGAGCAGCTTTCTTTGCCTGCAGATGTAACTCTTCTTGTTAAACAGGTGCAATTCGAGGGCAATAGCGTGATTTCTAGTGATGAAATCCAAAAATGGATCCAAGAATTTTTAGGAAAAAAGCTCTCGATTGCGCAGATCTATGAGATGTGCAAAGTAATTGATCAAAACTATGCGGCAAGAGGGTATTTCCTCACCCGCTCTTACCCTCCTCCTCAAGATATCCGAGATGGAGTTCTTGTCATTAAGATCTTAGAGGGGAGAATTGGAACGATCCGCATTGAAGGAAATAAGCACTACAGCACGAAATTCATTCAGCGCTATTTTGAGCCTTTTTGTAGCGAATGTTTGAATTACGATCAGTTTTCAAAAGCGCTACTTCTTTTGAATGAAAACACTGATTTGTCAGCGGGAGTTTTGTTCGAAAAGGGAAAAGAAGTTGGAACGGCTGATCTGATCGTGCAAGTCAAAGATAAACGTCCCATACACTTATATCTCAATGAAAACAACTACGGACGCAACCTGACAACGAATTCCCAATTGGGCGGAAGGTTTGATTGGGGTAACTGCATTGTCAATGGAGATACATTTTCTGTTGCAGAAGTTGTTGGCTTTCCTGTGAACGCTCTTTATTTCACGGATGCAAGATACAAGATCCCTTTGAATGCAAAGGGAACGTCCATGGAAGTGGCATACCTTTTTTCAAAGTTTCATATTGAAGAGTTACTAGCTTTGAAATTAAGAGGTGAGTCCCAAATTGCCACTCTTAAAGCGAATCACTCCCTCATGCGCACAAAGACTCTAGGTGTAGACCTCTTTGGATATTTTGATTACAAGCAGATCGAGAACTTTGTTTTAGGGCAGAGGACTTCCTTTGATAAATTAAGAGTTTTAACAACAGGCGCTTTGATCGATCATTACAACGCTTCTGCTGGAAGAGACTATTTTAATTGTCGCTTTGCAGCTGGGATTCCTGACTTTTTGGGAGGCTTAAGTCCTATCAGTAGTGAGTCTTCGCGAAAAGGGGGAGGAGGACGATTTTTTCAATTCAATGCTGATTATGATCGGATCCAACGTCTTTATAAGGAAATTGTGCTCTATTTTCACACTTCAGGCCAGTGGAGCCCGAGCAAATTAACTCTGCCTCAACAGCTTTATATCGGAGGCTCAAATACCGTAAGAGGATACCCTCTATCGGTAGCGCTCGGGGATAGTGGCTATTATACGAACATCGAAACGCGGTTTCCCTTGCCTATACTTATGGATAAGAAGTTTTTTTGGACGAAAAGAAAATGGAAGGAAGCATTACAGCTGGTTGCATTTTTAGATACAGGTGGTACTTTTTTTAATGAAGGTTCTAACACATTCATCACAGGAACGGGATGTGGGCTTCGCGTTTTAGGTCCCTATACGTTTTCTGTGAGCTTTGATGTAGGATTCCCTTTGAATCGGCCTGATTTATCGAGCCGACCCTTTGCTTATTTAAAACTGACTGCGCAACCTTTTTAATTTTTTTGTTTAAGTATTATTAATTAGTTGTTATGTGGAAGGTATTGTTTTGTTTGTTTTTATTTGTTTTGTTAATGATTGTATGTTTGTTTATGGTGTGAGGGTGTAATTAATGTGGGAATAGAGTGAAAAAGCTTTCCTTTCTCTTAAGCCTTCTATTTTCGGGCTCTTTGACCGCACTTCCTACTGGCGAGGAAGTTAAGGCGGGAGAGGCTGCTTTTTCTCGCGATTCAAGCTCACTTTCCATCACGACTTCCGATAAAGCGATCATCGAATACCAGCAGTTCAATGTTGGCAAAGGAGAAAAGGTCCAATTTGTTCAACCCTCTTCCAGCTCTACGGTTTTGAATCGTGTGACAGGAGGACAAGGGAGCGAGATCCTAGGACAGATCAAGGCCAATGGACAAGTGTTTCTCGTCAATCCTCAAGGGATTTATTTTGGTCCAGATTCTACAGTCAATGCAGGATCTTTTTTAGCGACATCCCTTTCCATTCGAGATGAGGATTTTTTAAACAATACATTTGAGTTTTTTTTGGAAAAAGGCGTTACGGGTGGGATTGTCAATGAAGGGACGATCGTAACCGAAGGCTTTGCGGCTCTTTTTGCTCCTACTGTAGAAAACAGAGGAAGCATTTATGCACGCGCAGGAAAAGTATTTGTAGGAGCAGCTGAGAAAGTCGCTCTTGATCTTGATGGAGATGGACTCATCAGGTTCAAAGTAGAGGGGGATCTAGAGCAAGCTCTGATTGAAAACTACGGCAAGATCGAAGCCGCTCAAGGGACTGTGCAGCTTTCTTTACGCTCTGCTCGAAAAGCGATCCAAAGCATCTTGAATACTGATGGCATTGAAGTGGCGGCCGGTATTGAGCAGCTGTCTGATGGCTCCATCAGGTTACTTGGAACCAGTGAAATCATTGCGCGTAGTGTTCAGATCGAAGGAGAGAGTGTTGAGGCAAGAGGAATCATCGATGTTTCAAACTTTCAGGAAGGCAGCCAAGGCGGAAGAGTTGAAATCCTTGGAGATAAAATCGATCTCTATGGCTCCAAGATCGATGCAACAGGTGATGTGGGTGGTGGATCCATTTTTATTGGAGGGGACTACCAAGGAAAAGGCTCTTTACGCAATGCGCAGTTCACCTCGATGGACGAAACTTCCGTTATAAAAGCAGACGCTCTTACATCAGGAGATGGAGGGCGTGTTATCCTCTGGGCTGATGATACGACCCTCTTTGATGGTTTGATCTATGCAAGAGGGGGAAAAGAAGGCGGCAATGGTGGATTTGTTGAGACCTCCGGAAAGAAAGATCTTTTTGTAGGATTAGCCCATGTTGACACCTCAGCTCCACTTGGGAATTTTGGTGATTGGCTACTCGATCCTGCGGCGATTACAATTGCGTCAGGTGGAACAAACGGCTCTATCGCATCGGCATCAGCGCCGAACTGTGCAACAGCCGGAACAGTTAACATTCGCGTAGCGACTTTACAAGCAGCCGCAACAAACGTTGCTCTTTGCGCCCAAAACGGGGCTGCAAGCACCATCACTGTAAACAATGCTTTCACAATGGCTGCTGGTATTTCGATTTCGATGACGGCAGGCTCTGGTGGAGCTGGAACAATTACTTTGAATGCTGGGATCACAACTCGAGGTCAGCCGATTTCCTTGACGGGGCTGGTTGTAGTAGCAACAACCGGCATTACTTTAGATACGACAAATGCGGGAGCAAGTCCTGCAGGTTCTAATATTACCTTATCAAATACAGTCAACGGAGCCCAAGCTTTAACTCTTGCTGGAGGAACAGGCGGGACTGTAACGATGACAGGGGCTGTCGGAGGGACAACGGCTTTAACCTCTCTTACGGCAACCGGCGCTACAATCACCCAAACTTCGACTGCTAAAACATCTGGAGCGATCAGTTATACAGGATCTACTGCGATCAATGTCGGGGGTAATGTCACAACAGCTGGTGGAGTAGTCACCATGACAGGCCCTGTTGTTCTTACAGATACCCCAACTATTGATACTACCAACGGCGGAGGCACTGCAGCTGGCGCTGCAATCAACTTTACAAGCACAATCAATGCTACATCTGCCGGTACCCAACCCCTTACTTTGAACTCAGGGACAGCAGGGGCAATTACTCTAACAGGAGCTGTAGGAGCAACTACAAGGCTTGGAGCCGTAACGGTTTCTTCTGCAGCAGGAACAAGTTCCGTTTCTATTGGAAGCAATATTACAGCAAATTCATTCACAATCACAAACCCTGTTCCTGTGATCCTGACTGCGGTTACTACGACCATTGATACAAGCGCTAATAATGGAACTATCTCTTTTGGAGGAACCCTTGATGGAACGACAGCGGGATCACAAGCTCTTACCTTAAATGCGGGTACCAACGGCGTTATCACCTTTACAGGAGCAGTGGGAGGAATAACAAGGCTTGGAGCCATAACCGTTTCCTCTGCATCCGCAGGGACGGGAAGAGTTTCGATTGCAAGTAATATTACCGCCAATTCCTTCACCGTTACAAATGTTGTTCCCGTTGCTTTGACAGGAACGTCCACGATCTCGACAAGTGCCAATAACGGAGCCATTTCTTTTGGAGGAACGATTAATGGAGCCCAGTCACTCACTCTTGCGGCAGGATCTGGGACAATTACATTTACAGGAGCCGTTGGAGGAGGGACAGCTTTAACAAATCTTGCCTTTACAAGTGCTGGACTGATTCAGATAAATAGTAATATTACACTTTCAGGAGCTAATCCTTTAAGTTTTACAGGACCTGTCAGTTTAACAAATACAAGTACTATTACCTCTGGTGGTAACAACATCACTTTTGCAAGTACGCTTAATGGCGGCCAAGCTCTTAGCTTAGTTGCAGGCGCTGGAACCGTTACCTTTACAGGTGTAGTAGGAGGCTCGGCTCCTTTAACAAACATTACATTTACAAGCGCTGCTTTGATTCAGATTGGCAATAACATTACAGTCAGCGGCGCTAATACTCTCACTTTCCCAAACCCGGTCAGCTTAACGGGAACAGCTACGATCACTTCAAACAGTGCAAATATTGGCTTTAGTAGTACTCTTGATGGGGCTCAAGTGTTGACAATAGCTGGAGGGACAGGAACTACAACGTTTACTGGAGCTGTCGGAGCTACAACAGCTTTAAGCTCTCTTTCCGTTACTTCTGCAACAATCACTCAAAGCTCGAGCGCAAAAACAACGGGAGCTCTTAGTTACGCAGGTTCTTCTGCAATCAATTTAAATGGCAACGTCACGACAAGTGGAGCTCCAATTACTTTTACAGGACCTGTAGCTCTGACAGCTGGTATAGTGATTGATGCAACCAATGCAGGAGGATCTGCAGCGGGATCTACGATCTCCTTTTCAAACACTTTGAACGGCGCGCAGACCCTCACTTTAACAAGCGGAACAAATGGTACCGTAACTTTTTCGGCGGCTGTGGGCGGAGGCACTGCTTTAACATCTCTTACAGTAACTGGTTCTACGATCACCCAGACCTCCACAGCTGTAACAACGGGCGCAATCAGTTATGCAGGAACAGCTCTTATCTCTCTAGGAGGGAACCTAACGACTAGCAGCGGCGCCATTACGATGACAGGTCCAGTTACTTTGGCAAGTACTGTCGTTGCAAGTACTGCAACAGGCGGTGGGGCAAACATTTCATTTTCTGCTGCGATCAACGGAGCTTCTGCTCTTACTCTCACGGCAGGAACTGGGACTGTCACACTTTCAGGTAGTGTAGGAGCAACTACGGCTTTAACAACACTTACCGCTACTGCAGCAACGATCACGCAGAGCTCGACTGTTAAAACAACAGGGGCTATTAGCTATACTGGAGCGATCGGACTTGGTGGCAACTTGACCACAAGTGGTGGCACTATTGGAATGACAGGAGCTGTCACATTGAACGCCAATGTGACCATCGACGCAACTAATAGCGGAGCAACCCCATTAGGAGCGGCGATCACATTTTCAAGTACGATCAATGGGGCAAGAACTCTTTCTCTTATTGGAGGAACAGGCGCTACAGTAACGCTTACAGGTGCTGTTGGAGGGACTACAGCGCTTACGTCGTTGACGGTGACAAGTGCTACAATCACTCAAAGCAGCACTGTAGTGACAACGGGCGCTATTAGTTATACGGCCCCTACAGCTATTAATTTAGGTGGCAACCTTACAACAAGCGGCGCTGCGATTTCTATGACAGGACCTGTGACTTTAACAGGTGCTGTTACAGCAGATACGACAAGTGGTGCAGCTGGCGGATCAAACGTTACTTTTTCTTCTACGATCAACGGAGGATCTGCTTTAGTCTTAAAGGGTGGCACGGGTGGCACAGTTACTTTAACAGGAATCGTTGGAGGAAGTGTCGCTCTTAGCTCTCTCACTGTCAGTGGTAACACAATTACTCAAAGCTCAGCTGTAACTACGACAGGAACTATTGGCTATACAGCTACAGCGATCAATCTAGGCGGTAACTTATCAACGACGGCCAGTGCAATTTCTATGACAGGTCCTGTGACCCTAACAGCAGCTGTGATAGAGACAGGTTCTGTACTTTCGTTTTCAAGCACAATAGATGGAGCTAGAGCTCTTACTCTGACAGCTAGCAGTACCGTGACAATGACAGGTGCAGTTGGAAGTACCACTTCTTTGGCATCTCTTAGTGTAAGCGGAACCACCATCACACAAAGCTCTTCTGCGAAAACAACAGGAGCACTTAGCTATAATGGAACTGCGATTAGTGTAAGTGGCAATCTGACGACAAGTGGCGGAATCATTACGATGACAGGTCCTGTGACATTGGGATCTGGTATAATTTTTGATAGTACCAATGCAGGCGGCTCGGCAGCTGGAGCAAATATTAGTTTTTCTAGCACGATCAATAATGCTCAAGTTCTTACTTTAACAGCCGGAACAGCTGGGGTTATTACACTGAGCGGTATTATTGGGGGAGTAGCGCCCCTTACCTCTCTTACAGCAAGTGGACTTACAATCAATCAAGCTGCTGCTGTAACGACAACAGGTGCGATTAGCTATACAGGTGCGATCAATTTAAGTGGTAATTTGACAACAAGTGGCGGCGCTATTGGAATGACTGGTCCGGTTGCTTTACTAGGAGCAATTACCCTTGATACGACAAGCTCGGCCGCAGGTGGAGCCAATATCTCTTTTTCTGCTACGGTCAATGGTGGCTTTGCTTTAATTTTGAAGGGCGGCAGCGGTGGAATTGTAAGCTTGTCTGGAATCATCGGAGGAACCACTCCTCTTAGCGCTCTTACTATAAGCGGCGCTACAATCACGCAAAGCGCCGCTGTTACCACAACAGGCGCCATCGGTTATACGGCAGCATCGATCAATCTAGGTGGTAACTTATCAACGACAGCAAGCGCAATTGCGATGACAGGAGCTGTCACATTAACATCAGCTGTGATAGAGACAGGTTCTGTTTTATCTTTTTCAAGCACAATTGATGGAGCTAGAGCCCTTACCTTAACAGCTAGTAGTACTGTAACAATGTCAGGAGCTGTTGGATCTACCAATCCTCTAACCTCTTTTACAGTAAGCGGAACTACGATCACGCAAAGCTCTACAGCCAAAACAATCGGATCGATCAGCTATACAGGGACATCGATTGTTTTAGGGGGCAACCTTACAACAAATAGCGGCGTCATTTCCATGACAGGCCCTGTGACGCTGAATGCAAACGTAGTATTCGATGCAACAAACGGTAATGGATCGCCAGCAGGAGCGGCTATTTCTTTTTCATCTACCATTGATGGTAGTGGTTCCAGATCTCTTACCCTAACAGGCGGAACTAGTGGTGTTGTAACGATGACAGGAGCTGTTGGTAGTGGGACAGCTTTAAGCTCTCTTACTGCAACGGGATTGACTATCACTCAAGGATCCACTGTCGTTACGACAGGGACCGTTAGTTATACAGCCGCGAGCGCAATTAATTTAGGTGGCTCTATCTCAACAACTGCGAGCCCGATATCGATGACAGGTCCTGTGACGCTCACGGCTACAGTAGTGGAGACAGGTTCCATTTTGTCTTTTTCAAGCACGATCAATGGAAATCAAGCTCTTACTTTAACAGCTAGCGGCGCTGTGACGATGTCAGGAGCAGTTGGGGGCACAAATGCCTTGAGCTCTCTTACTGTTAGCGGTACGACCCTTACACAAAGTAGCTCGGTCAGAACATCAGGTGCCATTAGTTATACAGGAACATCGATTGTACTAAACGGTAACTTGACGACAAGTGGTAGCGTAATAGGAATGACGGGACCTGTTTCTTTGACAAACAGTGTCACAGCTAATACGACAAACTCGTTTCCTGCCGGAGCAAACATTTCCTTCTCAAGTACTATAGATGGATCGCAAGCTCTAGTTTTAACAGCAGGAACTGGTGGTGTAGTCACATTCCCAGCAGCCGTTGGAGGAACAACTCCACTTAATAGTCTTACAGTAAGTAGCGCCACCATCACACAAAGTTCTACTGTAGTCACGACAGGCGCAATCAGTTATACAGGAGCGATTGGGCTTGGTGGCAATCTGACAACAAGCGGCGGCACCGTTTCGATGACAGGAGCTGTTACTCTTGCAGCTTCCGTGACTATTAATACAACAAGCTCTACGCCAGCAGGCGCAAACATCACGTTCTCAAGTACTATAGATAACGCCCAAGTATTGACTTTGACAGCTGGAACTGGTGGAACTGTAACAATGACAGGAGCTGTGGGTGCAAGTGTCGCTTTAACCTCACTCACTGTAACAGGAGCTAGCATCACACAGAGTTCTAGCTCTAGGGCGACAGGAGCGATCAGTTATACAGCGTCAACTGCTATCAGTTTAGGTGGCAATGTCACATCGGTAACACCTAGCACTATTAATTTAACAGGTCCCGTTTCTTTAACTGGGACTGTTATCGTAACGGGCTCGAACATTACCCTTTCAAGTACGGTCAATGGGGCTCAGGCTTTGACTTTGACAGGAAGCGGTATTGTTACAATAACAGGAGCTACCGGAGGAACAGTTCCTCTTGCTTCACTTACTATCGGTGCTACGACAATCACACAAAGCTCCAGCGTTCGAACAACCGGAGCCATCAATTATACAGGAGCGATCAGTCTTGGTGGCAACTTAACAACCGCTAGCGGCTTAGTTAGCATGACAGGAGCTGTGACTCTTGGAGCTAACGTAACTGTTGATACCACGAATGCAGGAGCCTCGGCCGCCGGTGCAAACATTTCTTTTTCAAATACGATCAATAATGCTCGCACATTGACTTTGACAGCTGGTACAAGTGGTATTGTAACAATGTCTGGAATTGTTGGAGGAGTAGCCTCCCTTACAACACTTACAGTAACTGGTGCTTCGATTGTTCAAGGTGCAGCAGTGACGACAACAGGTGCGATCAGTTATACGGCACCGACTTCTATCAGCTTAGGCGGTAATTTAACAACAACGAGCAGTCCGGTAGGAATAACAGGACCTGTACTATTAACAGCTGATGTCATAGTGACAGGATCAAACATTTCTTTTTCATCTACAATAGATAATGCGCGAGCTTTGACTCTAACAGGTTCTGGGACAGTGACTCTTTCAGGAACAATTGGAGGAGGAACACCTCTTACTTCTCTTACAGCATCCGGGACTTCGATTGTTCAAACAGGAGCGATTTCTACAACAGGTGCGGTCGCATTTACAGGAGCGGTCAGTTTAGGAAACAACATCACAACTGTTAATAACAGTATCACGCTCACAGGAAATGTAACACGTAACAATATAAATAACGTCACGCTTTCTACAGGTAGCGGAGGCGGCAATATTTTAGTTACAGGGACAATTGATGCTGATACTGCCGGAAGAAATATTACGTTAACTGCAGGAACAGGAACAGCAACTCTTGCAGGAACCATGGGTGGCGTAGTTCCTTTTAACAATTTCACGGCAACTGGCGCTACCATCAATTTAGCGAACCGTGGAACAGGGGCATCGATCTCAACAGGAACGACTGTTGTCACAGCAACCGGTGCGATTAATTTTACTGGAACGATCATTGGAGATGGAAATCAAACATACACCGCAGGTACGAATTTCAACTTCAATGGTGGTGCTCTAACGACAATCACATCAGGTGGTTTTCCTATTACGTTTGTAACAGGAACCATTGCTTTAAGTGCAGGGACTGATTTTACGGTCAACAGTAACGGGGGAGATGTTACTTTAACGAACCTGACAGGGATCAATCGCAATATCGTTGTGAATGCAATTACCGGAACAGTGAATTTGGCTCAGATCGGAACGACTCCTGGAGGTAATGTTCAGAGTGTGACAGTCACGGGTGGCACAATCAACCATCCAAGCCCTATTTATTCCAATACGGCGCCTGTTTTCAATTCTCCAAGTGTTTTAACTATTGCCACTAACCAAACAGGTCCGATTGTCTACGGATCACCAGTGCTCATTGGCGCTGATAACCTTGTTTTTTCTGGTGGCGCTTTTACATTTAATAGCACGCTTAATGCCGATGCTGCGATCAATAGTCGTAATCTCACGATCAATCCAGGAGCTGGAAATTCAGTTAGCTTCGTGGGTCTTGTTGGTAACAGTGCGCCACTTACATCTCTCACTATTGGACCTGCTCTAAATGTCACCTTTAGTAGTGGGGCATCGCTCGGTTCCTTTACACAGACAGGTGGAACAGGTACGACGACATTTGCCGGAGGTCTTGCAACAACAAGGGCTGCAGGGATCAACATTGCAACAAGCTCTGTTACTTTATCTGGAAGCATTTCGACAGGAGGCGGTGGCGCTCTTGTCATCAATAATTCCGGTACATTTACATCAGCGGGTACTGCATATTCCTTATCTGGTGCCTTCCAGCAAACAGGAAGCGGAGCGGCATCTATTGGTGGAAACATTCAAACAACTGACGCCATAGTTTCATTCGCAGGCCCTGTTTCTTTGACAAGCGGGCTTACTGTTAATACAGTTTCAAGTAGTGGTGCTGCCATTACATTTTCAAATACAGTCAATGGCGCGCAAGCTCTTAGTCTTACTGGAACTTCGGTTACTTTAACAGGAGCAGTTGGAGCAAACACTCCGATCACGTCTCTTACCATTGTTGGCACTACAGTTACACAAAGTTCTACGGTGGTAGCGACAGGAGCCGTTAGTTACACGGGATCAACCGGGATCAGTTTAGGTGGGAATATAACATCGACAGCTCCTAGCTCAATTACGATGACAGGTCCTGTATCTTTGACTGGGGCTGCCACCTTAACAGGTTCGACAATTTCGTTTTCTGCTGCGATTAATGGCTCTCAGGCGCTTACTTTATCAGGAAGCTCTACTGTTACACTAACAGGGGCTATTGGCGGATCAACTGCGCTTTCCTCTTTCAGCGTTACCGGTACTACGATCACACAAAGCTCTACGGTAAAGACAACAGGATCTATCAGTTATAATGGAACGACTTTGAGTTTAGGTGGAAATCTAACAACAAGTGGCGGCACCATCAACTTTACAGGGCCCATTACTTTAACAAATACAGTCGTTGCAGATACAACAAATGGGGGAGCTACTCCAGCAGGTGCTAGCATCACAGCTTCTAGCACCATCAATGGAGGGCAATCGCTCACTTTGACAGCGGGAACAGCTGGAACAGTTACCTTGACAGGAGTGATTGGAGCCTCTCAGGCCTTATCATCGCTTACAGCGACAGGTGCTACAGTTGTTCAAAGCGGGGCCATCATAGCTTCTGGCGCGATTAGTTATACAGCAGAGACAAACATCAGCCTCAATGGAAATCTGACGACAAGCGGCGGCGTTATTACCATGACGGGGCCTGTTTCTTTGGCGGCAAATATCAGCGCCGATTCAACAAACGGCGGCGTCACTCCTGCTGGAGCGAATATTTCGTTTTCAAGTACTATCAATGGGGCTCGAAATCTGACTCTCTCTTCAGGTGGATCTAACATCATCTTAGCCGGAGCAGTAGGTTCGACTACATCGCTTCAAACTGTTTCGATCACAACAGCGAATAACGTCACAGCAGTCGGAATTTCGGCCACGACTTTCAATCAAGTAGCTGGAACTGGAACGACAACCCTCAATGGGGCTGTTGTTTTAACAGGCGCCTCGGGCTTTGTCTTTACAGGGAATAATTTAACGGTTAATAGCACTCTTTCAACAGCAGCAAGTGGTCCTGCTACAATTTCAGTGGCAGGTACTTTTAGACTTGGAAGCAGTGGTGCTCTTTCTCTTGATGGGCCATTTACTGAATCAGGGGTTGGAATGACTCAATCCTCTGGATCGATTACGACAACAGGGGATCTCATTCAATTTGCTGGTGTTGTTGTTTTAACAGGTAACAGCGCCTTTAGTACAGGAGCAGGCTCCGGGAATATTCTGTTCTCAAGCACTCTAGAAGGTCCAGGAGGACTTACTCTTACAGCAGGGACTGGAAACATTACGTTCACCGGGGGAGCCGGACAGTCAACACGCCTTGGAGATTTAACAATTGTCAGCGTTAATAATCTGACAGCTGCCAATATTACAGCCACAACGATCACTCAAACAGCCGGTAGCGGCACTTCGACGTATCAGAGTTTGAATACGAATGGGGCAGGTGGCATTTCTTTAACAGGAACGAATTTTAGCCGAAGTGGATCGATTGTAACAACAAACGGTGGTTCAGTGGTCTGCAATAATAGTGGTAGCTTGACCATCGCAACAGGAGGAAGTACTACAGTTAGTGGTTCTTATCTTCAAACGGGGTCGGGTCCTGTCAATATTGGTGAGACGGTCGTAGCAAATGGAGGCATTGCCTTCGCAGGTCCCATTACGATGAGCGCAAATCTAACTCTCAATTCTAGCGGAGGAACAGGGGGGATTTCCTTTACCAATACTGTTGATGCAACAACTGCAGGTGTTCAATCTTTAACTCTCACAGCGGGAACTGGAAACATTACCGCATCAGCTGCCATTGGTGGAACAACAAGAATTGGGGCATTTACAGTCAATAGCTGCACGAATATGACAACAGTAGCTATTACTGCGACCTCTGTCAGCATCACAGAAGCAGGTGGAACAGCTACCATCAATGGAGATCTGAATACCAATACGTCTTCAGGGATCTTTTTGAATGTGAATAACTTTTTCAGAGGGGGAGCTATCACTGCCACTAATGGTGGCCCTCTTATTGCAAGCTTTACTGGGACTATTACTGGTGGAAGCCTAAGTCCTATCCAAGTGGGTTCTTTGCACGCAACAAGTTTAGGTTCCGGAACATTGAGTTTCCGAGGCACAGTAATTACGGATACAGGTGGAATTGTCTACGATACAGCGTTAAATCTCACAGGAGCTGCGACATTCAATACAAGTAGTCCCGGAGGTAATATTGTTTTTAATGGGGCGATCGACAGTACCACAGGTCAATCACTCACACTGATTGCAGGAACTGGAAACATCACTTTTGCAAATCCTTTGGGAGCTACAAATCGCTTAGGAGATGTAACAGTTACAAGTGTAGCAAACCTGACAGCCGCAAACATTACTGCAGCGACATTCACTCAAACAGCCGGCACTGGCACTTCAACATTTCAGAGTTTGAATACCAACGCTTCTGGCGGTATTCACAAAACAGGAACCAATTTTGTTCGAACAGGTTCCATTACGACTACAAATAGCGGTCCTGTTGTTGTCAACAACAGCGGCAGCTTGACTGTTGTAGCAGGCGGAACTACGACAGTTTCAGGGGCGTATAATCAAACAGGCTCAGGTTCTGTTAGTATCGGCGAGACTATTGTTGCAAACGGAGGGATCTCTTTTGCAGGCCCTCTTACGATGACTTCCAATTTAACCCTCAATTCAAGCGGGGGCACAGGGGGCATTTCCTTTACTAATACGGTGGATGCAACAACTTCTGGTACACAAACGTTGACCCTCACAGCAGGCACTGGAGATATTAGTGCGACAGCTGCCATTGGTGGCACAACACGAATTGGAGCGCTGACTGTCAATAGTTGTACAAATCTGACCTTAGCAGCTATTACCGCATCGTCGATCAATATTACAGAAACCGGTGGAACTGTTACGTTTAATGGAGATGTGAGCACGAGCACAGTCACAGGGATTACAATTAGTGCCAACAACTTTGTTCGAAATGGGGGGATTACCGCTTCGAATGGAGGGGCGTTGATCGGAAACTTTACAGGATCTATCACGGGAGGAAGTCCAACACCAGTCATAGCAGGCTCTATCGCTTTTACCAGTTCCGCTACTTTAAATGGTGGAGGTACAATAATTGCAACGACAGGTGGCATTACTTATAATGCCAATATCAGGATGCTTGCGAATGCGTCTATCGATACTAGCCAATCAGGAGGTAATATTGTCTTCAATGGCACGATTGATTCAAATACAGGAGCTCAAGGTCTTACTGTCAATGCAGGTACCGGAAGCATTACTTTTGGTGCTACTCTTGGAGGAACAACAGCTCTTAACTCTTTAACTGCAACGGCAAGTTCCATCACATTAAATAATGTTGGAGGAGCCTCTGCTGGAATTTCGGGAGCAGCGACTTTGACAGCAAGCTCCCTCATTACTTTATCCGGAACGACTTATCACTACAATTCTCAGAGCTACATTGCTCCTTCTGTTGTTTTAAGCAGTGGAAGCACTACAACTTTGACAAGTGATAATACTCCGATTTCATTTACAGCGACTGCAATCACCCTTGGAACAGGAACGAATGTAACGATCAACTCAAACGGAAGCGGCAGCGGAGCTATTACTCTTTCTCCGCTAGATGCTGCGACAGGAAATTTACGCACCGTGATACTCAATTCAGGCACAGATGCCTTGAGCCTTTCTACGATTGGAACCGCTACAAGCGGCGAGTTTGCTTCTGTATCTCTCACTGGTGGTAATATTTCTATTGGTGGGAATATCGTATCAAATGCCGTGACCTTCTCATCAAGTGGTACAATTTTCCTCGGTGCTAATATTACGACCACTGGAAATTCTTTAGTATTTCCAGTTCCTGTTGTTCGTAATGGAAATACGGGCTCCATTTTGACAACAGGAGGGTCTGCAATTACCTTTAGCAGTACGCTTGATGGAGATGCTGACAACACAAGAAATCTGACTCTTGTAGCGGGAGCTGGAAGCATCACATTCACAGGCGCTGTTGGAGCTACACATCCACTTAATACGTTGACAATTTCAAGCGCAAACAACGTCACAGCTTCATCTACGATGAACGCCTCCAGCTTAACTCAAACAGCAGGAACAGGAACGACTACTTTTAGCGGGGCTCTTTCTACTACAAATGTTTTAGGAATCAGCCTTACAGGAACCTCGTTCACTTTTAATGGAGCTGTTAGCACGACAAATGCAGGGCCATTTGTTGTTATCAATAGCGGGACTCTTACAATGGGATCTGGAGCTACTTTAAATTTAAGTAGCGGTCTAACTCAATCAGGGACTGGAACTGTCAGCTTAGCTAATAGTATCACTGCAGCAAATGATGTTTCATTTGCGGGTAGTTTGACCTTGGCCGGATCTACTTCGATTTCAACGGCGGCAGCTGGAAAATCGATCACATTTTCTAGCACCATCAATGGAGCAAACAATTTAACTCTTACATCGGGAACAGGAAGCATTACTTTTTCTGGTGTTATAGGTGGAACTACGAGAATTGGAGCTTTAGTAGTGAGCTCAGCGACCAATATTACAACTCAGGCCGTCAGTGCAGGATCTATTAATTTCAATTGGAGTACTGGGACGTTAACTTTAGGTGGAGCGATCAATACAAATGGAGCTCTTGGTATTACATTCACCGGAGCTAACTATGTAAATAATGGATCGATTACAACAACAGGATCCTCTCCGGGAGACGGCCCTTGGAATATCGCAACAACAGGTACTGTTTTAGGAACTCCTATTGGTCCGGCTGATGTATGGGGATCGATCACGCAATCATCAACCGGTAGCTCATCTTTAGCTGGAACTTTTACAAGTCATACCGGCGATATCAGCACCGCGCATAATGTTACCTTGGTGGGTCCTATAACAGTAAATACCTTGAGCGGGGGTACGTTTACTATGAATGGCACTGCTGATGGAACTTTTGCAGTAACGATCAACTCGTTTGGTGGAAACGTTGTTTTTAACCAAAGCTTGGGGGCTGCAACACCTCTTGGTGCAATGACGATTGCAGGCGCAAACAATGTGACTACTCAAAGCCTCCAAGCGACATCGTTTACACAAACAGCAGGAACGGGAACAACACTATTTAATGGAGCTGTTACAACAACAGGTTCTGCAGGGATTTCTATTGCAACATCTGCTGTAACTCGGGGTGCTGCAATCACAGCTTCAGGTACGGGTGGAATTACCATTACAAATAGTGGACTTTTCACAAGTACAGCAGCTGGTAACATTACAGCAGCTGGCGCATTTACCCAAAATGGCAGTGGTAGTGTCACAATCAGCGGCTCAGTGATTACACTGGGCAGTAATATTTCATTCTCAAGTCCGATCACAATGGGCGGCGATCTTTTACTTGATACAGGAACCGGGACTGGAAGCATTACACTAAGTCAAACAGTCGGGGGAGCTTACAACCTAACCCTTGATGGAAATAGCGGTAACATCACTTTAAGTGGAGATGTAGGAACAACAGGTTCCCACATCAGCAGTTTTGCAATTACAAGTGGTGCGAATGTCTCGACACAAGGAATTTATGCTACTACCATAACACAGGCTCAAGGTTCTGGAACAAGCACCTTTGGAATCCTTAATACGAATGCAATAGGGGGAATCTCCCTTACTGGTACCGCATTCTCCTTTGGAGGAGCGATCACCACGACCTCTTCAGGACCTATGAGTGTGCTCAGCTCAGGAATGTCTACTTATACTTCCTCTGCTGCAGCAAATATAGCCGGAGCCTTTACTCAAACAGGATCTGCAACTCTTTCTAATTCTATGACAATCGGAGGAGCTGCTCTACTCATAAATAGTGTGACACTTTCAGGTAGTGCCACCGTATCGACTGCTGCTGCCAATCAAAACATCACATTCTCTTCAACCATTGATGGAGGGGGGAATTTAACGCTTGCTGCCGGATCTGGCACCATTACCCTTACCGGAGTAGTTGGAGGAACGACGCGCATTGGGAACTTGGCAGTCAGCAGCGTCGGAAATTTAACAGCTGCAAACATCACAGCAGCGACCTTTACTCAAACAGCCGGCAGCGGCACTTCGACATTCCAGAGTTTGAATACAAATGGAGCTGGTGGAATTAACAAAACAGGAACGAATTTTGTTCGTAATGGATCCATTGTTACAACAAATGGAGGCTCGTTAACAGTCAATAATAGCGGCACTTTGACTGTTGTGGCAGGGGGAACTACAATCATTTCCGGCTCTTATAATCAAACAGGATCAGGAGCTGTTTCTATCGGAGAGACAATCACTGCTGCAGGAGGGGTTTCCTTTGCAGGACCGATTAAAATGAGCTCCAGTTTAACTCTTAATTCAAGTGCTGGGACTGGAGGGATTTCCTTTACAAATACAGTCGATGCCGCAACTTCTGGCATTCAAAACCTAACTCTGACGGCAGGTACTGGAAACATTACGGCGACAGCTGCGATTGGAGGAACAACAAGAATTGGGATTTTGACTGTTAATAGCGTCAAAGACATGACAATAGTGGCTCTTACCGCAACGTCGATCAATATAACCGAAACGGGGGGAACTCTCCATTTTGGTGGAGATGTCAATACTAACGCTCCAGCTGGAATTACACTCAATATTAACAACCTTTTCCGGGGGGGGGCTGTTACTGCGACGAATGGAGGCCCGATCAATGTTACGTTTACAGGAACACTTACAGGTGCTAGTTCAAGTCCAGTTACTGGAGGGTCTATAAATGTTACAGGGTCTGCGCTCAATTTCTTAGGTACGGTTATTGCAACATCAGGGGCAATTACTTACAATGTGCCAAGCATTACTTTGCTCGGGGCCGCTACCTTTGATAGCAGCGCAGGAGGGGGAGATATTACTGTCAATGGTACAATTGATAGTAATGCGTCCCCCATATCTCCTCCTCTAAATTTCACATTTAATGCCGGTGCTGGAAGTATCCATTTGAATGGTGCTATTGGAGGAACGACTCCTATTAATAACGTTTCCATCACAGCTGCGAATAATGTTACAACCGGAGCGATCAGCTCGGCTGTAATTTCTGCATCGGGGATCACGGGTCTTGCGACATTTGGGGGCGCTTTAGTAACAAGTGGATCTTCAGGTATTTCCGTATCGGCTAATCAGGTCGTCACAAATTCTAATGTTACAACAACAGGAACAGGACCCGTAACCATTGCTCTTACAGGATCGGGATCCCTTTCTATTGCAAATTCTACTACCTATTCTCTTGATGGGGCCTTTTCCCAAACAGGATCTGGAACGGTATCAACAGGCGGCTCCATTACAACAACCAATGATGCAATTGGTTTTGCAGCTCCTGTTACGTTAACAAGTAATGTGGCTCTAAATACTGGAGCAGGAGCTGGAAACATCACGTTCTCAAGCACAGTTGATGGTACGACCTCAGGATCTCAAGCTTTGACACTCACAGCTGGAACAGGAAGTATTACTGCCTCCGGAGCGATTGGAGGAACCACGAGAATTGGGGTCTTTACGGTTAATAGCGCTACGAATGTGACGGTAGCAGCGCTTAGCGCTGCCGCTGTCAGTATCACTGAAACTGGCGGAACGGTTACTTTCGGTGGGGATCTCAATACCAATACAGTCTCTGGAATTACTCTAAATGTGAATAACATTTTCAGAGGAGGAGGTTTTACAGCGACAAATGGTGGGCCTTTAATTGCGAACTTTACAGGAACAATTACAGGTGCAAGTTCAAGTCCTCTTAGAGTCGGTTCTGTACTAGTGACAAACTTAGGTGTAGGAGTTCTGAATTTCCAAGGCAGTGTCATTACAGACACAGCGGGAAGCACTTATAATACAGCTCTCAATCTTATTGGACCTTCGACATTCAATACAAGCGCCGCCAATGGAAACATTGTCTTTGGTAGTACAATAGATGGAGCTCAAAACCTCACTCTTACTGCTGGAACCGGCAGTGTTCAGCTCAGTGGTAGTTTAGGCTCTACAACGCCTTTAGCAGCTTTTTCTATTACAAGCGCTACAAATGCTACAACTAGTGCGATAAGTGCCGCTTCGATTTCTTTATCAGGAGTTACAGGTCTTGCGACATTTGGCGGCGCTTTAGCGACGACTGGAGCTACAGGGATTTCTATCACAGCCGCTCAAGCTACGATCAATTCTACGATTACAACGTCAAATAGCGGACCTGTTACCATTGTTCACACAGGAGCTCTTACTCTTCCATTCGGTTCTACTGTTTCAAGTTCAGGTGCTTTTTCAGAATCTGGCGGAGGAGCAGTTTCTTTAGGAGCAAACATTGCTACTAGCAGTGCTAATGTGAGCTTTGCAGATGCGATCACTTTGACTCATGATGTCACAATGGATACGGGCGTAGGGGCAGGAAGCATTACCTTGGCAAGTACAGTGAATGGAGCTTTTTGTCTGACTCTGACGGCAGGCTCTGGCAATGTTACTTTTGGAGGAGCCCTTACGATTAATTGTCTGTCAGCAACGGGCACTACAATTACGCAGCCAGTTAGCATTACGACAACAAATGCAGTAGCTCTGACAGGTTCTCTTAATATGGGAGCTAACATCACGACCACAAATAGCAATATTACAATTACGGGGAACGTCACAAGAACACTTACCAATAACGTGACGCTTTCAACAGGATCTGGCGCCGGCAATATCAATATCACAGGAACGATCAATGGTAACATAGCAGGAAGAAATTTAACCCTTAGCGTAGGGACTGGAACCGTTACCACGGGAGGAACTGTTGGTGGAACGATTCCTCTAACCACACTCTCAATTACAGGAGCTAGTGCAACGCTTGCAAGCATCGGTGCTACCTCTTCTTCTACACAAGGGAACTTAACGATAAATGTTACTGGAGTCGTTACCTTTACAGGGACAAGTTATCAAGGGGCTACGCAAAGCTACACGGCCGGAAGCTATAGTTATACAGCAGGATCCCCCATTACCGTTGCATCAGGAGGAGGCACTGTTACCTATAATACCGGAGCTATTGCAATCAGTAATAATCTGACAGTGAATAGTAACGGCGGTGTAATCACCTTAACGGATTTAACAGGAGCCGGGCAGACACTCAATATAAATGCGGCAACAGGAACCGTAAATCTTACGAATGTTGGAACGCTCGCAGATCCTCTGGCAGCTGTTAATGTCACAGCAACATCCTTCTCACTTTCAGGAACGAGCTATCCTGATATTACCTTCACGCCATCGTCTGTCACAAATGTCTTCGGAGCGATATCAGGACCTATCACCTATGGTCCTGTTGTCGTCACAGGAGATGTGATTTTTACAGGAGAGTTTACGTTCAGTAGCACCGTGAACTCAGATGGACTTTCTCCTCACGCTGTGGTCATCAATCCAGGAGCTGGTAATTCAGTTGTATTTGATGGACTAGTAGGGAACACATCTCCTTTAACATCCCTTACTATCGGTGCAGGACAAGATGTAACGATCAATGATAGCATGATCGTCGGCTCGTTTACTCAGACGGGAGGAACTGGTACTACGACAATTGTGGCAGGAATTGATGCTACAATTGGAGGGATCAGTATTACTACAAGCGATATTATGATCAGTGGATCGACGATCACGACTAATAACGCGCCTGCTATTTTTACAGGCAATCTTACTGCAGCAGGAGCTACTTTTAATCTCGATGGAGCCTTTACGCAAAGCGGGGGAACCGTCAGTATTGGAGGTGACATCTTAACAACGGATGATGCCGTTTCCTTTGGAGGGGCTGTTACGTTAACTAGTAATTTAAGTATTGATACGATCAGTACGGGAGGAGGCGCCCCTATTACATTCTCAAGTACGGTTGATCAGCCTTTCAATGTAAGCTTGGCAGCTGGCACGGGCGCTATTACTTTTGGAAGTGCAGTTGGGGGGGGAGCTTGTCTCGGGGATGTAACGATTGTAAGTGCCAGTGATGTTACAGCAGCAGCATTTTGTGCTGCCTCTTTAACACAAACTTCTGGAACTGGTACGACAACTTTAAATGGAGCCGTTAGCACAAGTACTGAAGAGGGAGTTCACCTCACAGGAAGCGCTTTTGCAATCAATAGCACGATTACAACAACTACTACGGGTCCTGTTGCGATCCATAATACAGGAGCTCTTACGTTCGGAGCGTCTGCTGGGGTGAGCGCAAGTGGAGCCTTCACTCAAACAGGCGGCGGCTCTGTGGCACTTAGTGGAACAATTGCAACAGGCGGGATCATCTCTATTGCAAGCGCAGCAACGCTTGCCAATCCGACAATTTTAGATACTTCCATTAACTCAACAAACATTACGCTTTCAAGCACCATCGATGGTCCAAGTTCTTTAGAGCTTAATTTAGGATCAGGAGGTGATCTTGTCATTGCAGGGAGTGTGGGAGGCACTACTCGAGTAGGAGCTTTTACAATAGATAATGCGAATAATGTAACAACGGGCAATATTACGGCGACTAGGATCACCCAGACAGCAGGTGTTGGAACCTCTACTTTTGGAGCTCTCAATACAAGTCTTATTGGTGGCATTTCTTTGACAGGAACAAAATTTTCTATCAGCGGCAATATAATCACCGCAGCCTCAGGTCCCGCCTCCATTTCAAATACAGGGCTGCTCACTCTTGCAGCAGGATCCAGCACTTCGATTTCTGGAACATTCACTCAAAGTGGCGGAGGAGATGTAACTCTTTCTGGAACGCTCCTTACAACAGGAGGCTCCATCTCGTTTGCAAATCCGGTGAGTTTATCAGCTACTACGACAGTTTCAAACAGCTCAGGAAGCGGCAATATCACGTTTAGCGATACGGTAAATGGATCGCAAAACCTCACCGTGACTGCAGGAACCGGAGATCTTCTTTTCTCTACAGGTGTTGGAAACTTAAATCGTCTCAATGTGCTCACAGTGCAAAGCGCTACTAACATCACATATCAAGCAGTTTCAGCAGGTTCTATTGTTCAACAAGGAAGCTCTGGCACTACACTGATTTCCGGATCCTTGAATGCTTCCGGAGCTTCCGGTATTTCCTTAACGGGAACAACATTCACACAAAATGGTACCCTAATAACTACTGCAAGTAGCGGACCGATTACAATAGCAAACACAGGCACCTGGACACAAGGTGCAGGGGTTCAAGCAGCCGGAGGATTTACTCAAAGCGGTGGAGGCGCTTCTGTGCTCACTGGATCGATTACAACATCAAGTAGTAATATTTCCATTGCAGGACCTACTACGTTGGCTGGCACTACAACATTGAGCTCTGGAGGTAGTGGTGGTGGAAGTATCAGCTTAGGAACGGTCGATGGCGCTAATGATTTAAATTTAACAGCCGGGACAGGAAATATTACATTGAGTGGTAGCATCGGAGCCACAACACCAATTGGAACCCTTACTATTAACTCTGCTGCAACTGTAACAACGGGAAATATTGCAGCTACGGCTATCTCTCAAGCATCAGGTAGTGGAACAACAACACTTGGAGGAAGCATTGCTACAACAGGAGTGGCAGGTATTAGTTTGACAGGCGCCGCTTTTGCAATCAATGGTTCAGTAACTACGACAACAGGCAGTACGGGCGCTAATATGAGCGTTGGCAATACCGGCGCGCTCTCTTTTGGCTCCGGTGCAAGCCTTAGTCTTGCGGGTGGTTTTTCTCAAACCGGAACAGGATCCGTATCTCTTCGGGGAGCTATTACAACAGGAGATGCTGTTTCATTCCAAGGAGCGGTTTCAATCCCTTCTTCAGCTACTTCGACAATCGACTCTTCTTTAAATAACAGTTCGATTGAGTTTTTAACTACGCTCAGTGGTCCAGGTGCCCTTACAGTAACTCTTGGATCAGGAGACTTTACATTGAATGCGAGTGCCGGAACGAGCACTGCACTTTCCTCTCTCACTATTAATAGTGCAGGAACTGTTTCAACACAGGCAGTGACTGCCGGCACTATTACGCAATCTGCAGGGTCTGTTTTGAGCACATTTAATGGGGACCTTACTGCAACCGGCAGCGGCGGTATCAGCCTTACAGGGACAGCAATTACATTTGTAGGGAATGCAACTTCGGCAGGTCCTCTTTCCATTGTGAACACTTCTACTTTGACAACAACTGTTGATAAAATTCTTGCTTCAACAGGAGCCTTTAGCCAATCAGGTGGTGGCTCTGTGTCACTAGCTGGAACCGTTGCAACGACAAATCAAAACCTTTCTTTTGCAGATGAAATTACTCTTATCGAGACAGCAGCGCTAACGACTGGCAGTGGTGCAGGAGATATTACCTTATCGAGCACTGTCGATGGAGCTCAAAACCTTACGTTGACAGCCGGGACAGGAAATATCACTGTCAGTGGGGCCATGGGGGGAACAACTCGTTTGGGCAACATAATCGTCGTAAGTGCCACGAATGAAAACCTTGCTTCCGTTATTGCAAGTTCCTTTACTCAGCAATCCTTAAGCGGTCAGTTTTCTCTCATTGGAGCCTTTGATACCAATGGACCTGGTGGAATCAGCCTAACAGGAAATAACTTCTTTAGACAAGGATCTCTGGTTACAACCAACGGAGGGAATCTTACGTTCCTTAATACGGGATCTGTAACAGGCGCTCCAGGCAATACGGCCAATGTAAGCGGGCAGTGGAAGCAGCTTGCAGGGAGCACAGGAACAGTGAACCTTGGAGGCACGATTACCGCAAATGGTGGCTTCATTATTATTGGGCCATTTTCCTTAGTAGGAGATGCAATTTTAGATGCTAGCGGAGGATCTGGAGGGGTATCGATTGCAAATACGGTGAATGGAGCCCATGCCTTTACAATCAGTGCAGGAACAGGAAATGTATTTATCACGCAGACCATCGGCGGCACTACAGCTCTTTCTTCTCTGACAATTACAGGAAATGAGATTGAAATTGCGAACATAGGCGGAGTTTCTGCTGGGGTTACAGGATTGACTTCGATGATATCTGCGGGTACTCCAGAGTTCAATGGTACTATCTATAATGCAGGAGCTCAAACGTATAATGCTGCCCTACGGTTTAATATGTTAGGGGGAGCTACTACTACGTTTTCCTCTAATGGATCTGCCATTACCTTCCAAGGAGGAGAAATTCTTCTTGGTACAGGAACTAATCTGACGATCAATACAAGCGGGGGGGCTTTAACTACAGGTGCTATTCAAGCGGGAAGCAGCAGCGGTAGATCGCTGATTCTTTCAGCAGGCACTGGAAATATTCAAGTCGGAGCAATAGGTCTTGCAGGGGATGGAGAATTTGCTTCAGCTTCCTTAAGCGGTGGAACCATTACTTTAGGTGGAGCATTGATCGCAAATACCATTACACTGGCTCCAACAACTACGCTCAATGTCGGAGGCAATATTACTTCCGTTAATACTCCGATTACATTCCCATCAGCCGTAGTTTTAAATAGCAGCTTGGTGATCTCAACAGGAACTGGAGGTAATATTACCTTCTCATCAACGGTGAATGGATCTTCACCAGACACACAAAATATTTCTCTAGCCGCAGGAACAGGGGATATCACATTCTCTGCAGCTATTGGAAGTAGCGCTGCTACTCGTCCTAATCTAGTAACCATCTCCAGCGCTAGAAACGTCTCCATTGGCAATATGGCAGTAGATGGATTTACCCAGTCAGCTGGCTCTGGAACAACGACGATCTCAGGTGTAGTTTCAATTGTCAATACCACCGGATTTCAGTTTACAGGGACTAATTTAAACGTTCAAAATACTGCTTCCATTCAGACGGCAGCAGGATCTTCTATTGCAGTTGCTAACAGCGGCACACTTACTTTGGCAGGAAGTGCAAATCCAGATGGATCCTTCACACAAACAGGATCCGGAACTACGAATTTTTCAGGATCTATTCTAACTAATCAAGGTAGCATTTCATTTGTAGGACCTGTTGTTGTATCGGGAACGGCTTCGATGAATAGTTCGACAAATAACCAGCCTATTACTTTTTCAAATACTTTGAATGGTTCCGGTAATTTGACACTGGCAGCGGGCAGCGGGGCTGTCACCCTCTCAGCTAATGCGGGAGGAACCACGCCACTCGGAGCTACGACAGTAACCGCTGGAAACATTACCATTCAGAATCTAGCAGTCTCTTCTTTGAATGCGACTTCAACAGGAACTATGCGTCTTGTTGGGAATCTTAGCTCTAGTGGCTCTGCCGGTATTACTTTAGTTGGAGTCAATTTTGTTCGAAGCGGAACACTGATTACAACTGGCGGGGGGAGCTTTACCGTAACCAATTCAGGATCGATTACGGGAACTGCGATTAACACCACATCGATTGATGGTCAATATATACAAAATGGAACAGGTCCTGTCTTTTTTGCTGGAATCATCACAACGAACAACAATGACATCTCCTTTTCAAGCCCCATCACCCTTCTTGCAGGAGGGGGCTTTGATACAGGATCGGGTGCCGGAAACATCACCCTTTCTAGTACAGTTGATGGAGCAAGTAGTCTGAGTTTTGCTGCAGGAACGGGCGATATCTTCTTGAATGGAGCTCTTGGAGCTGCGACTCCGCTAGGTGCTATTACAGTTACATCTGTTGAAACTCTTACAGCAGGAGCCATTTCAGCATCTTCTTTCACTCAAACAAGCGGTTCAGATACATCTACCTTTAATGGAGCCATTACCACAAGCGGATCTTCAGGGATCAGTATCACAGGAACGAATATCGTTCGAAACGCTGCTTGGACAGCAAACGGAACAGGAGGGATTACTGTTGCCAATACAGGCTTATTTACAACAATAGCTTCCGGAATAATTCAATCTGTTGGAGCATTCGAGCAAACAGGCACAGGAGCCGTCCTTATTGGTGGAAGCATAATTACAAGCAATGCAGCGATTAGCTTTACAGGACCGATGACACTGAGCGCAGCAACGATATTGAATGCAACAACGGGATTAAGTAGTGGATCAAGTACAGCAAGTATCACGATCAGTGGAACTGTCAATGGGGCTCAAAACCTTACATTGAATAGTAGCACAGGCAACATCCTAGTCTCTTCATCTATCGGAGCGATCACAAGGCTTGCGACCCTTACTATCACACAAACAGCAAGTGCGAATTTCGCAGCGATTCGTGCAGCAGCAATCACGCAGCTGGCAGGTACGGGGACAACTACTTTTGCAGGAACAGTTAATACGAATACGCTAAGCGGCATTGCTCTCGCAGGAAATAATTTCACATTTAGCGGCTCTGTAACGACAACCGCATCAGGTCCTATCACGATTTCAAATACAGGACTTTTTACGCTTTCTGCAGCTACGACTTCTTCCGGAGCCTTCAATCAAAGTGGCTCTGGATCTTCTCTTTTAAGTAGTTCACTTAGCTCATCGAGCTCCATTAATTTTACAGGAGCTGTTAGCACATCAGGATCTGCTTCTCTTACAACTACCTCAAGTCCGATTACACTACTTAGCACCCTTAACGGACCCGGTAATATCACCTTCAATGCAGGCACAGGCTCTATTAGTATTACTGGAGCAGCTGGAGGGACAACACGACTTGGAGCTATCACCTTCACACAAGCAACGGATATTACAACAATTGGAATGAGAGCCTCTTCGATCACTCAAAGTGCCGGCGCCGGAATCACAACAATTGTGGGAGATCTTAATACCAATGGCTCTCTAGGTATGAGTTTTACTGGTACAAACTTTGCAATCACAGGTTCACTCATTTCTACAAATAGTGGACCTTTTACTATCAACAACACCGGTGTCTTGACTCTTGTAGCAGGAAGCTCCACTCTTATAGATGGAGCCTTTACAGAAAGCGGAACAGGTGGAACGGTTAAGCTGTCTGGACTCATCCACGCCAGTGATGCAAATATCTCTTTTGCAAATCCGATCACTTTGACAGGGACCACGACCTTGAACAGCGATGGTGGCGGGGACATTCTTATCTCCAGCACAATAGATGGAGCCTATGATCTTATTTATAATGCAGGAACGGGGAACATCACATTAGCTGCAGCTATCGGTTCTATTACTCCAGTCACGTCTGTTACGATTACGGCAGCTCAGGATGTTTCAGCCTTAGCTATTTCAGCAGGATCGATTGTGCAAAGTGCAGGAACCGGCACTTCGACTTTTAATGGGGCTTTAACAACAACTCTGCCAGCTGGTATGAGCTTTACAGGGACAGCTTTTACGTTTAACGCTCCTGTCATCACTACAAATAGCGGCCCGCTTACGATTAACAACGCAGGAGCTCTTATTCTTTCTAGCAGCGCTCCGATTGCACTTGCAGGAAACTTTAGACAGACGGGATCAGGAGCTGTTTCCTTAGCGACCAGTATTGAAGTTCTAGGATCTCAGCTGCTCTTTACAGGGTCGATTACCTTAGCTGGAACATCCTCTCTTGACATGGATGGTCTTACTGGCACTGTTACACTTTCAAGTACAGTCAATGGCGCTCAAAACCTAACAATTGAGTCAGTGGGGTCGATAGTTCTTTCTGGAGTCATTGGAGGAGTAGTCCCTCTAGCTACATTCTCAGCAAGCGAAGCTGCTACTTTAACAGCGGCTGCAATTCACGCCTCTGCAATTAACATTACAGGAATCACTTCTCTTGCGACTTTTAATGGCACGCTAACTACGACGGGGGCCTCTGGTATCACCTTGAGTGGGGCCGGCTTTGCTTTGAATGGCAATGTCACAACAACAGGCAGTGGTCCTCTTGCAATCACCAACTCTTCTTCTTTAACGATCTTGCCGACTTTAACACTTAACTTAAGTGGGTCCTTTACTCAAACAGGATCGGGCACTACAAGTGTTGGAGGCACCCTTGAAACAAGCGGCAATGCAATTACCTTTGCGGGCCCCATCCTCCTTACAGGCGACCTTGCGATGAATTCAGCAGGGGGAAATATTACCTTTGGAACAGACATTGAAGGCGCTCATGCTCTTACAGTTACTGCCGGCTTAGGTAGTGTGACAGTTCCATCTTCCTTCTCTCTTGCAATACCGCTTGAGAGTTTCACTGTTGTTTCAGCGTATGATATTTCTCTCAATGGAATAGGATCTCCAAGCTCTATCATGAGCGGAACTTTAAGTCTTACAGCGAGTAACACAATTTCACTCATGAATACAACCTATGCAGCGCACTCGCAGCTTTATGACTCAACAGCGGATACTGACTTCATCAATCCAGGACTTGTAACTCTTTTGACAGACGGTGGATCCATTACCTTTGCAAGTAGTGAAGCTCACCTCAATAGCGGAACCGACCTGCTCATTGAAACAAGTGGCGGAGAGTTTTCATTCGTTTCTATTCATGGAACGAACTTTGAAAACTTAACAATCACTACAGGGTCTGGCTTGGCCTCTTTAGGAACCCTCCCGAATATCGGCACGATCAACACGGTCACGGTCACTGCAGGTTCTATTGTGCTTAATGGAGCAATGGATCTTGTGAACCCTTCGTTCACATCAGAAAACTCGATCCTAAATGCCGGATCACCTGTTGATATTGTCTCAACAAATAACGCGTTTTTCAATGCAATAGGTGGTAATGTTGGAAGCCTTTCAAGTCCAATCTTGGTTGATACAGCGCAAGAGATTATAGCAGGAGCTTGCAGCACCTGTTTAGCCGATTTTAATGGTTCATCTGCTGATAACACAGTCCATGCCTATGCACCGAATCCTCCTTGTATCATCTATTTCAATGGAGTTAAAATTAAGGACTGTGGAGTTTCTCCACCACCACCTCCGTCACCCACACCATCGCCATCATCAAACCATGGTAGATTAAGAGGATCTCACTTCTTTGCAGTAGAGGGGATGTATGATTCAGAGTTCAATCTCTCTAGCGACTACTACTTCTTCACCTACTTTCTCGATGAGAAGTACTGGCATAGAGATATTCCGGTGTCTAATAAGGAACAAACTAAATACAGCAAACAAAAACAGATGAAGCCTGGACTTATTCGAGCAGGGATTTAAAAGTGTACATTTTCTTGTTCAAGAACTTCACTTCTTTTCATAAACTCAGCTAAAGCAAAAAGAGCAGCTAGCTGTTTCGCTTTTGGAGAAGTGTCTTTGAAAGACACTTTAAGAAAAGAGGGAAGAGGTTTTTCTGTATGCAAAATCTCTTCCATTTCACTTTTAGAGAGTTTTTCTTCTTGAGAGGAGTTTTGAGCTGCATCAAAGCGGCAGGTACTAATGAGCATCAAAACAGAGAGATCGATCATTTCAAAGTGTCTCAGCTCTTCATTTGATAGAAAGGAGCTTCCAAGATAGGTCCTAAAAAGCTCTAAACGCTGCTCTTTAGGTAAGGAAAGAGAAAATTTAGCAATGTCGAGTAATGGGTCTCCGATGGATGCAGAATCAAAGTCGATCAGATGGGGGGAGAGATCTTTTGATAACAGAACATTGGATTTGCAAAAGTCGCCATGACAAAGAACAGCATGTTCTTTAAGCCAAGGCGTAAGCTCTTCTAAAAACGATTCTAGTTTTTGCAGGGCTAAAGAAAACTCACGAGGGAGTTCTTCTTTCATCTGCTTGCCTTTATAAAAGATATAGCTAAAAGGGGCGTAGCTGTCGCTTTTATCAAAGCGTCTACTTGATGGCATTTTTTCATGGAAGGTTTTTAAGGCGATCATCGCCTTTTTGTAAGGCTCATCATTTTTTTTGAACTTAGGCCAATCCACATGTTCGATGTACTGCAAAAGTATTTGCTGTCTGCGTATGTTGGTTCCGATCAGTTCAGGTCCTATCCCATACTCAGAAGCTCTTTTGGCCATTTCTATATCTTTGAGAAAGGCAGAAGCGCTTACTTTTTTGGCTTTTTCTCTTAGAATATAACGCCCTTTGCTTGTGTATACCTGCCAAATAGTATTCACAAAGCCTCCTTGTAGCTGTTCGACCCGGACAAGCGACTCTTCTTTAGGAAGCATTTTTTGGATACAATTTTCCACTGTTTTAGGCGAGGATAAGAGGTACTCGTCATAGAAAAAGAAGGTGCAGGTAAGTAGTAGCGGCAGGGCTATAAAGGAAAGGATCTTAAAGTAGCGCATAAAAATCTCAAAAACAGCCTTAGGCTGCTATAGGTCTTCTTTTCTTAGTAAATATATTTTTTGAATATATTTATCAATAGGCGTCTTAGTGTTAAAATTATAATTTACATTGTTTTGTTTGATTTTGACTTTTAGAGGTTTTTTTGATATAATTACATGTTAAATATCATTATAATTTTATGGCTTTTAACTATGTATAAAAGATTTTTTATATGCCTTTTATCTCTTATTATCTCTGTGTCTGCCTTTGCTGCCGCCCCTCCTACTCCTAAACCTCTCCCTAAGAATCCCGATGAAATCCAGCGTTATGTAGAGGAAGTCCAAGACCAGACAAATGAGCGGATAGATGAGATTATAGAGGCCTCTCAAGAAGAGGAGATTTCAGGTAAAATGCTAGGCCCTTGGAATCGACTTTCTAATGAAATCATCAGTGGTTTTAGGGTTCTTTCCTATATTGCAGACAGTAAAAATCCCATCTGCCAAGAAGAGGCTAATAAGGCGATTGATAAGTTGAAGCTCTTTTTATACGAATCTGTCATGAAAAACAAAGATCTCTACGACTCTTTGATGGCATACATCCAAAAATCACTGCAAAAAAATGACTCTCTGACTCCTTATGAAAGGGAAGGGATTTATAGCCTGCTCAATAGCTTTAGTGCTGTGGGCTTCCAAGAAAAGATCTATGCCTTCAAATCGTTTTTTTCGAGTAAAGAAAGAAAGCCGTACATTTACCTTCAAAGTCCAGAAGCCGTATCACCTATGAGTAGTGATAAGCCACTTTCTATTTTAACACTTAATACTTGTTTCATGCCGGGTGACTTTCCTTATCTTTATGGTGGTGCAACGCTTCCTTGGCAAGAAAGGGTAAAGCCACTTGCTCAGGAAGTGATCAAAACAAAAGCAGACGTTGTCTGCTTACAAGAGGTGTTTTCAGAAGACGCCTTTCATGCTCTTTATGATCAGCTCAAAGGTGAGTACACCTATTTCTATGGTCTTATTGGTCCTAGATTTTTAGGCTTGTCCTTTCAATCCGTGGGTATGCCAAGCGGTCTTTTTGTAGCGAGCAAGTATCCAATAGAAAATCCAGAATTTACTCTCTTTGAAGATAGGGGCTTTCCGATGAACCAAGGGTTCTTTGATTTTGTCATTAAAAAGACTCCAGAGATCTCGGGTCATATCTACGTTTCACACATGCAATCTTTAGATGAGAAAAAATTTACCGAAGTTAGAGCCAATCAAATGAAGCAAGTGATTGAAAAGATGGAAAAAGACCTCACAAAATCAAAAGGCTCTATGCCTTTTTTCCTTTGTGGAGATTTAAACATTCCAGTCGGCTCTAATGAACCTGCTGAGGAGCTTTTAAGCTCTTATTTCTACAACGACTACATTACCTATCCAATGCCCATCAATGAGCAAAACAGCACGTGCACCTATTACTTCACAAACTACCTTCTTTCAGAAAACAAAGACCCTAAAAAGGTCGATCCAAAGTTTCAGATTTTAGACTATGCACTTCTTTGGAAGTCTTTAGAGCCAAAGTACGCTCTTACTACCACTCGTGTTTCAATGAACGATTTAAGCAAACCTGATAGCGCGATCAGCGACCATCACGGCCTTCTTAGTACGATTGAAAAAAAATAATATTTTCACCTTCCTTAATTGAAAAAAAATAGTAACTCAGAGCATCGTTGACCCTCCTTACACTTTGGAGGTGTTTTATGAAAATGATCAGTAAATTAGTATGTATTTTCTGTGTGTTTGCATCTTTTGTATTGGCTGATGAAGAGGCTCCTCAAAAAAGAGTTGTTGTGTATACAGACATTGCAGGAGATATGTTGCATGCTGGGCACATGGCATTTTTTAAAAAGGCTAGAGCCTTCGGTGATTATTTTATTGTAGGCATTCTTGCAGACGATGTCATAGAAGGATACAAAAGACAGCCCGTATTAACTCTTGAAGAAAGAGTTGCAATGCTCGAAGGGTGCAAATATATAGACGAAGTCATTGTTGCTCCGCCTCTTCGCCTAACACAAGAGATGATCGACAAGTATAACATCACTTACGTAGTTCGTGGAGATGATTTTAGTCCTGAGCTCTTGCACGACCAGTATCCACTAGCGATTGAGAAGGGGATCTTGCGTTTTGTTCCTTATACAAAAGGGATTTCTACAACAGACATCATTCGAAGAATTGTCACTAGATACAATGAAGGGGAGTTTGGCGGACCATCGAAGTGTCCTTAAAAAGAAATACATAAGAGCTCTTTTGTGTAAAAGAGCTCTTATAATAAAGATAAAGACTATCTAGAGAAGATTTCTTGTGGTTTGAAGAAGAAGGAGATTTCGGTTCTAGCGTTTTCTGCGCTGTCAGAGCCGTGTACTGCGTTCTTATCAATGCTTTGAGCAAATTCTGCTCTGATTGTTCCAGCTTTTGCTTCTTTAGGATTAGTAGCTCCCATGAGGTCTCTATTTTTTGCTACTGCATTGTTCCCTTCTAAGACCATGATCAGAACAGGTCCAGAAACCATGAATGATACGAGTTCTTGGAAGAAAGGACGGTGCGCATGAACAGCGTAGAAGCCTTGAGCTTCTTCTTTGGTCAAATGTTTCATTTTAGTAGCGACGATTTTAAGACCAGCAGCTTCAAAAATAGCGATGATCTCTCCGATGTGATTCGCAGCAACAGCATCAGGTTTTAAAATAGAAAGGGTTTGTTCCATAAATAATATTCTCCTTAAATAAATGGATTGTCGTAGAGATTATAGGGGAAGCGGCGATTATTCTCACGGATTTTTGCTAAATCTGGAAATCTTCGCCAAAATACGCTTGTCTTGCTTTTTGGTTTTGGAGCAGCTCATCTACTGTTCCTGAGATCATGACCTTCCCTTCTCCCATCAAATAGCTTCTATCTACGATGGAAAAAATCTCCCTTGCATTGTGGTCTGTGATGAGTACGCTGATCCCTTTTCCCTTCAGGAGGAGGATCATTTTCTTCACGTCTTGGACAGCCAGAGGGTCGATGTTGGCAAAAGGTTCATCTAGAAGCAGAAGAGAGGGGCGTGTGACTAAGGCCCTTGTGATTTCTAAACGGCGTCTTTCTCCGCCAGAGAGGGTTCTTGCTTTTTTCTTGGCAAGGCCGGCAATACCGAGCTCTTGCAGAAGCTCTTGTAAGCGAACCTTTTGCTCTTCTTTAGAAAGGGGGAGGGTCTCTAAGATGCAAAGGATGTTTTCTTCAACAGAGAGCTCTCTAAAGATGGAAGGTTCTTGGGCTAAATACCCCATCCCCATTTTAGAGCGCTGATGGATAGGTAGCTGCGTGACATCTTGCCCTGCAAAAAAGACTTTACCTTGATCTGGTCGAATGAGTCCCATCGTCATATAAAATGCTGTTGTCTTCCCAGCTCCATTAGGACCGAGAAGTCCGACGACCTCTCCAGGGTTTACATGGAAGTGAAGACCGTCAACGACGGATTTTCCGGAGTATGATTTTTTCAAATTTTCAATGGTTAAAAGAGGTAAAGACATATTGATGTATCAAGGCTCCACAGGTTTTGAGACGAAACGATATTTTAATAGATTGCTTTCTTCGCTTGAAAGAGAAAAGTTCACATTGCCAATTCCCTTGGCCCCGATCTTGCCAGTAGCAGGATCTTTAGTGAGATGTACTTCTTGAGCGCTCATTGTAATATTTTGCTCCTCATCACGAAAGAGTACTCTTTTTTTAGGAAGAGCTGAAAGGATAACGGTCTGCGTCTCGGGATTATACGTTAATCTATCTGCAAGTCCTAAACGGGGAGATCCTGTAGAGGCGGAAGACTCAACGCTGACATTACCGGTCAAGGTCATCTGCATGAGCTTGTGGTCCTCAGAGTCGCTATATTCAATCATTGCTTTATTGGCGTGAAGTATAATGCCGGGATCTTGATAACAAATCTGTTTGTCTTGGTTTGCAGGGCTCGTAAGAGAGATTTGTCCCTTAAGACCATCGATATGTAAAACGCCAAAGCAAGAGATTTTGTGTTTCCATCCGGAATCTGGATCTTCGTGTTCTAAGCGGCTTGTTCCTTCGATGTGAACAGATTTGATCGATTTTTTATTTTGCACAGTCGTTTGCTGTACCAGCACTTCTTTTTCAGCAAATAAAGAACCAAGATTCTTTTCAGAAAGAATGACATGGTCATTCAAACGAAGAGTTTCTTGTTTGTGGTCCCAGTTAAGTTCGTCACAACTTAGGAATAGAGGTGTTGCTTCGCCTGCACCAAAGAGCTGAGAGGGGATAGAGCCGTTGGGTTTTTGTACGCTAATCTGAGAGCTTTTGGTGTTGATTTCGATGCGAGCAGCGTCAAGGCTTTCTCCTTGATAGGAGAGATTACATTTAGAATCAGTAGAGGCAGGATAGGCTTGAATAAGCCCACTACTTTGGTAGGAAGCTTCATCCGCTTGCAAAGCAAACTCTCCAGCATACTCAATGAGAACTTCATTTTGTGCAGTTAGGGAATGGATCTCGTATTGGGAGGTACCCGAGACTGATGCGCTTTTAGCTAGTTGCAAAAGGATCTGGCTGCTCATCAATTGGAAAGGAACTGCGGTAGAGCCTTCTTTTTTTAAAGAATCTTTGTAAGATACTTTTTTACCTTCATAAGCGGATAAAACTCCCTTGAGCTCGTTAAAGTCAAATTCAGCAGAGTCAGATTTGAGCTCGGACTTGTTCTTCAAGGAAAGAAAAACGTCTTTTTTTAGTTCAATGAAAGAAAATGGAAAGTCATTGCCGACTTCTTGCTTTTGTAAAAAGGCTTGCTCCGCATACATGTTTCCAAGTCCGTGATCGAGCTGAACTCTTCCTTCTAAAACAAGAGCGTTACCATTGTAGGAAGCGTGCGTAGACGAAAGCTGATTGGCAAGGTTTTCTATAGGATCGCTAAAGACAAACGTTGTAGATAAAAGGGCCATCCAAACAATTTTTGTGATCACGGTTTGCCTCCAGGGCTGGATAATGATGCTTTAAACTGGTGAGCTTGAAAGCAAGGGACACCACTTTGGACTGCGAAAGAAACTTGCTCGGCAGTTCCTTTTAGAAAAGCTTGGTGGTTTTGAAGGTTTGTGATGAGCGAAAATCCCGGGATCTTATAAAGAGCAAGGGTCGCTTCAGAGGCTTCAAAAGTTTGTGTTTCATATTTATATGTCCCTTCCTTCGCTTTCAAAACGCGCATTTGATAAGAAGGGGAGTGATTGCTTGTAGTCATCATCTTTTCTTGGCTCCAGCACTCGACGTTGTAGAGCTGCTCAACAATTTCTACAGAAGTTTTCTTGGGTTTTAAGGTGAGCAAAGAGAGCTGGCTTTCAATCCTGTTTTGCAATCTTTGATGGTTCGGTTGAGAGACCCAAACGTCTTTTCTTACCTTAGTCCTGCTTTGCTTAGCAGTCGCTAAGGCTGACTCTGTCAAAGATTTTTTCATGCGATCTCTTTGAGATTCTGAAAGAGACTCTTCTTTGAAATAACAAAGATAGGAGATCCAAAGAGTCCCTAAAAGTAACAGTCCTAAAGCGCTTAGGAAAGAAGGGAGGCGAAACATATATCTTCTCCTGCGGAAGCGTCATAAAGCTTTTTGAGGACTTTTAAAAGTCCTGGAAGAGCAGAAAAGGGAACGACGGAATCTTTGTCGCTTAAAGCTTTGGATGGGTCAGGATGAGATTCAATGAAGAGGCAGTTAGCACCAGCAGCGACCGCTGCTTTTGCAAGAGTTGGAATGAACTCTCTTTGCCCGCCAGATGAGCTTCCGTTGCCGCCTGGGAGCTGAACGGAGTGCGTTGCATCAAAGCAAACAGGGAATCCAAATTTTTGCATGATAGGGATCGATCTCATGTCGCTGACTAGATTGTTATATCCAAAAGTGGATCCTCGATCTGTGAGAATGATTTTTTCATTGCCGGTAGATAAGATTTTTTGTACGACATTTCCCATGTCCCAAGGGGCCATGAACTGTCCTTTTTTTACGTTGATGACAGCTCCAGTTTCAGCAGCTGCTACAATGAGATCCGTTTGTCTGCAGAGGAATGCGGGAATCTGTAAAACATCGCAGACAGATCCGGCAGCTCTAGCTTCTTCAGGGGAGTGGATGTCGGTCAATACAGGAATGTTAAATTCTTTTTTTACTTTTTCTAAAATTCGTAGTCCTTCTTGAAGGCCAGGGCCTCTAAAGGAATGGAACGAAGAGCGGTTGGCTTTGTCGTAGCTGGATTTGTAAACAAGGCGAATGTCTAGCAGGTCGCACATTTCTTTGAGCTTTTCAGCAGTCATAAGAGCGTGGTCTTCGCTCTCAATGACACAAGGTCCTGAAAAGATGGCAAGAGGCTGGTTTTTTCCGATTTTAAATGAACCTAAATCTACATCGATCATGAGACACTACTTCCTTAGAACTTAGCATTAGTAAATACCTATAAGGATACGGCATCTTCCCTGTCAAGGTCAATCGGAAAACGCTTTAAAGTAGATCTTCCATATTATAAAGTCTCGGCGCTTTATCAACTAAAAACTTAGCTGCCTGCAAAGCACCTAGCGCAAAGGCGTCTCTAGAAAGTCCTTCGTGTCTAAAGGTGAGCTTTTCATCTTGTGATAAAAAAGAGACGGAGTGATCGCCTATTACTTCTCCCACTCTAAAACTTTCAATCTCGATAGGGGTAGCATAAGTTTCCTCGACCGCTTTAGCGCACGCTAA
>CAIJXB010000017.1 GCA_903824495.1 uncultured Chlamydiae bacterium
CATATTCCTTAAAAACTTTTTTTTCTTTCCTTTTCTCAACTGTCTCTTTCTTCTTCATCTTGGTAATCCTTTTTTAATATACATCCCAGAATAAAACAAACGCCTTCGCAATCGCCGACTCCATCTACAGGCTCGCCGTCTAACAAACGGCTTACCTCTTTTGAAGATAAAACAATATCTCCGACGTATTCGTGGTTCCCTTTATCTAGAATGATCTTCATTTAACTTCCTATATTCTTCTAACGGGTAGATTTTAATTAAAATTCGCCCTTTCTCCCCATATAACTTCTCAGAAATATTCTTTGCAACATATCTGTCGTCATTGAACACAATATTTTTCAAGCAGTCTTCAATAAACTTTTGCATGTTTGTGTTGTCACATCGGGTGGGAATGAGTTCACCGGATAGCATCCGGGCTTTCATAGATTTGGAAGCTGAGTTAGGAGGGGGTTCGATGAAGGTAAGATCTAAGACGACGAAGCCTTCTATAGGCTTGCCGCGGTACATGTTCTTTATTTGCCACTGGGCCCACAATTTCTCTTTCCCCCTCGGATTGAAATGCCCTTTCTTCCCCACGCGGGAGGCACTCCAGGGGACTGGGATCATCGGCAGGTCTATTTCCAGCATGTTGTGATATTTCCACGCATTCAGGGTGTCGAATCTCTGAAAGACGTAACCAGAACCATTTTGGGTCTAATAGGTCAAAGATTCCATAATGACCTGGAAATATCAGATAAAAGTCATTCTTTGCTACCCTAAGAAAGAAATCCTCTTTCCCTAAATTCCTAACCAAAACCCTAGTCGTTTTCTTCTTTATATGCGTGCACTTCATTTTTCTCCCAATGATCCAATAGGTCTTTTATTGAAACCATACCATCTGTGGCTTCCTGTATTCTCAGGGCTATAGCTAGGCACGGCTTTCGCTTGCCGCAGATGTAATTTGAAATACTCTTTTTTGACACCTCGACTAAGTCGGCAAACTCTTGTTGACTCATCTTATAACGTTTTAAATATTTTTTTAGATCCATTAGGTCTCCGAGATGAATTTTTTTAGATAGAGTACATGTGTGCCACTTTTATCAGAAGAGATTTTTTTTAGATAGAGAACATTTGTTCCTTGACAAAAAGAACGATCGTTCCATATTATGAAGGCATAAACGAAAAACCCCCGCCGACAGTAATCGACGAGGGGGAGAAACAACACAAAAAAGACTAACAAAGGAGTAAACGATGTCAGTCTCAAAAGAATCTACTCTCTCGGCTCATTTGGGTAAAGAAGAAGAGTATCACATGGGTGAGATGGAATACCATTTCAAGTCATTCGAAGAGTCAATGAAAGAAGCCTTCTATCATTTACAGAAATCCCGTCAACATGAGATGGAGTTACAAGAAGTGAAATCTAAACTGAAGTGGGAGGACTAACATGTGCTACTATAACGATGAACCTTTCTGTGATGATGATAAAGCACAAGACCAGTACTGCGACTGGTTAGAGCAGAATTGCAAATGTGCAAGTGTTGAAGAATGCGAGTGCAAGTCATTCGAAGAGTGGCTAGATGACCAACCTGAACCAGATTTTGACGAAGAGGATTGTGTATGATTATCGAAGATCAAATTATGTATTATCACGAGTCTTACGACAACATGGACTGGTATAACTATTGCCAGGAAGATCCAAAGTCTATGGAATATTGGACAGGAATCGCGGATCAAAAGTTTGGCGACGATGTAGAGAGAATAGAAAATTTCATGGAAAATGTATACGCAGTTCAGTTTACAGATTCTGATATTGATGGAGTAGCTACAGGTAGATGGGAGCGCGTGGAATGATAGAAGAATGGAACGAATTCCTTATTTGGTGGTTCCTCCAAGGAGAGGAAATTGATATGAATATGGCAGAAGCCGCGGAGATTTATTTTAACCAAGATATTTACATGGAGAGCGTATGAATAATCTGATACCAACTATAGACGAACTGAAATCAATTGAAGTGATGTGCAATAACGCAAACGACTCCAAGTTTTTCACAAACCATAATGGATACGCTGGAATCTTCTCGATTGCTATGTATGCCAAGGAACTTGGCTTACCTGTGATGCAATGTCTGTTTGGAGGCATGCACAATATCCAAGGAAAGATAGAGGTAGCTCCCATCATGATGAACAACATGATCCGAAGAGCTGGACACAAAATCCTGATATTGAAGTCAGATAACACGACTTGTATTTTGAAAGGTGTAAGGAAGGATACAGGCGAAGAATATGAATGCTCTTATACAATGGCTGATGCAGCAAGCGCTGGACTATCCGGAAAAAAGAATTATAAGGACTACGCAAGCGATATGCTTTTCGCTCGGTGCCTGTCTCGGCTTGCTAGGCGCTTATTTGCTGACGTTATTGGTTCGGCTTATGTAGAGGGTGAGATTACGGCTCCAGAAGCAGAATCTGCTCCTAACCCACCTATTGTCAATCAAATGCATGACGTCACGAAAATGATCGAGGTTGAGTCCGAGCCTGCAGAAAAACTGTCAGATGACCAGAGAGATCAGATAGACGCCCTAATTGATCAAATAGATGACGAAGCTTATGTTACTCAATTGACTAATTATGTGAAAAACACATTGAAATCAGAGAGTATTTATGGTATACTTCCAAAAGATTTCAACAAAGTAATTAAAAGTCTTGAAAAGAAACTTTCTCAAATGAAGGAGCCTGTTGATGGAGAGACAAGCGTGGCTTGAGGAGGTAGATCGTGGTTACTAAAAAAGAAATATACAAAACTGAATCAATTTTTTCCGAAGATTATGACTGGGATTGGTTAAAAAATAAAATTAAAGGAAACGTTAAAATTAATGAAAAAACAAACTGCTGGGAATGGAAAGGAAAACTAGATCCTACCGGCTATGCCAGGTTTCAGTATAAAAGACAACGGTGGCACGCTCATCGTGCCTCCTTTGTGGTTCATAATGGAAAAATACCACCATTCACCATGATCTGCCACAAATGTCACATACGACATTGCGTTAACCCAGAACATTTGTATGCTGGATCACATGCGGACAATATGAGAGATATGAGGGAGGCTGGAAGAGCTTTCAGAGGAGATAAAGAATACTATAAAGCACATCCAGAATTATGCAAAAAGGGAGAAGAGTGTAATTTTTCTAAGTTAACAAAAAATCAAGTTATTATGATAAAAGAACTTTATAAATTGGTTCCCAATTGCTGCTCTATTGGAAAATTTACTGGTATAAACAGAAAAACAATAAGTGATATTTTAAACAAAATAAGTTGGAGCCATTTAGATGGATAGAGAGGCTTGGTTGAAATGGCGTCGAAAAGGTTTAGGATCTTCCGATGCGGCAGCAATTTTAGGAATAGATCCTTGGAAAACTAAATATGATCTCTATTGTGAAAAAGTCATGCCAGTTCAGGATGACTATGATAACTATGCGATGGCCAGAGGAAGAGAGCTAGAACCTCATGTGAGGGCTCTTTTAGAAGAGAGATATGGTCTTCTGCTCGAGCCAAGAAATATAGATCACGGAGAAATCTGGCGTGCCTCGGTGGATGCTATCTGTCTCGACGGAGATTATTTGTTTGAGATCAAGTGTCCAGGAGAAAAGGCACACTCAATAGCCAGACAAAACAAAGTACCAGATTATTATATTCCTCAACTTCAGCATCAGCTTTTGGTGACCGGTCTCCTATATCTTATGTACGTAAGCTATAGGGATGGAGATTTTATTCTTGTGAAGGTAGACAGGGACGAAAAGTACATCCAAGAACTCAAGGAAGCGGAAACGCAATTTTGGAATGAACACGTCCTAAAGAAGATTCCACCAAAAAAGGAAGAGCGGGATTACGAGGATAAGGATGATGAGCAGTGGCGTGAATCAGCCAAATTATATGCGGAATCTCGCGAGATGAGGGAGTTTTATGAAGAAAAAGAGGAATCTGCTAGAAAAAATCTCATAGAAATGTCAAATGGACGCAATTCAAAAGGCCACGGAATCAGACTAAACAGGATTGAGGAAGATGGCAGGATCGATTACAAGGAGGCGTACGAGGATCTCCTATGCGCCGTTTCAACAGAATTTCACAATGACATTGAGATATATAGAAAAAATCCTTTAGTAAAATATCGACTTACGATACTTTAAGTTTGTTTTTCATTTGATTCTCCTAGGGCCCTCTATCGCGAAATAGGGGGCTTTTTTATGCCTCGGTTTTATGCTGTATTTCTTTTTTAGGTCGCCCCGGCCTCCGTTTAGGAGGAATATCAATCTCCTGATCCATGCAATCACACTTAAACTGATGACGCGCTTCAAGAAATCCAACACGGATATCTAATCGATCAATCTGGTGTTGGTTGTCCTTTATCAGAAGCTCCTGAATATGCCACACCTTTTTAAAGGTACGATTCAGAGAAAATGCCGACCACAAGACACAAATGTTTGTGGCGATATATGAATAAATTACGATATCAAGCATTGATCTTCCTTTCGCTTGAGTTCTCGTCGAGTTGTATGCAGCCATTTCTCAGCATGGCCAAAAGAAGGTCCTGCATCTCCTCCATCGTCTGCTGCATCTCGTCTTGTCTTTTCTTTAAACAATAGAATCGGGCGTCACGAGTTGAGATCTTCTTTTCGTTATTGTGGTCTTCGAAAGATATTATTTTACCGCTCATATTTCCCTCTGGATGTGGGTTTTGAATTTTCCAAGTCAGCGACTGTACCAGTTCGAAACCATTTGCTTCAAATAGAATTTTAGGGTTAGGATGTGCCTAGAAATGAAAAAGCCCCAGGATTGACGTCCTGAGGCTAAATTGAGTCTGACTCCCCTCAACAAGGACAGACTGCGAACGTTCTATGGAAGGAACGGCGTTCATCTTACTATACGACTTCTTAAAGTCAAAGTAAAATAAAACGTAATATATCGCAAGTCTGAAGTGAGGATGCAGGCTCCTAACCAAAAAAGGAGACCCAATGAACCAAAAATTCCAAGAACTAGCATTCGACGTAGTAATCCCCTCTCATCTAATAGTAAACCCCAACCTAGAACCAAACGCTAAGCTATTCTATGGACTAGTACGAAATCTCACCAAGTTGGAAGGATACTGCTACGCCAGCAATCAGTATCTAGCAGATATGATGGAAGTAGACAAGCGCACGGTTCAGAGATGGATAGAAAGTCTAGAAGAAAATAACTATATAGAAATATTTGACAGAGAGGGATTCGAATCAAAAAGAAAAATATTCATTTCCAATAAATTTTTACAGCGTGACATTTCTGTCACCCCCCCCGTGACAAACGTGTCACCCCCCCATGACAAAAATGCCATACACAAAGAGAATAGTCTTAAAGAAGATAGATTAAATACTGTTTGTCCAGCCCCCCCTGTCGGGGTTCTGGGACCGTCAAAAATTGAAAAAATTTCTACAGATGGCAAGAAAGAAATCTTTGAAAAAGACGAAATCTTTAGAAAAGCAATCGCCGAACGAAAAGAATGGAAAACCTCACATATAGAAGAAGCCTGGAATATTCTTGTGAATTATTCAGGAAGAGTGAATAATGCCTGGAGATTCATAGAGGGAACTATTGAAAAACTACAAACTAAACAGAATTTCGAAAAAATGAAGGTCAAAGAGGAGAAACAGGAATGCAAGCAACCGACTTTAACTGGAAGAGTAGGAAGGGCACCGACAGCGGAGGACATCGCTATGATCAAGCCTCACTCTGCAATACTAGACTATCTGAAGGGGATCAATTAAAGGTTGCCGCCTGGATGAAAAATCCTGGTCATTTCCTGATGTTTCTTGGATGTCCTGGATCAGGTAAAACGCACTTTTGCCATGCTCTTATGAACGATATAAAAAAAAGCGATAAAGTGGTTTACAAACGCATGTGGAATGAATCACAGTTTGTTTCGAAAGTTAAGGAATCATTCGATCAGTCTGGGACGGCGGAACAAGCTATAGAGTTTTTATGTGATGACGATTTAATTATTTTTGACGACCTGGGGAGTACTGGTTTTGTGTCTAGTTCGGACTGGAAAAGAACAATTCTTCTTCAGTTTGTAGACAACAGATACACACGAAAAAAACCCACAGTGATCACGAGTAACTTCACAGAAAAAGAGATTTTAGAAAAACTGGGCGAAAGGATTCACAGTCGCTTGTTCGATAAGGATAATACTATTCTTAGCTTTGGAGAAGTGGACTGGAGGCAGTCGGACAAATCATAAACTTCGATTAGCAGCCAAGAAAACCCCCAACACGAGTCCTGCTGTGAACGAGAAGACGATGGAGAAGACAAGAACCAATAAATCCATGGTGACCTTAAATGGGGCATTTAAGTAAGATATACTCAAAAAGGAGAAACCAATGAAGATAAATAGTTTCTATCAAGCATGGGGAACGGCCCGAGGAATCGTTTTAACGGCCATAATTCTGGCTTTCTTGGTGTTAACGGTGCGCTCATACTGCTATACCATGGAAATGGATTATTCAGGCCCTGGAAGCGAAATGGAACGATCTATGGAACAATACCGGGATCATGAGAACCAGGAAGCTTCTGAAAGATATGGAAGTGAGAACGAAAGAAGTGGAGACAAAGAAAAGGCTGAGCAGTATGGACGTGACCATGGTGCTTAAGCAGTTTCCAATATATTTAGCGTGGGCATTCGTCTGTATTTGTATGGGGTTCTGCATTGCAAAAGCCATTGAAATACATAATCATGTTGAAGAAATCAGCGACGCCCAGAAGGAAATACAAGAGTTCCTGGAGACTTGGAGAAAGGGTGTTTAGAATTCCACTATAATTGGAACGAAAACAGGCCCCTTATCCTTTTCTATTTCGGATATAATTCTACGTATTTTTGGGCTTTCTTCTGTTTCTGTGCATAGATGCACGCAAGAACAACAAAAAAAAAGAGCGATGCCACATAAAATCGTGGGAAACATAGGAACTCCATGGTTACTATTTTTTTTGATGCTCAGGACCCAAACTCAATTCCACGCCTAGTTCTTCCTTAACGATATCGTCGGCGATATCTTCAACGATGGCCATGTCTTTTTGAGGATCTAATAGGCTAGCGCATCCGCCAGCAATCAAACTGAACATCACGATGATAGGTAGTAATTTTTTAAACATAATAAAATCCATTGAAAAAGAATGAGGTGTTATTTGCAAAATTAGTATCAGCAACAGCGCCGGCGGCTAAGGTGGTACCCGTAGCAAAGAAAGCTAATCCTGTAGA
>CAIJXB010000018.1 GCA_903824495.1 uncultured Chlamydiae bacterium
AAACCTTTGAAAATATTATAAGAATCTCCGTAATTACCAGGTCTAGACGGATCAAAAATGATATTCTCATAAGTTCTTCTTAAAGGGTGCTTCAGCCAAAACAACCGCTTCTAAAACCATGGTCAAATATACCATTTGCCCAAGACGCCTGACCTAGCAGTTTTGTCGGCGAATTAACCTGTCGGAATTGCACCGACATCCTTCGGGAGCTATAAGCTATCATCTTTGCCGACTTTAATGAGGACAAGGAGATCTGTTAGCCCGACGGAGTTCTGCAAGAACGGTTTGTAATTTTCTCATCGCTTCTTTCCACCATTTCCACACATGTTGTCCTCTCTTCCGTACAGGTGAGGGGCAAGTGACATGGATATTTCTGTAGCACACTTTCATGGGCGACTTAGAAGGAGCTTCTGAAAATCGGTAATATCTGCGCGCTATACAAAGCGCAGCAGCATGATGATGCGACATTCCATAACGCATCGCAAATTTTATTTTTCCAATTATGGATGTCATAGCCGGGTTCACAAAAAAAACGGCAACTCCTTCTCGAAAAGCTTTGAACGTAATCCCTTGTACAATACTTGAGTAACTAAAGCTTGAAAGCATCCGAGCGTACTTGAGAGTTCCTTCTTTAAGAGCCGTTTTTTTCTTTGTAAAATCTAGTTGTTCTAATACGATTGGCTTATTTTTTTCTTTAGCAAGTATTACAATTTTTTTGCAGGCATCTCCAATAAGAGCCTTTGCCTGATTTTTCGTTTTCCCGTACGTATTAAGCGGAATCGTTTCTTTATAGATAGGATTGCCGTTATGATCTATTTCAACTAAAGCGATGTGATTAGCGTTTATGTCTATCCCGATTGCGCCCCTTTCTTGGTTCGTGACTATCGGAGCGCTTTTTTGCTTACAGCTAGCAAAGACTCTCCATCCCTTTTCATCTTTTTTAAAACGATAACTCACAGCTTGGCTTGAAATTAGAGCTTGAAGAATCTCTTTATGGCCATATGCAAAAAAAACATCTGAAAAAATAACATATTTTCCATGTTTTTTCACTAAAGCGTTTGGTAGTCGGAGACGTAAAGTGATCTTACCACCCTCATCAATCGTCGCTACGCAACTTTGATTGCCGCTGGTTTCATCTTTAGAGCCTAAGCAAAAAAACTCTGAATTTCGCGCAGCTTGCCAATCTGCTAACCACTCTTCGTGAGAGGCATATCCATTTTCTTCTAGAGAAAATTGCGCATGGAAAAGCTTTTTTCCTCCAAAACAAATTGAGATCTTGTCATTTTTCAGATTCTCCTCAATAAGTTTAAGTTTGTCTTGCATCCGGACAAGCTTTCTTTTTTTTTCATGTTTTACTAGAGGCTTTTTAATTTTAGGAAGTTTTTTACTAAGGGTTTCTACCTTTTCTTTTAACTGTGCAATGTTTGCAATCAAGCATTGCTTTGCTGACTCTATTTTGCCCTCTAAGGAGACTCGTATGGCATTAAATTGCCTAGCTGTAATGCCATGCCGCACTAAATACGATTGTTTTAAAACATTCAGGTCATGCAACTTAAGATCTTCTAAAAGAAATCTTTCAATGTGTCCATACATAGATGCATAGTTCTCTAAAATAGAAAAGTTCTCTCCACATTCCAGAAGTCTTGTTTGGTAAGAGAATGTCTGACAGATAGTACGCGGATCAGAGTTCTTAAAAGAAGTGGCAGAGGAATTTTTACTGTTCATCATTGAGTAGTCTCTCTACAGCTTCCGAAAGCTTTTGTTTTGATAACTTCTGGCTCCACACATACGAGTAGCGAACACGGCAATGAATTCTAAAACATCTTTTGCACGGTCCTTTTAAAAAAGACATCTTATCATCTAAAAGATTTTTAAGGCTCTTTTTTTTTATCATTCCAGGCACTAAATCAAAGTCACTTTATAGAAATCAATTTCCTATTTAAGATCCCAATTTCAGGCAAACAAGGCAGAGCTTGCAGGTTTTGCAAGAAGCATTAATTTTCATCTTGAATTGCTTTTACAGCTTTTTTTGCTTTATTTTTTGCTGACCGTCTTCCATATAGACGTGCACAAAAAGAAGTGAGAATCTCTATCATATCCTGCACAAGATCATCTTTTAATTCCTGAGGATCTGCAATAAGAAGCCTTCTGCCTTGCGAAGCCAAGGTTGCTTCAACATATTCTGATCCAAATCTCATGAGTCTATCTCGATGTTCGACTAAAATAATTTGCACTTCCGAATCTGAGAGAAGATTGAGTAGTTTAGGTCTATGCTTGTTTAAGCCTGAACCAATTTCCATTATAGACTTAGCCACAGTAAAACCTTGTCCGTTTGCAAAAGTCAAAAGTCTCGAGACTTGAGCATCTAAATCTGCTTTTTGATCGAAAGAAGATACGCGCGCATAAATTGTAACAGACCTTTTATCCGGTCCGAAATCAAGCAAAAGGATAGTCCCATTGGGTAGCTGCTTGGAAGGTATCGGAAGTATGCCCGCCTTAAACCAGCGCCAAGCTGTTCTATAGCTAATGCCTTGAAGTTTTGCCCATTCGCTTAATTTCATTATATATCCATTTTTTTATATGATATATGACATGATTTGTCTATTTTTGTCTATAAAATAGCGAGCAGTTCTCTGACCCTTGTGAGGGCTGTTTAAAAGTTGAAAAGACTCAAACAAGAGAGATAACTCTCCTTGATTTTGGAGAACTTACGTTCAATGAAACTATCAAGCGTTGTTTTGACTGCAAGAG
>CAIJXB010000019.1 GCA_903824495.1 uncultured Chlamydiae bacterium
CTACTTCGTTCGACTCGCATGCCTCATCCACGCTGTCAGCATTCAATCTGAACCAAGATCAAATTCTCAATGAATTTGATTATATTATATTTTGACTTCGAGTCATGCTTTCGCATGACTCACACAAACTTCTGTTTCGTTCGTCACTTCATTTCTGCTTTCAAAACATCATGTTCGCTAGCTCTTCGACTTAGCTTTTCGTTGAACTATCTTATCGTCGTTCAAGATGGCAAGACTATACAAAATCTTTCCCTTTTACTGCAAACAGTTTCATTTTTTTCTTAAAAAAGATTCATAAGGCACTGATAATGAAGGAGATTACTTTTTGCTACCATAGCACTCTCTTCTTTTTCCCTTAGGAAAAGACAGAGCGCATATGAGAATTCCTGAAGCTAGATTGCTCATAAAGCCGAAGGGCGTAAGCCCCTTTAATAGAAAAGCGGATAGGACAAGGCCGCATCCAAGAAGTATGTTTACAAATCGCAGGGATCTGGCGATTTCCGAAAAGGAAATCACAGAAAGCGCGATCAAAAGAGGTCCGACTATATAATTGCTGTCGGATGCCGGATGCAGATCTCCGAAAAGGGAAGGGCTAAGCATAACCCAAACGCCAAGAAGAGCTGTCAAAAAAAGATTCCAAGGGACTGTGAACCCAAATTCTGAGGTGAAATTCCTTTCAATAGGTTTTGAAGGAGAGACTGCGTTTGATAGGTCCCCTTTCCAAAACACAGACCAAAAACAGCCATTTTTCTTTGCTTTTAAAAGAATTTGGACTGTGGCTGCCATCTCAGGAATCGTGAGTAATATCATCGTAAGCATACAGATCGCTATGAATAAACAAATCCCACAAAAAGCGCCGACAAGTAGAGGCTGCAGAACAATCAATAATATACTGATCATTCCAGCTGGAATGACCATCATGCCAAAAAGGATCGAAACCCAAGGCATCGTTTTCCATCTTTTAGCGCTTCCAATGAGTCCAAGCAAAAACTCCAATGAATATCCAAAAGCTCCAAGTCCCGCATCCGAAATAGGAAATCCTTTAGCCAGGCTTGAAGAAATCACTTTAACGGTTCCATCTCCAAAGAAAGGATCTTTGATATCATGGATATATCCAAGCTGGTACGAAGCGAGGTATCTTGCCAAAAACCAAGCAATCAAAGCTAAAAAAACGGTAACACTACGAGGGCCCCAGCTTGATGGATTGAAAGACCAACCAGGTGGAGTCTCTTCCCCTTTATCTTGACCTGCAAGCTCTTTTGATGAAAGTGCAAGGATCATAAGGATCATACCAACAAATGTATCATTAAGGTAAGAAGCGGATTCTGGAGCCCAGAAAAACAGAGGTGCTAACTGAAGCCAGAGCCCAACTAGAGCACTTAATAAAATCACTGCCTTTTTACGGATTGATTTAAGGGCACAAAATCCAAATATAATGAGAAGAAAACCACAAAGAAGATCGTTTGCCCACATTTTAGAGCAAGCAAATCCAAAACTCATTGGAGCAACAAGCAACCAAAGACCGAGTGATGCAATGAGGAGTGATGTTTTCTTTCCCATATTGATTATGACTTTTGTTTTGCAACCCAAGCCGAAGGCTTGAGCTTGTTTTCATCATACCAAGCGAGTGGCTCAGCTTTTAACTCCTGGATCCAAAGAGGGAGCATTTTTCTAAGCTCTCTTTTTGGATTCCATCCAAGCATCTTTTTTGCCTTAGAGCAATCAAGTTCGTAATGATCATCAGCAAGCTCGATCATCCAAGGTTTGATGAATGTCTTTTGTACAAAAGGAACATACTGTTTTAAAACGGCTCCCACTTTGGCAAGAGGTTTTGGTAAAGACCAAGTCTTCCACTCTTTGCCATAAATGAGTCTAGAAAACTCTTTTTGAAGAGTGTCGTAGCTAAGAGTTGTTTCTTCTCCCAAGACAAGCGTTAGCTCTTTTGGCAAAGTCTTTCTTTTCTCAACAGAGAGCTGCAGAGCATCGATCAAGTCATCCATATGCATGAAGGAAGCGCCGTGAGACAGGTCTCCTGCAAACACATGCCCTTCTAACTGATTTTCATAAATTCTCTGGATTTGATTCGAAAGTGGAATGGAGTGGCAGCGGTCATCATAGACCCCCGCGATACGCAGAATAAGGGCAGACATGTTGCCGTGCCCTTTCATGATTGCTTCTTCTGTCAAAACCTTGGATTTCGGATATTGCCAGCTTGGAACAACGGGAGATTCTTCTGTGATCTTTTGTCCCACTTGACAAGGCGCATGTACAAGCATGGTACTAGAAAAGATGAACTGGTCGCACTGAAATGACTCTAAAGCCTTAAGGAGTCTCTTCGTTCCATCAACAGTGATTCTTTGGTAATGTCCCCATCCACCGCCCGTAAAATTATAATAAGCAGCTAAGTGAACAACAGAAGCTAGTTTGTTGCCATACTTCTTGAGGACATACTCCATCCCTTCTTTGACACTTTCATCAGAGCCCATATCGACACTAACAAGTTCCATTCCAGGAAATTTACCAACTAAGGAGACATCAAAGCCAACGACTTGGTATTGACTTGCAAATCTCTCAGCAGCTCTGAACCCTATGCGACCACTGCATCCAGTGATTAAAATAACTTCCTTTTCGCCAGCCATAATGGATATCCTCTTGAACATCAATCAAAGCCTGAACCTGGCATATTTAAATTAATTAATCAACCGAAAAAAATGCTCATTCATCGAGAGGACGCGTATCATCACCAAACCCTAAATCACTCCGCTGTGGAACTACTGCTTCTAGTTTAGATTTAATTGTGGCCTCTAGAACCTTTGAACCCTCATCCGGAGACTTAAATGAGAGGGTAAAGGTGAGCTCCCCATATGTATCGCCATGCATATCATTAACTGCAAAACGACCTTCAGCAATATAATAGTCTGCTTTTTCCTCATCAAGATTCCCCTTCGGAACAACTCCTTCATCTCCAATTCGCACAAAAGTTAGGCTATATTGATTTTCAAAAATCTCTAAAAGCTTATCTAAAAGCTCTGACTGCGGCTTACTAAAATCGTACTCAATGTCTATAGAAAACCCTCGTTCCGCATCCTGTCCTTCAATAGATCTATGAATCTCCGCTCCCACTTGAGGATAATAGATTTTTGGTCTGTAATACGACATTGATTCTTCAACAGGAAACTCAAGCGCTGTATATGCTCCAAGGATTTGCTCGCGCTTCCCTTGAGAATAAGCTGCCTCTACAAATCTAGCAAAAGCATCCAAAGGCTCGGCTCTTGCCTCTTCAACAGCTGAAGATTTCCCTACAAAAGCAGGGCATGCAGTCGTTAGACGCAAATCCATTAAATGATCCTTAAGCGTGTCTGTTAGAAAATGAGACCAAATAAGATCACATCCGGTGGCAGCTGCCCCTCGATCACTTGAATGTTTACAGGTATTGCCGTAATACCCCACATCTAATTCTTTGATCAAAACGCTTCTAAGAAGGGTTTGTACGAGCATCATGAAGACTTGTTTTTGTTCTTTCTCAGGAGGTAGGATGTTCATCTCTACATCATCTTCGATAGAAACGCGATACACATTCGAAATTTGGTTGAAAGCAAAGTCTATAATTTTTTCATAGTGTGCATTTACAGCATTTGAAATCTTGGTAGATCCAAAGATAAATTCATTGGACTGATCTCTAGAAAAATTTATAGCTCTATATATTTCAGTTTTTACACGATCTTTGTAGTCTGCCAATGTGGTAACATTATCAACCTTGATCAAAGGACCATCGAAGGGCATTCTGACGAAATAAAAAACATCCGGATATGCCTCTCCAAGCTTATAAAGAAGCTCAATACGAGGTCCCGAAGATAGAGAAAGCTGACCTGGCAATTGGAGTAAGCAGTCATAAAGAACCCCAGTTTTTTGATCCTTAAGATACTCTAAAAATGCTTTATATTCTGGAGCAATTGTAATAGTTCCCCATTCAGCTGTAGGAAGAGGATGGCGAAGAACGTTCACTTCGTTACCTGCAATCTTTCTTGTTCCGATTAAAAAAGGGAAGTTCCCATCTTTGAGCGGATCAAAGAACCTTATTCCTCCAACCGCTTTGTTCCAAATCCACGGGACCAACCCTTGGCCGACCTGCGGGGTGATTTTTTTAATAGCTTCTCTATCTGCTTTAAATAATGCAGATAGGGGCTTTCCAAATCCATCCGGAAGATACGGACGTAAAACTCGATCAGCAAAGGAAAGTCCGAGACCTCTGAAGATACGAACCGCCGTGTCCTTTTTTGCAGAATCTAATGTAATCCCTCTATATCTTAAAAGATTCTCTAAATAAGAGCCTTTTGCATCAGGGCCGAAAATCTCTTGCACTTGCGTTCGATCTAGCAAACGAAAACACTCAGATGGGTTCATAGAACTTCTAATATTAGAAATGTACTGTCCTGCAACTTCCGAAACCGTTGTTGTAAGTTGGCTCGCACCGACTCCCACTTGCCGAATGTTGCGCTCTACAAGCTCATTATTTCTAACTTCTCCAAAGCCTTGCCATAGGATGCTGCCTAATGTGTTTACATACCACATTACTCCTGTGGATCTTCTTTCATTTGGCTGAACATAGACTTGTAAATCTGTTACATGAGAGTTATCGTTTGGGCCTGCTACTGGAACATTCATAAGTCACCTAAAATTAAAATTCGATGGTGCGCCAATATAGAAAAAGGCGTCAAAAAAATACATGTATTTTTTTATATTTTTCTGATAAAATCGCGTTTTCTCATGTAAAAAAGGCTTAACAATGTCTAAATTAAATCTTCAAGATGACCACAAATGTTTTGCTTGTGGAATGGAAAACCCGGATGGACTTCGCTTAACCTGGGTAGTAGAAGGACAAACGATGTCGACTTTCTTTACAGCCGAAGCCAAATATCAAGGCTGGAAAGGAATTGTACATGGTGGCATTTTAGCAACACTGCTTGATGAATCGATGGCAAGACTCGCTTCTGTCGTCTGTGGAGACGCTTTGACTGCTGAAATGACCGTGCGTTACGTAGCGCCTGCTCATATTGGAGAGCTTTTGTATGTAAAGGGAGAGATCCTCAAAGAATCAAGACGCCTTGTTGAAATGAAAGCCACCATTCATAGAAAAGATGCATCAGGCGCTATTGTTGCTCACGCAACCGGAAAAGCCGTAAAAGCTCTTTAGAGCTTTTGGGCTTTTTTAGGATGTGTTAACACGCCAGCAGTAACTGCAAAGCGCATCCCTTCTTCGACTGTCATATCGAGCTTTGTAACGCGAGATCTTGGAAGGAAGACCGTATATCCACCGATTTGATAGCTCATGGGAAGATAAACAGCCAAATCCCCTTCACTTCCAATGCCGGGAGGAAGATCCTTGAAAGAATCCCTTGTGACAAGTCCGATGAGGCGCATTCCTGCAATTTCAACAAGAACGACTTGTTCCTCTCTTTGCTTTTCTTTCGAGCCAAAGTAGCTCATCATTTCGCCAATAGAGTTATAAAGAGTCTTTACAAGTGGGATCTTTGTGAGTAAACGCTCCATCAGACTTGAAAATTTTTGAATGATCCAGTTATTGATAACGGTCCCAACTAGAAAGATCAAAACAAGAGCCACTAGAATGCCAAGACCGCTGAAGTAGTAGTTTCCAATCAAAGCTTTTAAGGGAACGCTAAAAATCCCCTCTAACGTATTAAAAAACCAAAGAAATAAAGCTAAGGTCAAGGCAAGTGGAGCAATGGCGATCAGACCGCGTTTAAAAATTTTACCCATCATAGCAGCTTTTCTCCTTTCTTCTTTTTAAAAGCAGTATACACAGCAAATGCTGAGCTTGCAAAGGTTTCAGGAAATTTTGTCACAAACGCCTTATGAAAAGGATGTTTTTCTAATTCTTGAGCCTCATACCCACTTAAAAGTGCCAAGATCTCAATATGAGAATCCTTTTTTTCAAAAAGGATTCTCCACTCTTTATAAGACTCTAGATAGATGTTTTCTCCCAAATACTTGATCCGATTAGAGGCCGATGGAGACGAAAAGTGCTTAAGCCTCGTCTCTACTTTGCCTTTGAGATCCACTCCTTCTTCACTCAAATAAGCAAGTTGCTTAAGCGACAGCTCATGCCAAAAGATCTTATTGGACGCAATCGGAGCAGCGTCTTCCATCCAACCGAGCTTTGCATTGGGAAAACTATCCGCATAAGGAAGGTAGGGTTTGATGTCCAAGATAGGAGTTTGATCTAGAAGATCGTGATCTTTGATAAAGACATCAAGGCCTCTTACCTCTATCAAAGTGACGCAAGAAAGTCCTATTGGATTCGGACGGTGCGGCGATCTTGTAGCAAAGACCCCTTTTTTATGGACATCACGAGGAGGCTGCACTTTTGGTTTCCAGTGCTTTACCTCATGCATCCAAAAAAGGACCCAGATCTTCTCCATCCCTTTTAAATCCTCAAGTGCCTGCTCAAATCCATTTTCAGGCAGGAAACGGATCACCCCAAGATGATCCGTAGCAAGGCTTCCCTGACGAGGAACATCTGCTTTTTCATACGAAGTGGTGTGCATGTATGCAACAGGATCCAAAGAAATCATCGTGATGATTTCTTCCAGTAAGGGTGATCTGGCACTTTTTCATACTGTCCCGTTTCTGAGCTATACACTCTAGCTGGACTGATATCTCCGGAATATCTCTGCTCCAAGTAGGTTTTAGTCTGGTTCGGAACGTAGGCAATAACTCCATCAAATGATATTTTTTTCAAAGGGAAGACAACATCAAAAGAAGAAGGCACTGTATAAGATCTTTCTCTTATCTTCCAAGACTCTGGTAAAAAGATCGAATCTTCGTTGCTTACAATCGAATGAACGATTTTATTTTCTGGATCGATGACAAAATGATAGATGTCGATCAAAGAGCCGCCTTCTTTGACATACACCTTCAAATAGCTTTCAGTTTTATCTCGGCTTGACCAGTCTTGCACCATGTATTTATTAGGATCGAGCTTTTGTAGAATTTGACGAACGTTATTAAAATCAGGCTTTAAAATAGCGAGGTCCAAATCCCAATCCCATGGAATATTGCCGCCGTAACGAAACGCTCCAAGACAAGTGCCGCAATCAAGCCAATAGACGATGTTGTGCTCGTTTAAAAGAGAAACAATCTCTTTTAGCGCCTCTTTTTCAGCTTTTAGTTTTAACTCATCGCCAGGTCTTCTTTGGTATCCTTGAGACTCAATTTGCTCTGCCTGATCAAAGTCTACAAGCTCAATGCCTATTTTACGGTAGTTTTCATTTTGAGAAAGGATCGGGGCCGTCATAAGGCAGGTCGAAATTTTTTGCGCTCTTTGGCGTGTCTCTTCAAACACATAAGAAACTCCTTTTAAAGTACCTCCAATGATTAAAGATGACGGTAGTGCGCAGTACGCTCCAAACGTCTTTATCCAAATGAGTGGATCTTCATAAGAAAATCTCTGCTCTAGTCTGTAGCTGATGAGCTCCCCTGTTTCAGAAAAAACAGGCTCTGCTTGACTTCCGGCCAGTAGATATTGAACGGGCGCTAAGTAGAAATTTGCAACCTTTTCAATCCCTTCTGCATCACTAGCTGCTATATTTAAAAAAGTACTGCTGCAAAGAGCGTGATAGACAGCAACAGTTGGAAGGCCCGCGCTCATGATCCAAGTTGAAAATTGATTCCATATATTCATAAAGAGGCCTCATGACTTTTTTTTCTAATGAACCAGTAAAACCCGAAAACAAACATCAAAGCAAGTGGAATGAAGAGCAAATAGGTATACAGGCTAATGTAAGAAAGCACCAAAGCAAAACAACCCAAAAGTCCACCGATGAATAAGAAAGTCTTTTCAATATAGACCCCTGCCAAAAAGGTCGCTAGCGCAAGTAGAACCAGAGCTTGCAAACTAGCTGCAAAGGGGCTCAAAAGACCTAAGTAGACCATGTTAGAGAGTAAGCCTATTGCAAGGACAAGTCCAAGCCAGTGGAAGATCTCATGCCAAACTGTAACGAGTGATGTTTGCCACTTGTAATGTTTTAAATAAGCGCTAAGACCTAAGCTAAGAGCCGCAAACAGAACAGACAAAAGTCTCCAATAGTCCCAAGATCTCTCTTTTTGTATGACGGTGAGCCCCACCCCAATGAATGCGAGCAGAAACATGAGTCCGCCAACAATGAGTCTCCATCTCCATGGATGATGCAATGGTATCCAAGGTTTTTTATCTGATGTGTCCATATATTGATAATGTCTCCTAGACTAGTCTTTCCGAAATAGTTGCAGAAAGCAAAAAGTTTGTCAAAGGCATTGAAATTTTATTCCGTTTTTTTTACAACTCTATAAGGAACCCAAGGAAACACATGATGCGCCGTTATCTTTTTGCAAGCACTCTTCTTTTTTGTTTTTCTCTTTGGAGCGATCAAACGATCTCTTATCAATCATCCACAGATGGCGTCAGTACACAAACGAAATGGTCTCTTGCTGAAACGCTCAAACAAGTGGAAATTTTCGGACAAAATCGAGGCAATGAAATACAGCTAAAGTATTCACCCACATTTGATTTGATCCACTATTTCGAAAAGGATTCTAAAAAACCTGTTTTTGAAATTCAAAAAGAGGGAGATGTTCTTTCCATAAAAAACAATGCAAAGTCCAAAACATTGAAACTTGGAAAGCTTCCTTGGATCCAAGAATTCAAGTTTGGATTCCAACCTTTTTTAAAAAGTAAAGACAAAGAACTTCCCTTTAGCATCGTATATAGCAAAGACACAACACTCCACGACATGATTGCAACGAAGGAAAAAATCGAGAAAGTAAAAGTGGGCGATAAAACCTATGAAGCACAAAAATTAAAAATCACACTTCAGGGTTTTAAAAAGCGCTTTTGGAAAGCAGAAGCTTGGTTTGATGTGGAAACAAACCTCATGGTCAAATATACATCAAACGAAGGGCCCGGCACTCCTCCTATAGAAGTGACACTACTTCCATCATGAAAGCCGAACAAGCAAAATACTTAGATCTTTGTAATGTATCTCCCCCTACTTCCCCTCACCCTCAGGGCATTGTCGTCGCCTCCGATCTTTCTCAAGAATGGCTTCTCCCTTGGTGGTGGGATAATTACATCAAGTTCAATGCGTTTCCAGTGACTTTTGTTGATATGGGCCTTTCTCCTGAAATGAAACTGTGGTGCAAGCAAAGAGGAGAGCTTGTAGCTCTTCCTATTTCAGGCCTTTTTGTTACAGAAAGACAAGACTTATCAGTAGACTTTGTCGCCTCTTTAGAAAAGCAACATGGGATTAAATTTTGGGAAAGTAGAGGAGCTTGGTTTCGCAAGCCCTTAGCTTGTCTTCACTCCCCTTACGAGTCAACTCTTTGGATCGATCTTGACTGTGAAATCAAAGGCCCTTTAAACGGGATTTTTTCTTTATGCGAGCATCCTTCTGGCTTAACTATCGTGAAAGAGCCTCTTAAAACAGGAGAAATGTCTTTTAATACTGGCGTCATAGCTTTTAAGAAAGGAAGCAAACTCATCCGCGATTGGGCTCTAGAGTCTTTTGCAGGGCATTTAGAATATTTTGGAGATCAAGATGTACTGACTGCTGTGATCAAAAAACAAAACATCGAAGTGGGAGATCTGCCTCCCATCTACAATTTAAGCCGTTTTCATCAACCAAATCCTGATGCAATCATCATCCACTGGCATGGACACTATGGAAAAATGGTCATCTCCCATCAAATCCTTAAAGACAATCTCCCTATTTAAAAAGATCGTCGAACTTTTTCTTGCCGTCTATCTTTTTCACTTCAGAAGGCTTGTTACTGCTAGGAGCAAATTCCTCGCAAAAATTCCCAGCTTCGCGATCTACAATCCTTTCAGTTCCTGGAACTCTGCAGTCATTGGTAAGCCCCACTTGGTAGTACTTACAGTTCACGCAGCTATGCAAAGAAGCACTACATTTACTACACTCTGAGCGAAAAGAAATCTTTCGAAACGGATCCTCTTCCTGTAAAAGGCCACATTTTGCGCAGTACATCTTACTTCTCTCCTACAAAGGCGTGGATTTTGCCTAAAATCTCATCATAAAAACAAGAGTTTAAATTGTGTCCCATCTTGTCGACAAGAAAAAGCTGACTGCGCGGTTGCGATGCAGCTAAAAACTCCGCATGATCTTTTGGGAAAATAGGATCTTGCTTTCCCTGAATGATCAGCGTAGGAGCCTGAATTTTGCCAAGGGTGTCCAAAAGGATCTGCGTGGAGGACGTGATTGCAGATACATGGTTTAAAAGGGTTTTATAGGATCTTTGTCTCAAGACAGTTTTGACCATCATCTTGCCATAATAGGTAAGGTCAAAAGGGGCCTCTGGCCCGTTGAGCATTTTCCATCCCTCTAGTTGCTTGCTTATTTTTTGTATCCAATTGAGTTTGGGGTGGTTTTCAGAAAAAGACCCTATCCACTCCAAGCATTCTTGGGAGGGAGATGAAAGGGGCAATCCCTCAAGCGAATGCCCTTGAATGGCGCCAACAAGGTTTCTAAAGTCAGCTGTTGTGGCAAGTAGCGTCAAACTCAAGACTTTTTCTGGGAAATGGGTCGCCATGATTTGAGCAATGGCTCCTCCCATAGAAGTCCCCATGACATGAGCCTGTTTGATTTTTAAAAAGTCTAACAGTAAAACACCATCAGCTGCCATATCTAGCAGAGTATAAGGGCATTTTTTATAGTCAAAATAAGAAGAGTAGCCGGTGTCCCTTGCATCGAACCTGATCACAAAAAAACCGAAAGAGGCTAATTTCTCACAAAAAAGATCAGGCCACAAAATCCCCTGACAGCCGCCTCCCATGATCAGGAAAAAGCATGGATTGCTTTTTTCCCCGAAAGACTCATACCAAAGATTGATCCCTTTTAGCTCTACAATCTTACCTTTTCCACCCCAACAAAACATAGCTTCCCCCCTTACCCCTACTTAGAAAAGAAGGTACCAAATTTTTGGGCTTTTTTCAATATTTTCAATAAGAACATAAAAATCCTGTGCAAAATTGGGATCAATAAAATATACTAACGAGGTAAGAGCAATGACCCTCTTACGACTGCTCCCTTTAAAAGGATTGCAAACGATCTCATGCGCACTCTTTACTTTCTATTCTTATTTCCTTTATTTCTCTCTGCCAACCCATTTAAGATCGATTTTCCCGTTAAAGAATCGCTTACCCATGAAGATTTAGTAGAAGTACAAAATAAGCTCCAATCTGTTGACTTAACGCCTGTCTTGGATGAATTTTACCCTAAAAACCCTCCTAAAAAATCTTTTTGGCAATGGAGCACACCTCTTGCGACCAAAGAAGATTTTGGAAATCGGATCTCTAAGTCTCTCAACCAAACGTTTATCAACCCCGAAAAAGGGCAGTTCCCCTCAGAGCACCTAGTCAAGATCAATGAAGGCGGAGACCGCTGCATTGTTTGCTATGTGAGCTTCAATGGGCTGTACTCATCTCTCATTAAAGCCCTTCCTAAGCATTTGGAAAAAGTGGGATTCAATGGCTATCTCTTTTATAAGATCGGTGGATTCCCCAATCCTACAGGAAAAGAGATCCAATATGCTGGGGTTCCCTACTGCTTTAAAATCTTTACACTACTTGAAGCTCAAAAAAAGGGATTTCAAAAGGTCCTTTGGATCGACGCCGCTTTTTTACCCTTAAAAGATCCTTCCCCTCTTTTTGACTGGATCGATAAGCACGACTGTTTTTTAAAAATGCACGAACCTTTTGCTAAATTCATCCTCCCTAAAACCAGATCTCTCATTCAGCAAATTTCAGGGGTCGATGTACTCAAGAGCAATTATGTCAGCGCGCAGGTCATTGGGTTTAATTTAGAATCTCCACTAGCCAAAGAATTCATCGCGGAATACTACCGCCTTGTAGAGCTCGGCTATCCCTTTGTTTCTTGTTTCCCAGAAGAATATGTCTTTTCTTGCATTGTTGGAAGAGACCCTAAAAAATGGACAGCCCAACCTTTTAAAGAACTTTCGTTTGCAGAAGTGAAGCTCGGCAGCAAGGACCCCAAATGGGCCCAAGAGAAGGGATATTTCTTCTTACAAACCATCCACTAAACTAAAGTATTATGAACGTTTTGATCACTTGCCTTCTCTTAGCTACTTCTTCCCTTCTTGCCAATCCTTTTCAAATTGAGTTTGAAAAAAAAGAAGAGCTCACAAACTCCGATTGGGTAGAAGTGCAAAACAAGCTAAAAACACTGAACATCGCCCCACTTCTTGATGATCTCTATCCAGCTTCTCAAAAAAATGTCAGAAGATGGTTTAGAAAACCTATCTTGCAAGAACAAAGTGATTTTCTGGGAAGGATGACAAGAGGTGCAAGACAAGTCCTCATTAAAGAAGAGCAAGGCAAAGTTCCTCTAAAGGAACTAGTCCAGATCAACGGAGGCGGCGACTGCTGCATTGTCAGTTTTGCTTCTTATAATGGTGTCTACGCCCAGCAGCTGCGCTCAATTATAGGAGAGCTTGAAAAGACTGGATGGAATGGCAATTTTCTTCTCATGACCGGCGGCTTTCCCAATCCAACAGGTGAAGAAGTTCGCTATGCAGGGGTTCCTTATTGCTTTAAGATTTTTGCACTTCTCGAAGCTAAAAAACTTGGCTTTCAAAAAGCTCTTTGGATCGATGCTGCTATGCAGCCCATCCAAAGTCCCAAGCCTATTTTTGAGCACATTGAAAAACATGGTAGCTTTTTTCAGCTTCGCAAAAATTCAAAAAGATATCTTCTTCCATGCACCCACGAAGTGCTGCTAAAAGAAACCGGCATCGACATGTACAAAACAAAGTCTGTCAGAGCTAGGATCATCGGCCTTGATTTTAACGCTCCTCAAGTAGACGATCTCGTTTCAGAATACTACCGTCTTGTAAAGCTTGGAACTCCTTTCATGTCCTGCTTTCCTGAAGAACATGTTCTAGGGGCTCTTGTAGCAAAACACCCCGAACAGTTCCCCCTTATGCCCGAGGAAAAACTCGTTAAAAACGAAAAAAAGCTCCACGGGAAATCGACCAAATGGGCAGAAGAAAACCAGTATTTCTTTCTACTCAGAAAGCACTAGTCTTATATCCCACTGTTCATCATATAGTAAACAGTGCCAAATAATGAACAGCTCAATGGTAAAAAACATGAATCAGCAACTTGGACCTGATCCGAAAATTCTTTGTCCCTTGCCTGGATATGATAAACTCATATTCCTAAAAAACTTCGTTAAAGCACCCAACATTTTTGTCGGAGACTATACGTATTTCGACGATGGGATCAATGGTGTGGAACAATTTGAACAGCGTAATGTTTTGTACAATTATCATCCAACTAAGGTCAAGCTTGTCATAGGCAAATTCTGCGCTCTTGCAGCAGAAACAAAATTCATTATGACAGGAGACCATAAGCTCGATGCTATTAGCACGTATCCATTTCCTATCTTTTCAAATGGATGGGAAAGTGCTTACAACATTTTAGATCTGCCTGTAAAAGGCGATATTATTGTTGGTAATGACGTATGGTTTGGGTACAATACGCTGATTAAAAATGGTGTTACCATCGGCGATGGAGCCATCATCGCAGCTGGAGCTGTTGTTGTTAAAGATGTTCCACCCTACAGCATCGTAGCCGGCAACCCTGCAAAGGTCGTAAAAAAACGGTTCGATGACAAGACGATTGAAAGGCTTCTTCAAATCGCTTGGTGGAACTGGGACATTGCTAAAATCAACCAGAATCTGCCCCTTATTTGCAGCTTAGACGTTGACCAGCTTGAAAAAGCAGCACTTAAATGCTAGCTAACGCATTTACAGCTAGCATGTTAAAAGATAATGACAAGTTTTGACTTGAAAACGACATTATGTCGATTTCAAGTCAAAGATACCTGAGACACGACAAATCCGCTAACCAGAAAAGATCTTCTTTCTCAAAAAAACTCCCAAAGCAAGAGCTGCTACCACCATAGAAAGGCCTCCGACTAGCATCGGCATGTGGGAGCCGTTTCCAAGGAGCCATCCAGCAACGAGCGGGCTGAGAGCAAAAGCGGCCGATTGCACTGATTGCATCACTCCTAAAATTTCCCCTTGAGCATCTTTACTTCCCATATCAGACACCATGGTTGTGGAAGTAGGAAATACTAGAGCCACTAAGAAGTTTACAATAGGCAAATAGATCCAAACCCAAAAAGAACTAGGAAGGAATATCAAGGAAAGAATGACAATGCCGAGTGTCGATAGCGAGTAAAAAAGAACGCTATTATGCTTAAACCTCCCAACAATGGGGCGAATGAGAACTCCGGAGCTTAAAGCATACACTCCCGCTCCATAGGCGTAGAAAAAGCCGATCTCTTTAGCTTTAAATCCAAAGTCTGCAATCCAGCTCACTGGAATGAACTCATAGAAAAATGACCATCCAAAACAAAAAATAAGAACCGTTAAAAAAAGAACATTGAGCCCTGGTATTTTAAAAGCCTTTTTTAGATTACGAACGCCTTCATCCCAGCGGATTTCAGCTTTCTTCCGAGTCTTGTGAGTCTCTTTAAAGAAAAAGAAAATCAGAGCAAAGCTTAAAAGCGTTGCAAACCCCGCAATATAAAAAGGAAACACGAACTGAAGCCCTGATAGCTGTCCGCCTAAAAAAGGGCCTACTGTAAATCCAATTCCAGACATCATGCTATATAAACCAAAACGCTTAGCCTTGTTGCTATCGTCGCTTAAATCGACAATCGCAGCACTTACAACGGCCGCGTTACCAGCTGCAAGGCCCACCAAAACTCTTGCTCCAATCAATACAAAGATGCTTTTCATTAAGACGCCAACAATACAAAAGCCATAACCTATAATGCCTAAGACAAGGCTGATCAAAAAAATAGGCCTTCTTCCTTTTTGGTCTGAAAGGCAACCCAAAATAGGTGAGCTAAAAAATTGAGCAATGGACATGACCGCTAGAAGAACGCCCAAATACCAGCCTCTCAAGCTATCTGAAACTGAAGGATCTAGGATGGAAGAATCGGGATGAAAGATCATGGAAGAAAAAATAGGATAGACAAGACCTATCCCCATCCAGTCCAAAAACACAACAAATAAAACAAGCCAAAGAGCAACCGCACTTTTCATAAAACCTCAAAAAAGAGATCCATTATCTACTAGAAAGGAAAAAAATCCATTAAAATAACTTGCTTAATCTTATTAAATATGTTTTATCTAAGAAAAAGGAGAAATTTTATGATTACGATTCATTATATGGCATTTCCAATATTTTCAATTCTTGCAGGGATTTTAATTCTTATATTCCCAACCATACTCAACTATGTTGTAGCGATCTACTTAATTTTAGTTGGTATTGCAGGTCTTTTAGGAAGCAGAGTTAGCTAAGAATCCGCCCTTAAGTACGGCTTGACCTGATGCTCAATCTGCCTTGGTATCTCTACGGTCATAAGGATGTCATTTTCCTCATATTCTGAGTGAAGAACTTTCCCATCGCGAATGAGCTGACTGACAAGGGCATATTGACTTTGAGGAATTTTTAAATGAACAACTTTACGAAGGTTGCTCACCTCTTGCATCACCATCTCAATCAGTTCTGAGATCCCCTCTCCAGTTAAAGCTGAAATCGATACAGTCTTTGGATACTTTGTTCTCAATTTCATGAGACGAAGGCGGTCTTCACAGGCGTCTATTTTGTTGAACACTGTAATGATGGGGCGATCGGAAGCTCCAAGATCTTTTAACACTTGGTAGGTGGCTTCTGCTTGCTCTTCCGCCATCGGATGGCTGACATCGATCAAATGGATCAAAATGTCAGTATAGACAGCTTCTTCCAAAGTGCTTTTAAAAGCAGCAACCAGTGTATGAGGAATCTTACGGATAAAACCGACAGTGTCGACAAGCAAAATGTCTTGTTTGTTCGGCAACGAAAATTTTCTGGTTGTTGTATCAAGCGTGGCAAAAAGCCTGTCTTCAACAAGTACATCTTCTTTGGTCAAAGCTCTCATCAAAGTAGATTTTCCGGCATTGGTGTAGCCAACAATGGCAAAAGTCGGAATTCCTGACCTTTTCCTTGCCACCCTTTGCGTACTTCTATGGGCAATTACTTCTTCGATTTCATCTTTAAGCCGGTCAATTCTCTTTCTTAAAAGACGTCTATCGATCTCAATCTGCTGCTCCCCTTCTCCCTTGACGTGACCTCCGCCGCCGGAAGATTGTCTTGAAAGGTGGGTCCAAAGCCTTTTAAGCCTTGGGAACTGATATTTCGTTTTTGCAAGTTCAATTTGAAGCTTCGCTTCTTTGGTTTGCGCCCTTTGAGCAAAGACTTCAATGATAAGCTCCGTCCTGTCAATGACTGGACGCTTTAAAAGAGCCTCTAGATTTCTTTGCTGGGCAGGTGAAATCTCATCATCAAAAACAACAACGTCAGCGCCAATCTCTTGAGTCTTCCCAAAGATCTCTTCGATTTTACCCGAACCTAAATAAGTTCCAGCTTCAAGCTTTTTAATAGGACAGGCAATCTGTCCGACAACAGGAAGTCCAAAGCTATCGCAAAGCCTGTGAAGTTCAGCTAAGTGCTCATCACAAAGTGCTGCGGTATCCCCTGAAGAATAGATCCCCACTAAAAAAGCTTTTTTGAGATCTTTGAGCTGAAACGGCTCTGACTGCTGTTTATTGGGTTCTTCTGTCATTGATTAAATATCCGATTGAAAAGAAATGGAGAGACCATCATACGCTAAAAACACATCAGAAGGCAAGAGCGCTTGCGCTTTTTCATGGCACATTTCATGGGCGATGTGAGTGAGGTAGGTGGTTTTAGCTCTCACAGCCTTTGAAAAATCAAGGGCCTCCCCGACGGAAAAGTGCATATTAGAGCCCCCTTCTTTAAGAGCGCTTACAATTAAAATCTCCACGCCCTTTAAAGCTTCAAAGATCTCTTTTTTATACTCTTTGATATCGGAAATATAGGCAAGATTACCAACCCTTACGCCTAGCACTTTCATCCCCGACTGCATATACGTAACAATTGTAAGAGGAACTTCTTCAAATAAGGTCTTACCTCCTCCATTTTTCAAAAGCTGCCATGTAAAAAAAGGGCTGTTTAAAGAATCTTCAGGAAGCGGTCTGATCAGGTAGTGATATCTTATTTTAAGCTCTTCAAGCGTTTCATCTAACATCAAACAAGGCACTTTTTTCTCGCCTTGTCTGTACGCTTTAATGTCATCAAAACCCGCAATATGATCGTAGTGTGCATGCGTTAAAATAAAGCCATCAATCCTATCTATTTTATGGAGGAGCGCTTGACGTCTGACATCAGGGCCCGCATCGATCAAAATCTGCTTATCACCTATTTTTAATAAGACGCCAGCTCTCATTCTTTGATTTTTTGGATCAAGGCTTGTGCATACAGAGCATTTGCAACCGATAACAGGCACTCCCATGGAGCTTCCGGTTCCTAAGAAGACGAATTGAGATTCCATTGATCTTTCTCCCTATCAAAAAACATGTCTGCAAGCATTTTACCATAGTAGGCGTGATATAAAAGGCCTCTAGAGCCCATAGCAGTCAAAGCAAACCCTTTTTCACTCATTTTGTAGACCCAAGGTACTGCATGGGCCGGGCGCACGACTCGAATTCCTGCTCTACACTCAAGCGCTTCAATTTCTTTCCACTCAGGAGCTAAAACAGCCGCTTGAGGAGTCAAAAGCCTAAGGGCTGTTTCCATACAAGGAAGAGTCGTTTCTACTCCTCTTTCATACGTAGCGCCGAGGTGTACTTTGTCCCCACCTGGAAGTGGCACGATATGCCCCTTTCCAAGAAGAGCCTCTTTTAACGGTGGTAGTGGCCATTTGCATAAAAGAGTTTGTCCTCTGATTGCCGACAGCACCAAATGTTCAAGGCCTGGAAACGAGAAAATACCAGCTCCTATCGCTAGTATAAATGCATCATACGTCTGTAATTCGCAAGTGGAATCTATTTTTTTTAGGATCAAATTAAGACCCTTTTCTATGCAGGCTTGATAAAGCCCTTTAAGATAGGAAGAGGAGTGGACAACAATGCCTGAATGGATTTTTACAAGCTCATCGCTCATCACCTCAACATCTAGGTATTCCTCTTGATGCTTTAAAAAGGTGTCTCTTTGTTTAGGAGTGACCCTACGCACGATCCCACTGCAGTCAAAGACCGGATCTTTGCAATACTCAGAGGCTATGCTTAAAAGTTTTCGGGTCTCTTCCATGGCAGCATCTGCATTTTGAGAGCGCCTTACTTGCTCGCCAACGTAGGGGTGTAAAAGACCAGAAGAGACCCCAGAGGCACCCGCTCCAACTCCCTGTTCATCGTATAGGTCTACAAAGGCCCCTTTTAAAAGGAGATGATAGCTTAAAGCCAAGCCTGAAAAGCCAGCTCCAACAACTGCAATGCGCACGAGAAAACCCCAATTTTTAAAGGGTAACTATAAAGAAAAAAACCTTAGAAGGCTAGCCTAAAAGGCCAGCCTTACGCCCCAAGAAAGCCCTTGAAGAGAAATTCTTTCTTGGGCTGACTCGCCTGTCATCGAGCTAAACCAACTAGCTAAGCGGTCTTGATTAAAAAAATGATTGAACTCATAGCCCGCTTTGATCGTGAGAAAGCAAAGCGATTTCATAAACCTCTTTTCGTAATGAAGCCCTAAAGAAGACTCCATGACGACGATTCCCATATTGCTAGCTTCGGGGCTTCTTTCATGAAGGTTGTGATAACCTGAGAGCCAACTCAGAGCACTGTCTCCAAAAACGCCAAACCCTTTTCCAAACTGCCAAGAGGTGTCAACGCCGCCTCTTGTTCCAACGGCTAAACAATTGTTGCGAACAGCAGGGCCTTTTAAATCCTCTTTTTCAAACTGCTCATAGGCAATGTTGAACTTTTGCACCATTAAAGTACCACGCATTCCGACGTGAGGACGCACAGTAAAAAGCTTGCGAGGATTAAACATCTTCCCCACTTCCACGTCAGCAATGTCTACATTAAGACGCCAATCTGAGCGTGTGGACCGTCCTAGCTCCAAAGCTTTAGGAGACTCCACTTTATGCCAAAGAGGGAAAAGCTCTCCCCCTTTTTCAAGGCTCGCATACGATTTAGAGTGAAAATGCGTATAAGTTCCGGTGACAAGCCACCCTTCTTGGGAGCGGTCGATCTTGACACCTCTTCTAAATCCCCACTCCCATTTTAAGGATGGATCTTGCACGTGTCCATGCAAAACAGCCTTTTTATCACCCCGGATTCGAGAACCTTTTAGACTAGGAGTGATTCCACTCCAAACTCTAGCCTCTGTCATCGTTTTTTCTTTTTGAATGGCGGGGATTAAGGAAATTTGAGAGAAAGAAAATTCAAAGGAATCTTCTTCAGAGTACGCTGTTAAAACATGTGTTAATAAGCAGACTCCAAAAAAGATTCTCAAGTCCTCTCCTACTTTGATTTATCTTTATAAAGATACTTTGGACGTACAATCGGAGTCCCTTTTCCACTTCTTGCTTCTAATCTTTCATACACAATTTGAATGGCGATTCCAACGCAGCGAGAAAGACCAAATAAAACGGTAAAATACTGTGGGTATCCAAATCCGGCAGCTGTTAAAAGTGTGCCAGAAATCGCATCGACATTCGGATACGGATTTGAAATTTTTGGATTTTCAGAAAGGACCTTAGGCCCAGCAGCTCTTAAGTGCCTTGCAATTTTTACTAGAGGATGATCTTTGTAGTGTTTTTCGACATAATCATACTGAACTGTCGCTCTTGGATCCTCTACTCTTAACACCGCATGTCCAAATCCAAATACAAGCTCGCCGCTGCTCAGTCTTTTTCGGATCAAAGCCTCAACTTCAGCTTGTGTTGCATTTTCTCCAAGCTCTTTTAAAACAGCTTCCACAAAGTGCAAGCAATCTTGGTTTGCTTTTCCATGTCTTGGGCCTGCTAGAGCACAAAGAGAAGCAGATAAAGACCCATACATGTCCTCAAGACCTGATGCTACGGCTTTACCTACAAAAGCAGACAGGTTTCCACCGCCGTGGTCATAGTGCAAAATGTTAAAGAGAGTAAACACTTGCTCAAGCCCTTTATCCAAACTTTTCCCTTCTTTCATTTGGAGCATATGAACAAAGTTTTCCATATATCCAAGCTCTGCTTTGGGAGCTGGAGTTTTGCCCCATCCGGCATGATAGTTAATGACCGTGGCGACAAGGTGAGGCATTTTGGCAATTACGTTCAGACAATCTTCCTTATAATCACTCTTTCCTTCACACATCCCTAAAACAAGGAGAGCTGCAGAAAAAAGTTTCATGGGATGCCCCTCTCTTGGAAGAGCTTCGATCCCTTTAATGGTCTTTTCAGAAATAGCAGCCCTTTTTTTAAGTTCCGCAATAAAGGCTGCTTTTTCTGCAGGCGTCGGTTCTTTGCCGTGATAGAGCAAAGCAATGACATCTTCAGGTTTTTGATCCGATAAACTGCTAACAGGTTTACCTACATAAAAAAGACCTTTAGTGGGATCTACAAACGAAGTGGTGCAGTAACCGCAAGGATATCCTCTAAGACCTGTCTCTAAATTTTCTGCTGTAATCTGGAAAAGAATTTCGCTCTCGCTCATGATCCCTCTTTCATCAAAAGGTGTTTGATGAGCTCTTTTTCTTCAGAGAGTTCTTTTTCAGTAAGAGAGATCTTTTCTTTCAAAAAGGGATCTACTTTAAAGTCTTTGACAATTTCAATTTCTCCCTGTCCTTTACTCCGGCATGGGAAAGAAAAAATAAGACCAGGTTTTACACCATAAGGATTGCCATCAGAAGAGAGTCCCATAGAAAAGACCTCTTGTGAGGCGGTAATCAAAGACTTCATCGCATCAATAGCTGCATTAGCAGCAGAAGCCGCAGATGACTTGCCTCTTGCCTCGATAACAACGGCTCCTCTTTTTTGAACCTTTGTAATGAACTCTTTTTCAAGCCAGTCTTTGTGATCGATTAATACAGTAGGGACTTCTTTTCCTTTGATCTTAGCGTTGAGAAAATCGGGAACCTGCGTTGCTGAGTGATTGCCCCAAATGACCACATCTGAAACATCCTTAATGCTAACTCCAGCCTTATCCGCTAAATACGCTTTGGCTCTATTTTGATCGAGTCTTGTCATAGCAAAAAAGTGTTTCGGATTCACCCTTTTTGCAAAGCTTCTTGCAATCAAGCAATTTGTGTTACAAGGATTACCGACAACAAGAATGAGGGCATCGGGACTTGCAACAGCATCAATAGCCTGACCCTGCGTAGTAAAGATCTTCGCATTTTCCATGAGAAGATCTTTCCTTTCCATTCCAGGACCTCTTGGCTTTGCGCCCACTAGAAAAATGTAATCGGCATCTTTAAAAACTTCATGGGGATCAGATCCTATTTTAACCTCTTTAAGAAGAGGAAAAGCGCAGTCTTCAAGCTCCATAGCCACACCCTTTAAAAAAGGCAAAGATTCTGGAGTCTCTAACATGCAAAGGGCTATTTCTTGGTCCTTTCCTAAAAGGTCCCCATGGGCGATACGGAACAAAAGGCTATAAGCGATTTGTCCAGCGCCGCCCGTGACCGCAACTCTCTTAATCCCCCCCATAGCACCTCTCAAGTATCAAAAGTTTATTTTAATTACTCTTCTATTTAAAAGGCAACCTGATAAAGAAGCTGAAACAACATAAAATAGTAATAATTAAAATTATAAATATATACTTATCCAAATAAAAACCAACTACTTATGAAAGATTTTACTTGAATTTATATGCATTAAATGCAATAATTATTAAGACTTAATAAGAGGTTAATACGATGTCAGGAACATATGATATAAGCTATAAACCCAAAACACACCCTGTAACGGGTCCTACCAGCAAACCTACGTCTCCAAAGGATCAACAGGTTTCTAAGGCCGCAAAGAGATCCTTTGTGCGCTATGAAGATCGAAATAGCGAAGGCAAGATCCTTTCTCGAACGAATGTGCATTATGTTTCAAGACCGATACCTAAAATGAAATTCCAAAAGCACGAGAGCTTTGAGGCTCTTTGCACTCACATGGCCAAAACAAGAGGCCTTGGAGATAAAGCGGATCCTTTAAACGCGAAATGTAGCACATTCAATAGAAGCGATCTTGAAACAGAAGTCTTTGTTAGTAAACGCCTGAAAAAGAAGCTCGGCATACCAAAAGAAGAGACAGATACTCAAGTCAAGAATTTTTTCAAGACAGAAACCATCTACAAACACAACAGTGAGTTCAACGGTCACTCCTATAAAAATGAAAAGGGAAGCTATACTAAAATTCATTCTGCGATTGCCTCAAGCGCTGATCGAGAAGCCCTAACGACTCAAAACTTATCGCTTGTCAAAACTGGTGGAGAAAAGTTTCTCTATGCAGGCCGTCCTGACTCTTTTGAAAAAGCAAAAGAGGAAGCTCTTTTTGTCTTATCTCATACGGTAGATATTCCACTTTTAACAGAAGGCAAAGAGACTGATAAGGTCAATCCCAATAAACCTAAATGGATCGAAGGTAAAAAAGGGATCACTTGGAATGAAAAAACAAAGTGTATCGAGTTTTCATATACCATCTATTCTCTTATGAGCGACTCTAGCTTGACATCCTTTATATATTCCAAAATCCAAAAGCTACCTAAAGAAGATGAGCTACTTTTACTCAATCAAGAAAAAGAAGCTCTTGCACGTTTAAAAAGTGGACCTATTGTCATTAAAGATGAGAATGGGAACGTTTTTAAAGTGCAATTCAAACCAATCTTCTTTTCTCAAGGCTTTAACTCATTTCCTACATTCAAAGGCTTTTTAGGAGAAGGCACTCTATCGCCTCCTATTATGGCGCAAGGCTGGAAAGAGCTAAAAGCAAGACAAGATTTTGCTGAAAAAACAAAAGGTGTCCAAGCTCACGTGCAGCAACTTGAAGAGTATTTTGCAGGGCACTTGCACCTTTCAAATCTTCACCTCTTCATCCACATGCATCTAGTTTTATCTGCTATTAACACTAACGAAGAGCTCCCTCTTGTTCTACACTGTAAAAGTACTGTGGATAGAACGGGAATGGGAGTGGCTATTTTGACCGCTTTAGATCAATGGAAGCGTTTAGGAAAGACTATCCCAGCTGATTTATCTAAGCTTATAGACAGTAAAGAAGAAGAGTTTAAAGAGCTCTTCTTCTTAAACTGGCTTCCCACTTGGAACGAAAGAGCTAGAGCTGCGAGAGTTCACGAAGGCGTTTGCTTCGGCCTTGGGGCAAGTAGAAACCCAATCATGCTTGAATGCTTACCAAAAAGATGTCTCAAAGAATCTAAATCAACCCTCCGCTGGATGCTTTCTGGCGCTTTGGCGACAATCAATACAATAGGCAGTTACTGGAAATGGTTTTGGGTAAGCTGTGAACCTATGTTCTATAGTCATTCAGAACAAGAGCTAAGCGATTGGTATGCTAGAAAACAAAACGCCCTGCTACAGACGAAAACTACAGCTTGGTTCCCTCATATGCTCTTTGAAGAAAATGTGGCTAAGTATGAGATGAGCAGGCATAAACCTAAGAAAGGTCATTAAAAATTTGACTTGTTAGAAGAAATTGAAACGTTGACCGAATCCTAATAGAGTTGGTATCATAGGGTCCAACCCTACACCTTTTGAAAGGTTTTTTTTACATGTTTATATCCGTTGTCGTTGCTCTTTATGCTATGTGGTCTAGTACTTTCTCTATAGGAAAGATGGCTTTGATCTTTAGCCCCCCGGTCTTTTTAACAGGCTTTAGAATGGTCTTGGCAGGAGCTTTGCTCCTCGGATATCTGGCCATCACCAAAAGATCCAGCTTTAAATTAGAGAAAAAGCAGTGGCTTTCTTTACTTCTTTTGGGATTTTTCAGCGTATACCTAACAAATATTTTAGAATTCTGGGGCCTTCAATACCTATCGGCTGCAAAGACAAGTTTTATTTATAGTTTATCCCCCTTCTTTACCGCTCTTTTTTCCTACATCCATTTTGGAGAAAAGATGAATGGAAGAAAATGGCTTGGATTCTTAGTCGTCTTTTTAGGGTTCATCCCGGTCCTTTTAACACAAACAGGCTCTGAAGAGCTGTTTTCTGTCTGTAGCTTTTTATCATGGCCAACACTAGCACTCATGGGCGCAGCCCTTTGTGGTGTGTATGGATGGATCATCCTTAGACTTGTTCTTAAAAACAACTCTGAAATCACCCCCTTCATGGCCAACGGAACAAGCATGTTATTTGGTGGAACCATTGCCCTTATTCACTCTTTCTTTGTCGACTCTTGGAGCCCAATCCCAGTGACAAACGGACATTTTTACGACGTCTTTAAAGTTGTGCTGATCTTAACAGGTATTTCCAACATCATTTGCTACAACCTATATGGTATGATGTTAAGAAGGTTCACTGCGACGTTTTTATCTTTTATGGGGCTTTTGAGTCCTATTTTCGCTTCCTTGACTGGATGGCTCTTTTTAGGCGAACCCATTTCTTGGACCATTTTCCTTTCAACAGGAATTGTTTCTATGGGTCTTTGGGTCGTTTACTACGCAGAGCTTAAGCAAGGATACATTCAAAAAACGACAAAAGTGGCAGAGCCAGAAGAAGCATAAAGTACATGAAAAGAGTTTTGATCACAAAACTCTCCTCTTTAGGAGACCTGGTGCTGGCGCTTCCTGCTCTTTCTGATGCAAAAGCGGCCCTTGGCGATATTGAGTTTGATTGGGTAGTAGATCGAAGTTTCCAAGAAATCCCTCTTTGGCACCCTTGCGTAAAAGAGCTCTTTATCACCAATCATCGCATCTGGCGCAAGTCTCTTACTAAAAAAGCAACATACCAAGAGTTTTCCACCTTCTATAAAAAGCTGAAAGAAAAACAGTACGATTTGATCATTGATGCTCACGGCAATATCAAATCAGGACTTCTCTCTTTAATCCCTAAAGGAAAAAGAGCCGGCTTTGATGGAGCCTCTACTCCCGAGTGGGGCTCTCAGTTTTTCTATCAAGAGGCTCACAAAGCTTCTAAAGAGCTTCATGCCACTGAAAGACTTCGCATTCTTTTTGCCTCTGCTTTAAATTATCCTCTTCCCATCACCAAACCAAACTATCAGATCAATTTAGCAGAGCTTAAAAAACCAGATATTGAGCTTCCAGCTCAGTACTTGATCTTTGTTCCTATTGCTAGTCATGACTCTAAATTATGGCCTGAAAGCCACTGGAAAGAGCTCATTCAAAAAACAGTAGAAAAAGGACATCCTATTTTACTTCCTTGGGGCAATCTCAAAGAGAAAGAAAGGGCTGAAAGACTAAAGATACACCCTCTTGTTCAAGTGCTTCCAAGACTGTCTTTAAATGAGATTGGGTATTTGATTGCAAATGCCCATGGCGTCGTTTCTTTAGACACAGGCCTAAGTCATATCGCAGCAGCCCTTGGGACCTCTTGCATCACCCTCTACGGCCCTACAGACCCGAATCTCACAGGGACTGTAGGGGAAAGCCAGTTTTGGGTTAGATCTCCCGATTCTATGGAAAAGATTTCTCCCGATGCTGTATGGGACAATCTAAGACGGATCGTGTGTTATTAACTCTTCATCCTCTAAATAATCCGCTGGGATCTGTTTTTTAGTCTTAAGTCCTAGCTTTCTTAAATCTTCTGTTTTTTTAATCAAATTTCCTCTTCCTGAAGAGAGTTTGAGCATTGCCTTATCAAAAGATTCTCCGGCATTTTGGATATATTTTTGAGTGCTTTCCAAATCCTTTAAAAAATCTACAAATTTGTCATAAAGAGCTGCGGCATCCTCTGCTATTTTTTGTGTGTTCTTATTCTGCCGCTCTGTTTTCCAAATCGACTCAATCGTGCGAAGGATTGCTAAAATATTGGTAGGGCTGACGATGATGATCGATTTTTTCCAAGCTTCTTCAAAAAGAGAGGGCTCTTTTTCAATCACGAGTGAAAAGATCGCTTCAATTGGAACAAAAAGAAGCACAAAGTTTGGGTTCTCTAAATTTTTAGCAGAATGGTAGTTTTTTTCACTGAGCTCTTTGACGTGATCTTTTAAAGACAGTGTGAGCTTTTTCAAGCTTTCAGCTTTGTCTTCTTCAGAGGTGCGATTTAAGTAATCATCATAGTGCATATACGACATTTTAGAGTCGATAATCACCCTCTTAGAATCGGGTAAATTGATGATCACATCAGGCTGCATCCGTCTTCCCTCTTCACTACTAAGACCAAGTCCTGTGCCTTGCAGGGTGTACTCTACATTTTCTCTAAGGCCTGATGCTTCCAAAACCTTTTGAAGGATGAGCTCTCCCCAAGTTCCCTGCTTTTTAACGTCCCCTTTCAAGGTCCTTGTAAGTCTGTGGGTTTCCTCAGCTAGTACTTTACTACAATCTGCCATCATATCGATCTTACATTTAAGAGTGAGCCGCTCTGCTGTTCCTGCTTTTGAAACTTCAGTTAAATTCGCTTGAAAGATGTCCATCTTCTGTTTAAGAGGCGATAAAATCTGCTCTATTTTTATTTGTGAGCTCTCTGCAAACTCTTTGGCATTTTCCTTAAACATTTTGGAAGAGACTAGCTCAAATTCCCTTTGAAACTTATGCTGTAGTTCTTCTAAATCTTTTTCTCGATGCTCAAGGCCAGCTTGCAATCTTCCATTTTCCTTTAAAAGCTCTCTATGCTCAACATGCAGCCCCTTAGAAAAATGCTTTGAGATAAACCATCCTAAAAAAGCGCCAATTAGAAAAAGGGCCATGTATGTCATTTTTTATGCTCCTTGCCAAAACTCAGACTATAGCAAGAAAGGGATTTATCCTTGACAAAACAAAGAAAAAAAGTGAACGTACTGTTTTTCAAAAAACCAAAGGAAGAATTATGCGATCTTTAAAGTTGTATGCTTGTTTAGCTCTTTTAACGACTGTATCTCTCACAGCGGATCCATCCAAAAATCATGTAAAGTATGGGCTGGCGCCTTTGAAAGATCATGAAGTGGAGCATTTAGAAAATGTGGTACATAAAGTCACTGAAGTCACTCCTAATGAACTGGGGCTTCGAAGAATTCAAAAGCACCATGAAAAACACTCCATTCCTCTACCACCTATTGATACAGAAAAAGAAGAATTCACAACGCTTCAAGCGCAGTCTCATCAAGCGCTAGAAAGCATTCCCAAAAGTGCACCGCTTCCAACCGCTGTTGACAACAGCAAGCTTCCTTCATTTCCTCCTATTGGAGATCAAGGACAGGAAGGATCATGTGTTGCTTGGGGCTCTACCTATTACCAAGCAACTCATGAACTTGGCCTTGTCCATGGCTACAACAATAAAACAAGCAATGTACATATTTTGTCTCCTAAGTGGACGTATAACTTAGTCAACGGCGGAGCTGATAGTGGATCCTCACCTGCCACTGCCTATCAGCTTTTAAGTATGAATGGAGCTGTGAGCATTCATGATTATCCTTATGATCTCAACTACAAGGCTTGGGACCTTAATACGCAAGATTGGATCAATGCCCTTTCGAGCCGCATGGCCCCTTGGACTCTGATTCCCGGCCTTGGAGGTTCTGGGCCCCAAAACCTTACTGCGATTAAACAAGCCTTGAATAACGGCCACGTTTTAACTTTTGCAACCTTTATAGATTCTTGGATGTTTACAAAAATAAAAACAGATCCTCAAAATCCAAGATCTCCTTATACAGGACAATACGCTGCTTCTTGGATGAATGGGCAAAGAGGAGGTCATTTTATGACAATCGTCGGATACAATGACAACATCTGGATCGATATCAATGGAAATGGTGTCGTTGATCCCGGCGAAAGAGGAGCTTTTCTTGTTGCCAACTCTTGGGGAACAAATTGGGGAAACAATGGTTTTATTTGGATCTCTTATGATGCATTCTTAGCACAGTCCGGAGTTAAAAATGGTCCAAGCCATGGTAGAGTTGCTGCTGGCGCCTATTTAAATTCGTGTCTTATCTCTGTAACACCAAAGGCAAGTAACTACTCACCTCGCCTTATCGCTGAATTCACACTCAGTCAAGCGCAGCGCAATCAAATCAATATCCAAACAGGGATTTCAAACACTCAACAAACACATCCCACTTCCCTTGTAAGCATTCCGGCTTTTGCAAACGAAGGGGGAGGTTTTGCATTTGATGGAACTTCTGGTAATACCCCTAAAAGTGCAACCTTTGCTGTTGATCTCACCGATTTCATACCCACCTCTCCACAAACTCAGAGGTATTACCTTGTTGTTGGAGACAATCGGGTCGGCAACATCACAACCCTCAGTTCTTTTTCCCTTCTTGATCTTACGCATCAAAAAAAGATTAATAGCTTACTTCCACTGCCCCAATCGTACGATCACCAAACGGGGTCTTTGTATATAGACTATTAATTTTTTTAAGTTTCATCTCAAAGGCCCGAGTCTCGGGCCTTTAAGTTATACATCAAAACATTTATTTACCCCATCCCATTGATAATCAGTCTCACAATTTTCCACTTTAACATTTAATTAATCGACTCAGAACACTATACTATTATCAAAAACAGGAACTATTATGAATGTAATTGGAATAGTAAGAATATCTCCAGAAGAGATAATAACAGGTGTCAATGTCATTACTGATATTGCTCAGTCGGCCTGTGTGGCGCCTTCCATTCCAAGTGGGATTGCATTTGTTTATGGAAACCAAGTCTCCAAAGCCTTGGAGATCACCCTTCCTATTGAAACTTTTAGACGTATTTCAGACATAGCACTTGATTCAACAGGTAGACTGGTAGGAAACAACCTCAATACAAGATGGATCGCTCCCATATCTGTAATGGTTGCTTTTTCTCTTATTCCTTGCGCATTTTATGTGATTCCCACAACTCTTACCTCTTTTGTTCTCACAGGGGCTATTTGCGGAGCTCATAGCCTTGTTATGGATCTTTTCGCAAATGGTACTTCTAATAGGTCTGGCGCTTTCTCTTTTAAAGACAGCCTTCGAGACATCTTCATCTTTTCAGAGCAGGAGAGGCTTATGAACAATGACGTCCTTCGCCATCTAGACGGCTCAATCAAGAAAAAGGCCAACCTAGCAGGATCTGTAGCTCTTCTAGTCTCAACTGTCGCCCTTACCCTTCTTTTTAAAAATCCCTTTTTAGCAAATGCAATTGCTTATCCTATCTCCGCTGCTGTGAATGTCGCTGCTGAAAGGTTTTTTAGAGAGGAGGCCCTTGTTCAGAATGAAGCTCCAGTAAGACGCACTGAATATGTTCCAAGACGACAAACCCAGAATCATCCAACAGGGGCCATCGTACGCTACGTCGATCCTGAGACAAACGAACTCATCATGGCCGATGGAAGACGACTTCCCAATCCAAGGAACATGTTGAATAAAGAGTGGATCCCAGACTAATATCCTTATTTAAAAAAAACAAAAACAGATTATCTTGTGAACATACTTATACATCCAGCTACCGCTCCGATTGCCCAAGCTATTTGCATGCCGACTTCAGCCTTCAATAGGCTTGCATTCTTGGAAGCCGAGATGTTAAGTGCTTCCGCTCTTCCAATCTCTCTTATTTTAGAGGTTGCACTTCCGATTCAATCGATGCTTGATGATGTGACTGATAGAAACTTAAATACGAGATGGATCGCTCCCATCGCTGGAATGGCCGTTTTTACTCTAGCTGCCTACGCCATTTATGCCATCCCCATTTACTTGATCGCAACATCCCCTCTTACTTCCATTTTGATAATCGGAGTGGCTTCTGGCATCCACCTTTTTGCGATGAGTTTTTTTTCTGATACCGAAAATCTCGGTGTTCGATCCTTTAAAGAAAGCCTCTCAGAGCTATTTTTAGATGATGAAAGATTTCGTTCTTTAGAGGATGACGTAATCGAAAAAATCGAATCTCAAGCTCAAACAGCAAAGGCCCTTACACTCTTAGTTTCTACAGTCTCCCTCACCCTCTTTTTTAAAAATCCTATTTTAGCAAATGGGGTTGCTTATCCACTTTCAGTGATTGTTGAGATCGCAGCGACAAGAGTTTTCGCAGAGATAGCTCTTATTGAAGCTCTCTCTACCCAATCCCTGCCAACTTAAAAAACTATTTTAAAAGGGACTTTTTTATCTCGGCTTGTTATGCTTTAAGAGGTATAAAAAAAGAACTTTGATCCTATTTGATGGAAATTAGAGAATCTGTAAAAAACACTTTGGATATGTTTCATAGCAAAACGCGAAGAGCGCTTTTGTGGATGAACCTTTCTAACGAGCCTTTTGTCGTTTTGTACACCCTTCTTCCTTTTATCTTGCGTAAAGACTTAAGCGCCAGTTTATTACAGATATCCATTCTGACAGCTTTAAGACCGGTTCTACCGGTCTTTTCTTTTTATTGGAGCGCTCGGCTAACCAATAGAAAACACCTTTTACGCTCCAATTTGATAGGCGCCTGGGTCCTCGGAAGAATTCCTTTCCTTTTCATCCCGTGGATGGACAGCGTGTGGTATATCATCTTCTGCTGCGCTGTCTACGAATTTTTTAATAAATCGGGAATCCCAGCTCTCATTGAAATCTTGAAAATCAACATTCCAAAAGAAGCGAGAGAAAAGACATATACTTTTTATTTTGTTTTGAGCTTTATCGAAAGTATCTTGCTAGGCCTTTTTATGGGAGGGCTTTTAGACCTCTTCCAAGGATCTTGGAAGCTTCTTTGCTGTCTTACTGCCCTTGTGGGACTAAGCAGCCTTTTTGTGCAAATGAGAGTGCCGATACCAATCGACAGCACTCCCCTTCCTGAAAAGCCACTTCCCTTAAAAGATCGTATCATCAGACCTTGGAAAGAAGCATTCAACCTCATTAAAACCCGCCCTGATTTTGCAAAGTTCCAATACGGCTTTATGATGGGGGGATTTGGACTTATGCTCATCGCTCCAAGCCTTTCTCTTTTTTATGTCGATGAACTAAAGATTGGTCACTCAGAGCTCATTACGGGTAGATCCATCTTGATGGGTGTTGGGATTGTGCTTTCTTCCTATTTTTGGCGCAAGGCCATGGCAAAACTTTCAACATCAGCGCTCACTTTAAGGATCTTGATCGGATTTGGTCTTTTTCCTCTGACATTGATCCTCTCTTCGTTTCACATCCACTGGTTTTATCTCTCTTTCATCTTTTATGGCATTGCGCAAGCTGGAAGCCATTTGCTCTGGAACTTATCTGGAACTCTTTTTTCAAAAGATGAAGACAGCTCTCAATTTTCAAGGGTCAATATCTTGATGCTTGGCTTAAGAGGAATTGTAGCGCCGGCGCTCGGTGGTCTTCTTTGTCAACTATTTGGCCCTGTCCCTATTCTTGTGATGGGCGGCGTGATTTGTTTTGCGGGAGCTCTTTACATGAAAGAAAAGCGCAAAACAATACTTGAAAAACTTTGACTTAATTTTCCCATTCCCCTATCAACAGATGTAGATGAAAAGGAAGAACATGGGAAGTAAGCAAAGGATCGTTTTTGTAAGACACGGGCAGACCGAGTGGGCACTGAGTGGAAAGCACACCGGAAGAACCGACATCCCCCTAACAGAACAAGGGCAGCAACAAGCGAAGGCTGTCGCTTCCCTCCTGCAAAACTTCTGCTTTGAAAAGGCTTTTGTAAGCCCTTTGCAACGCGCTAAAAACACTTTCATTCTATCAGGACTCAAAGTAAACCACGAACTCGATACAGATCTCTACGAGTGGGATTATGGAAACTACGAAGGTCTTACAAAAGAGCAAATCTCTTTACAAGATCCGAATTGGTCTGTTTTCACTAAAGGAGCACTTGGTGGAGAATCTGTCTCTCAAATAGAAGCAAGAGCTGATCGCATGCTCAAAAAAGCAAGAGAGATTGAAGGTGATGTCGTCTTTTTTTCAAGCGGGCATATTCTCAGAGCTATTGCCTGCCGCTTTTTAAAACAGCCACTTTCTCTTGGTAAACATTTAGTTCTCTCGACTGGATCTTTGTCTGTACTTGGATTTGACCGTGAAGATCCTGCTATTTTACTTTGGAATCAAACACCATAAGGAACGTATTTCATGTCTATTTCTTGGTTTTTTCTCTTTCTTGCCGGATTCTTTGAAATCTGCTTCACCATTGCTTTAAAGTTCAGCATGGGATTTTCTCGCATCATTCCGAGCATCATCACAGCTGTCTTTATTATTTTAAGCTTTTTTTGCGTTTCCCAGTCTATGAAAACAATTCCCATTGGAACTGCTTACGCTGTATGGGCGGGCATTGGAACTGCGGGGACCGTTGCCTGCGGGATTTTGTTCTTTGGAGATTCATCGCACATCATCAGACTTCTATCCATTGTTTTGATCATCATCGGAATTGTTGGACTTAAACTGGCCCACATCGAAACATGAGAAAGTTAAAACGGATCTTTTGGGTTGTTTTAACTTGTTTTGTTTTGAGCTGTATCTATCTGCACATAAGTAAAGACACCTATGTTGCAACACTTACCATCACAGGTGTAACATCTACTGAAGAAGTGGAGTGGAAGACCCCTTATTTACCGATTGAAAAAGCTACATTAAAAACGCATGAGATCTTTTTTTCTTTTCCCAAAGAAAAACAGATCCACGCTTTTTTTTGGGGCGATCTGATCGGTGTGAGGTATAAGTATATGGAGCTGTCGCTATTTTTTCATTTGATGGGATTTTCTGATTTCATCGAAGTAGAAGCATTATGTAGTGATTATTTAGATCTAACGCAAAAAGAAAAATTCCCAACAAAAGTGTTAGCCATCAGAAAATCTACAGGAAGCCATTTTACTAAGCTTTATAGATCGCTTTGGGCGAAACTCTTTTCAGGCTCCTCTAAAAACAGCTTCATTAAAAGAGCCACCTTAAAAACTGAATATTTTCCACTCACTGAAAACAATAGATCCTTTAGCCTCTCTGCTGAAGAAGGCAAGCTCATAGCAAACTAAAGACCAGCGGATTTTTCAATGCGGTTCATAAGACCTTTGTTTTGCAAAGTCTTTGGATCACAGACAATCACAATCTCTTGATACCCTTCTTTATCTGCTAAGCGCAAATAGGAATAAAAAGAAGCCGCCTCTAAGGGAAATACATCCCCGCCTACACAAGACTGATTAGATAAGATCATTTTTTTGCGACCTAAAAGAACCTCTTCTGTAGAAAAAGCAAGCGTTACTTTCGCTACCGGCGCATAATGTCTATACTTCATACCAGGAGAAGGTAGGGCTTCCGCACTCCCCCCTTCAGGTCTAAATAAAGAAACTTTCTGTTTAAGGTACTCTTCTATTTCTTCTTGACGCAGAGCCCCTGGCCTTAAAATCTGGACCCCTCCAGAAACGATTCTAACGACCGTAGATTCGATTCCTAGGCTAGAAGCCTCTCCAATCACTACAGCCGCAATTTTACCCTCAAAATCGTCCAATACGTGGGATACCTGAGTCGAGCTAGGCTTGCCTGATAAATTGGCAGAAGGGGCCACGAGTGGCACTCCTGCCAGTCTTATGAGCTCAAGGGCTACTGGATGGGAAGGCATCCGTACGGCTATGGTATCAAGACCTGCTGAGGCAATCAAAGGCACTTCTTTCCTCTTAGGAAGGACGATGGTTAAAGGGCCTGGAAAGAACCTTTCTGCGAGCTTGTAGAACAAAGGAGGGATATCCTCAGCTATGAGCTCTAAAGAGGCCAGATCGCAAATATGAGCGATTAGAGGGTTGTCGCTGGGGCGTCCCTTAGCTGTAAAAATTTTTTGAATTCCTTCCTCTGAGAAGATGGAGGCCCCAAGACCATAGACGGTCTCCGTAGGAAAGGCTACGACCTCACCCTTAAGTAAAAGCTCTGCAGCCTTTAATAATTCATTTGGATCAAATTTTTGAGTTTGCATTATGACATAATACAAAAAACCGCTAAA
>CAIJXB010000020.1 GCA_903824495.1 uncultured Chlamydiae bacterium
GGAATCGTTCAGAACTTGATTTTTTCTTAGAGAACGGCAAAAGAGCTTTCTGAACGATTGCTGCGGGTTCACTTCGGAATCTGCGCCCTTAGGGACTGTGAAAAAATAACTTGCACAGTTATCGAGGAGGAAAACGGTTCAGATCTTGAGGATTTTTTCGCAGCAGCTGTTCCTCTGCACCTCTGCAAGAAAAAATCGTCGAGAGATGAACCGTTTTTCCCCTCGAGAACTGCCCAATTTATTTTTTCACAGTCCCTTACTTCCTTAAGACATGAATTTCAACTTTGTTTCTTTTTATGGCGCATTATCCTCAAGAATTGGCTCGTCTTATTTCTCTGTTAAGAAAACTTCCAGGAGTGGGGGGTAAAACGGCGGAACGTTTTGCATTTCAGCTTCTCAATTGGAAAGAAGCGGAGCTAGGGCAATTGTCTCAGCTGCTTCAAGATTTAAAAAGTCACATCATCCCCTGCTCTGATTGCCATTGTCTGACTGATCAGGGGCGATGTCTTTTTTGTGATCCTCTTTGTAGGGACCAAACAAAGCTTTGTATCATCGCTTCTGCACGGGATGCCTATTCTATTGACGAGACGGGGGCCTATAAGGGGCTCTACCATGTTTTAGGGGGGCTTCTCTCCCCTATTCACGGCACAACACTTTCTCAGTTGGACTTGGAGGGTTTGTTGAGACGGATCCATGCGTTGAAAATCAAAGAGGTGATCTTGGCGCTTGATTCTACCTTGGAGGGAGATACGACTTCTCTATTTCTTAAAGAGCAGATACAACATCTGGGGCTTCCTGTTTCTCGGCTTGCTTTTGGTATTCCTATGGGAAGTTCTCTAGATTTTGTCGATGGGGGCACATTGGCTCGAGCGCTGACAGGAAGGCAAAATTTTTAATGCGACAGTATGTGGACGATTTTCTTTCTTATCTAGGATCTGAAAAAGGGCTTTCTAAAAACACGTGTATCGCCTATCGGCAGGATTTGGAACAATTCTTAGCTTTGTTGCATCAAAAAGGGATCTCTTCGTTGGAGGCAATCCATGAAGACACAATTTTGGAATTTCTGTCTCTATTAAAAGCAAAGGGATATGCGGCTAGCTCCTTATGTCGTATGATCGTCACTTTAAAGATGTGGTTTCGTTTTTTAAAACGGGAAAAGATTTTAAATCAGGATAGGACGGCGCATCTGGATTCTCCTAAGATGGATCTGCTTATTCCTGAGGTGTTGACGGTAGCTGAGGTGGACCGTCTGTTGCAAGCGCCTGATCGAGAAACGGGATTGGGGGTGCGAGATCGTGCTATTTTTCAGGTGTTATACGCGTCGGGTCTGAGGGCGTCAGAGGTATGCGGCTTGAACATCCAAGATGTGGATGATACTGTCGTGCGCGTACGAGGAAAAGGAGGGAAAGAGAGGCTTGTTCCTATTGCAAAATCTGCTGTAGCCGCCGTAGATGATTATTTAGTGCGTTTTCGCAGTCTCGTAGAAGGAAAAGAAGAGGCTCTGTTCCTGGGGGAAAGAGGAAAGA
>CAIJXB010000021.1 GCA_903824495.1 uncultured Chlamydiae bacterium
AACTGACCTCCAGGTTGGTTTTGAAAATATCACCTATGATAGAGAACAAATTCTAGAGAATCTCAGGAAGACTTGTTTCAAGGGGAAATATCTTATCGCCATTGGTTATTCTGAATGGGATCAATCTCGTTGGGATCAAGCGGCCGCAGAAAAAAGGACTTTAATAAATGATGCAAATTTTTGTCTGACTAATTTGGATGATTCAGCAAAAATAAATGAGAATGTTGAAGATTTACGGGCTAACAACCTAAAAAGCATCATCCTTCATTCTTCGGATGCGCATAAGCTAGATCAAATAGGCAAATCCTGTTTATGGATTAAAGCCGATCCAACGTTCGGCGGTTTGAAACAAATTACTAACGAGCCAGAGCGTGTATATATTGGAGATACACCACCAAATCTTAAACACGAGCATAAAATTATTTCTAAAATTAGCATCCCCAAATCTAATGGGTGGTTCTCGGAGAATTTCGAACTTCAACTAAATAGGGATTTGATAACTATAATTGGCGGTCGGGGGTCTGGAAAATCAGCATTGGCAGAAATGATCGCTTACGGAGCGGGTAGTAGAGATGATGACGAAAACTCTTTTATTAATAAGGCGTCCCAACACAAAGAGACGATAGAAGGAACGAAGATAACCTTAACATGGGCTGATAATTCAACAACCGAAAATACTGTTGATACACTCCTAAAAGATCAAGGACTGGTAAGATACTTACCGCAAAATGCAGTAGAACAACTCTGCTCTCCAAGCAATAACGAGATATTGCAAGAACAGATAGAGAATGTAATTTTTCAGTCCTTGGATGAGACTGAAAAAATGGGAGCATCAAGTTTGCAAGAATTAAAAAATGAGATCCTGAAAAACTTTCAATTTGAGAAGGAGCAAAATTTAAAAGAGATAAGAGAAATAACCCAGAAAATTTTTAAGGTTACTGGGATTATTGATAGCTTATCTGGAAAAGAAAAGGAATTTAAGTTAAAACAGAATGAAAGGGATACGTTGATTAAAACTTTGCCAATTCTTCCCGCCGAAGACAAAAAAGGGCAAGAGGATCTTTCAAAACTTATCGAGCATCGTAAGCTATTTGAGGGTACGATAGTAAAATTGCAACAAGATAAGGCTAAATTCGTTGAATTGGAAAGCAAACTTCAGCTCATTAAACCTCAGGTCAAGGAATTTGAAAATGAGTTAGTGGAGCTTGCAACCGTTTTAGGAATCTCTAACCTTAAAATCTTTCAGATAAATATCCACTCAGAAGAAATAGCGGCCGTTTTGGAAACTGGAAAATCAGAAATAGATAAGAAATTAGCCATTCTCAAAGAGGGCGGCAGAAACGAAGTGGCGGCGACACTTACAGTTGCCTCGGTAGATCTTCTAGCGGACAATCTACAGAAATTAGACGAGGTTATCACAGCGAAAAGAAAAGATACCAAAGCATATGAAAGTACCAAAATAAAATACCAACAACAGAAAAAGAATGTTTCTGACTTAGAGACGTTAATTAAGGCGCTAGAAGAAGAAATCGGGAAAATAAAAACCGCTGCTGCGCCCCAGAGAGAAGCCCTATTTAAAGAATGTTTCGAAAAATATTTTTCTCATTTTGAGATATTGCGGCGCGAAAAAACCGAATTAGAGAAACTCTACGTTTCCCTTCAGAATTCTCTTCTCGCAGGGACTGATACCGATAAGAAACTAGAGTTCGAAGCAAAATTTGTATATAAACTCAAGGATCATCTGGAGCAGGGGTTAAACGTTATAGATAGGTCAAGAAAAGGAAGCTTCCGTGAAATAAAAAATCTTGAAGATAGCCTCGCGACACTCTGGGACATCTCTAGGCGCAGTGATTTTCAAAAAGATGACGTACTTAAAGCTCTTCGAAGTCTGTATGCTTCGTTTACTACATCCGAAGGAAAGTCTATCCTTATCAAAGATCAGTTAAGGGAAACCTGTACGTTGGAAAATTTTTACAACTGGATTTTTAACACTAGGTTTTTTGACATTGTTTCTTCGATCAAATTTGATGGCACGGATATATATTTACTTTCTCCAGGTCAAAAAGGGATAGTTCTTTTAATGCTTTTCTTAGAGATTGACAAAGAAGATTATCGTCCATTAATAATCGACCAGCCAGAAGAAAATCTAGACAATCTTTCAATCTACAATGATCTAATAGCCTTCTTTCGTGAAAGGAAGAATTATAGGCAGATTATTATGGTTACCCATAACCCAAACCTTGTCGTGAATACTGATGCGGAGCAGGTCATAATTGCTAATTATAATGGAAAGAGAAATCCACGATTGGAATATATTTCTGGTTCGTTGGAAGATCAAGCAAAACCCGATACAGAGATAGAACAATTTGAACAGGGAATAATAGAACAGGTATGTAGTATCCTAGAGGGAGGAGAAAGTGCTTTTGATAAAAGAAAGAGTAAATATCAGATTTCTTTGCGGCACTCAACAATGAGATAAATAATTCCAAAAAATCTTCGGCTCGAACATACTTCTTAAAAACCGTCGTATCGAATTTACCCCCACCCCACCATACGCTTCGCT
>CAIJXB010000022.1 GCA_903824495.1 uncultured Chlamydiae bacterium
AACTCTCTTGTTAAAAGATAAACCGTTCAAAAAAAACCAATATTTATACATTTTTCAATGATTTTATTAAATTAAATAAAATCATCAAAAAAGACTAATAAATCGACCCGCTTTCTTAATTTCTACACTCTCAGGAAGTCCATCTTTATAGAGCTTTTTGCGCTCTTTTAAAAGAAGGCTTCTGTTTGCTAGAGTTCTTGCACAAGCAAATGTATGCCACCTTGTCCATGATCCCTGAGGATTTGAGTTTGAATTAAGAGCGATAGTTAACCATTAAAACTATTAATTAAATCAATGATCTCCTTTTTCCTCGGACCGCTTGCTGACGACCTTGCGCTTTGTTTGAAGGATTCTGAGATCGCCCCGCCTCTTAATAACTCCTCAATTACGTCTATGTGGTCTGACCACGCTGCTAATACAACAGCATTGCCTCGAGCCTCTTTTGAAATTACAGCTCCCTCTAATAAAGCCTTAACCAGGTCTAGGTAACCCTCTCCTGCAGCTAACGCAACAGCATAACCTCGATCCTCTTCTGAAATCACCCCACCACTTCTCAATAACTCCTGTACTATATTTAAATGGTGGCGCTTTATTCCTAAGCAAATAGCCTCGATTCTATCTTTCTCTGAAATCACGCCATCATTTAATAAAAGCTGAACCAAATTTAAGTAGTCACGATCCACTACTGCTAAAACAGCTCTTCCTCGGTCCTTTTTAGAAATTGCTGCGCCCTCTGTTAATAACACCTTAAGTACTTCTAGATGATCTTTTTCTGTTGCTAATACAATTAGATCACCTCGAATCTCTTCTGAAATTACCCAACCTTTCAATAACAAATTAACTGCCCCTAGATGACCTTTTTCTACAGCTTCCCTAATACAAAACCTGCGCACGCTTTCTGAAACCACAATCCCCTCTAATAAAGCCTTCACTAGGTCTAGGTTGTCTTTTGCTATTGCAAATACAATACCGTCGCTTCGAATTCTATCCCGAATCTTCGCGCCATTTTTCAATAATTCCTTAACTACGTCTAGATGGTCTTCTTTGATCGCTTCAGCAACAGCAGAGCTTCGATCTTCCTCTGAAATTTCCGCACCATTTAACAGCCATTCGACTACCTCTAAGTGGCCTTGCGCTGCTGCGAATTTAACAGCTACTCCTCGATGCTTTTCTAAAACATCCGGATGATCTTCTAAGAGCTCTTGAAGAAGCGACACATCTCCCCTTTCTATTAATGAACTAAACGCAGTGATCAAATCTTCTTCATCTATCACTTGCTCCAGCTTCCATGCCTTCAAATTTTCTGCAGTACCCAAACTCAAAATCTCTTCCAAAGAAAAGAACGTTTCAGGCTCTGACTGAAGGGCTACTAAACCTTCTAAATCCCTGCTTTCCAGACATGCCTGTAAGGCAACTTTTGTCTCTCCTTCTTCCTGATTTTGAATAGAAGAGGAAAGGGCTTGAAAAATCTGCTCTTGTTGAGCTTTAGAAAAAGGAAGAGTTTGCATCCACTGTAAGATCCGAACGTTAAGATCTTCTTTGGGAAACTCTTCTAGATGCAGAACCTTTGCCCCGCCCCCCCAAGCAGTAGATCCAAACTGCTCTTCTTCACCAAACTTCCTCTCTAAAAGGTCTCGATTGTAAAGAGCTCTGAGATTCACAAAAAAATCCGGATTATTTTGGATCACTTGCAATATTTCTTCCGCTGTCTTCTCATAAAAAAGCTTTGTCGAAGAAGGAGTAATACCCTTTTCTTGTAAGGCATTTCGAAGTTTTTTGAGATCCTCTAACCTTCCTGACTCTTGAAATTGCTTAAATACAGATTCTAAATCTTGCAGAGGATCGATAAGAAAAGAAGGATCTTCTTTTACTTTTTCCACATACTGAGCTAGTACTTCAGCAAATACTCCTTTTTTTTTCTTCTTCAGAAGCAATAGCCTTATATCGAGATATAAGCTGCGCAGTAAGATCCTCTGCCCCTTTACTAGCAAGTAGCTCAATTGTCCTTTGTCTCACCATAGGAGTAACAAAAGCAACCAGCTCTGGCTCTAGAGTTCCTAGCTCTTCTTTTGAAAATCCCAAATGAAAGGGCCCATTCATCGCCCATTTAGCTGCATTTTTGTAATGAACGTTGTCCTTAAATTCTTCAAACGTTTCTATTAAGGCTTGTTCAACAATAGAGCGCCGGGTAGCACATGCAGCTTTCTGCGCTTCTATGAGTGGATTTAGATACACAGGCTCAGGCGATCCTAGGGCCATGAGCTGCAAAGTGTGCTCATCCCATCCTTTAAAACATTCGTCTAAAAACTCGGAAATCCTATGGAAAAGAACATCTTCATTTTCTTGTAATAGAAGTCCTGCAAAAGCAATCCCAAGACGCACTCCAAACTTATAATACTGCTCTTTCCTCTCCTCTTCATCTTCAGAAAAAAGCTCAGCTTTCGGATACGTTTCTATGCGGTTTTTTAGTTTTTGAAACTCCCCCTGCATATGGAATAGTTCAGCTTTTCTTGTCTTATCTGTTTCTTTGCCTATGAGATAGGTGAATCTCTTTTCTACCTTTTCAGAAAAGTATGTAAATTCCCCTTCTAAAGAAATTTCATCTTCTCCTATGAGGTTTTCTTGAATTAAGCTATCTAGTAATCGATCCGCCGCCTCATCTGAGGGTATGTTGATCGCAGGAATTTTTCTAGGAATGGTCCTTGCTAGAATAAGAGTTGATAGCACATCGTAAGTGGTGTCTAAGGATGAAGCCGCCTCTATACGGTTCCAAAGGCAATGCTCTAATCTACTTTCCACCAATTCTTGCACGGTCTCATATCCTTGCTCTTGAACCCATGCTGTAGAAGGAGGCTGTTGTGTTATTACATGAAATAGATTCTGAATCAAAGGATTTGAAGGGGCTTCTTCTGACATAGGAATGGGTGAGGGAGCTGGAGAAGGAGATTGGCTTCGGATCACCTCAAGTGCGATCCGAATCGTTTTGTTATCTGCCTTTTCAAAGCCTTTTAAAATGAAGTCCAGGCTATTGGCGTTATCAGGACGGATCGGTGAAAACATCAATCAACCCGCTTTCTTAATCTCTACACTCTCAGGCAGACCCTCTTTATAGAGCTTTTTGCACTCTTTTAAAAGAAGGCTTCTGTTTTCCAAGATGCCCTCTTGGAAGACGTTCATTGTGTTTACCAAACGATTAAGGTCTGTTTTATGGATAGCGCGCTCTCTAAAAAAAAGTGCCGGAGCATACAGGATCCAAAGTAGCAGATCTTTTTCTTCTTCTTTCCAAGGTTTATCGGAAATCATCATACGAAGGTATGAGAAGAAGCCGCCGCTTGCAGCGGCGCCTGTGTCGATGCTGTCTTTACAGCTAAGGGCCATATAGTCAGGCTGATAAAGATCTATCGATTTTAAGATTAAAAAGAAATAGAAGATTTCAATGAAGCTTTGGCGCTCGATAAGGGTTAGTTTTTTTCTTTGATCAAAAAAGACGGCGTGGATCATCGAAACTGCCGACTTTGCAAAGGCATTCGATTCTTTGGTTTGAGTGGCTGGCCAGTAGAAACCGCACTGCTCTCTCCCTTCAAACTGCTCTACAATCTGATCTATAAAAGCAGACGCTTCATCAAGATCATGATAGTGCTCTTTTTGGAAGTAAAAGTCTGTTTTCTTAGGAAGACCGATCAAAGAAAACACTTCCCTAATCTCTTCTTTTTTAGAAAAGTTCTCAAGTGATTCAGATCTTGCATGCTCTTCCCAAGAAGTGCGGTCTTGTAAATTAACAAGCAGGAATTTTTCGTGCTTGTCCTCGAGTAGACATCCCTTTAAAAACTGCTCAAACTCAGAAGGAACTTCAGCTACTTGGATCGATTTTTGCATGAGTGGCGCTGGCATACGAAGAAAAGCTATTTCTTTGTTTTTACCCATAAGAGTGAATAGATGGGAAGGGACATTTTTATGAGAAAGAGGATCCCAGCCTTTGCCGATGTCTCCTTTTAAAAAGGATTCAATGGTACATCTGATAGGGCCGTTTGGCTGCTTTTGCAAAACCTGGCGGATTGAATCATCTTCCCAAAGAAGCTCTTTCCAAAGAGAGGGAAATTTGTCAGTGGGCTCTTTGACTTGCGTCATCTTGCTACCAACGTGGATCATTCTACGGATGAAAGAAACCATTTCCTTTTGAAGGCTCATGCTTAAAAAGTATCCAGCACAAAGCTTGTGGATGAGTGTAAAGCAGTGCGCGTATAAAAGAGGGGTCGTCTCTGATTTGAGACTTAACATTTTTTTGTATTCGCTGGAGTGGAGCGACTCTCTTAAATAAAAATGGAAATCTCCAAAATACTCAGCTGAGCTTTTAAAAAGGTGGCTCTCTTGCAAGGTAGAAGCGCTATGCCAGCTTCTAGGGTTCGCAGCTAGCATCAAAGCCATCAAGGCTTTGTTCATTGAAGCGACAAGAGGCACGCCTTTCATTTTCATAGCTTCTTTATAAAAGCCGCCAATTAAATAAGATGAGCCGGCTAAAATGGAGGCGGCTTTTTGATGAAAGTCTTTGTCTTGAAGTTGTCTGATCCGAATGAAAGAAGTTTCTTCTTGTCCCGTTTCTACAATTTGATCAAAGTCGTATAAAAGCTTAAGACGTCTGACCATGTCATAGTCATAAAAAGGCTTTTTATCGTGTTTTTTAACAAAGAATAGGTCGTATAGCTTGTCTTCTTTGATGTCTTCAAGATCTCTAAGACCTTTTTTAGACACACCCATCAGCTCTTCTTGCTTAATCCCTAATAAATCTTCTTCCCAAGACTCAGCTCTTTCAGAAAGTCTAGGAAGGATGAAACTCGCAATGTATTCTTGGAGCTTTCGGTACTCTTCTAGATCCATGAGAGAATTTAACGCCGGGCTCTCTTTAAAAAGCTCTGTGAACTTCTCTATTTTTTGAGCTGCTTCATCCAAGATCGCTAAAATAGACTGGATCCCTTTAAGAACATGCTCATCTTGGAGCTGCTCGGAGTGCTTTTCTTGAAGCTCTTGGAGGTAGTGCAAGATCGATGTAAAAGATTGAGCGACAAGTTCTTGGTTTTTATGAATGAGTTGCTGATCAAGCCAGCGGTGGGGGTGCAACGTGTCCTTTTCATCTATTGATAGCGCTCTTGATGAGATCGTCACGTCAATTTCAGAAAGGCTCGACAGAAAATCAACAGCCTCCAAGATGGATAGCGCATCCTTCAGCTTTAACTGCTTCATAATTACCTCGTGTTTAACTTAATTATGTTAATAATAATTATTAATATCAATTTTATTATTAACTAAATTAAATAAGACGATACTTTATAAAATAAAGCCGCAATTAAAGTAGAGCCGGGCAATGTAACAGCCCAGGCGATCAAAAGCTTGCGGATCACCTTCCAGCTGATCGCGCTGCTGCCTTTGGTGGCAGATCCTGCTCCTGTTACACTTCCCACAATCATATGAGTGGAGCTGATCGGCATCCCAAAAAAGCTTGCCGTTAGAATCACGCAAGAAGCGCTAGCTTCCGCCGCAAAGCCTTGTATGGGTTTTAGCTTTGTGATCGAGAATCCAACAGTGCGAATGATCCTCATCCCTCCTGTTGCCGTTCCAAGCCCCATAATGATCGCGCAAGAAAAAATAACCCAGTATGGAACAACTTGGTTCAGCAAAAAGCCGGTGGTAAATAACCCTAAAGTGATGATCCCCATGCTCTTTTGCGCATCATTAAGTCCGTGAGCTAAAGCAACGACGCTTGCTGATCCTATCTGTAAATGGCGAAAGAGCTTATGGGAGCTTGTGATTTTTTTCTTTCTAATGAAATAGCCGGCTACTTTCATGAAAACAAAGGCCATACAGTATCCAATAATAGGAGAGACAACCATCGGGATGGCTACTTTGTAAATAACTCCATTCCATACAATAGAATCAAATCCGTGGTTCATTAAAGAAGCCCCGACAAGCCCTCCGATCAAAGCATATGAGGAGCTGCTGGGCAGTCCCAAGTACCAAGTAAATAGGTTCCAGCTGATCGCTCCTAAAAGTGCGGACACTATCCCTAAAGAAGAGGCTGATGATGTTTTAACAATGCCAGTCGCTATGGTTTCTGCAACAGAGCCGATTTGCGTAGCTCCTATGACATTTAAAACACCTGCAAGAACAATAGCTGTAGCGGGAGCTAAAACTCTTGTTGCAATAACAGTTGCTACCACATTGGCAGCATCGTGGAAGCCGTTGGTATAATCAAAGGCAAGCCCGAGCAAAACAATTAAGACAATTAATACAATCGATTCCATTCCTAACAACTAATATAATCAGAATTAATTTAAAATAAAAATAGACTTAAATCATAAAATATATTAATTGTTAGATTAAACATCTAAATAAAGAGGGTGTCATGTTCGAGCGATATAAATCTGGTTTAACCCTGCTTTTTCTGGGAAGCTTTTTACTTAGCAATACACTGCAAGCTGGTGTTGAATTAAGAGAAGGACCACCGAATCCCAACGACATTCAAATTGTGCCTGTAGAGAGAAGTCCAGAGCCTGGGCAAGTCACTCTCCGTGTTCAATATCCAACAAGTGGACACATCGAAACCAAGCAACCTGTTGAGATGGAACTTAGACTTGATTGGTATCCTCTTGGAGTTGACAGCGGCAACCTCCCAAGACGAAAAGAAATCGCCAATAGCACCGAAGGTCAAACCATCCACGTATTCATCGACCATTTTGGATACTTTACTATTAATGAAGCTCTTTTTGATGCGGTTGATGACCATGATGACTTCTACGATCAGATTTGTGAGTTCAAACTCCCTTATAAACTCTCTCCGGGTATGCACGTGATGAGAGCCTTTCCTTGCAGATCTTATGGAGAAAGCCTTAAGGAAAACAACTGCTCCATCACTTCTGTCTTCTACTATCAGACAAAAGAGCCTGCAATGACCTTGAACCTGTCTGATCCTTACATCACTTATAATGAACCACAAGGCAATTTTTCTGACAAAAGCCAGCCTATCCTTCTCGACTTTTACATCAATAATTGTACCCTTTCTAAAGACGGTTACAAAATACGAGTAACGCTTGATGGCGGCAACCAACGCTTCCTCTACGACTGGGTCCCTTACTACATCTATGGACTCGGCAGTGGAACTCATACGGTCCAGCTCGAGCTCATAAGCCCTCAAAATGAACCAGTTCCTGGCATTTTTAACAACGTATCCAGGTCCTTTACAGTCGATTGACTTTTTCGTATAAGATCAGTTAAGATCCCTCTCTTCTTAACATGATCTTATACAAAAAGCTAAAAAAATGTCTTCTATTACGAGCTCTTCAAGTGCTCAAATGAGCACTTTCATTGTTACATTTACCACATTTGCTTGTGTGCTCTCGACCTTTCGAAGGATTACGTCGATAGATCAAGCGATTCCTTTGACCGTAGGAGGAGTTGCAGCAACAACGACTACGCAAGTTATTGCATTTAAGTTTTTTAAAGCGATCCATTCCCAAAAAGACTCTCTCGTAGTTTCCTATCTCAAAAGCCCTTCCTTCACCGTCACACTTGCCTCTTTGATCGTAGAAAACAGAGCTATTCTTTCCTTTGAAAGGATTGGACGAATAGGACTTGTCATACTAGGTGTGTATATGGCTAACGAAGCTGCATCACTTGTTCCTTCCTTCATTTCTAGAGAACGGCCGCAGCTATCAGTACCGGAAGAAGTGGTTAAAGCGTACACGCCACTAAGCACGGCTGTCGACTACCAAAAAGGATTTGCTATACAAGGCCTTTCAGGTCAGCTCCAAGTCAAAATGGGTAACGAATATGTTCTAAATGACGAAGAGGTAAAGCAAGCTCTCAACGACCAATGGCAAAGAGTTCGAATTGCATCTGAGCGTTATAAAGCTTTAGAAAAACACTTTCCTTATGATAGCTTTACCTTAAAAACAGCTCCTAGACAGGCCAAAATTGCAGAAAACATTAGTTGGGGCGTTTGCATCCCTGGTGGATATCCGTTTAAAAGTAGATCGATTGAAGCTTGTGGCCTTAAAGCTGGGATCTGCGAAGCAATAGGCTGCTCGCGAGATGAAATGGAAGACTGCACCTTAGCAACAGAGATTGAAATAGGTGGTATTAAGCTTCCCGTATTTGGGGTTTTTGATGGTCATGGAAGCTCGGATGAGGCCGCTGGATACGTTGAAACACACTTCCCAACCACGCTAAAAGAAAAACTAGAGTTTTTCTTAAGCACCAGCGGTTCTACAGAACTTACCGATACAGTCATGTACAACGCGCTTAAATCCGCACTCATTACCTTAGATGCGAAGTACCAAGGAGCTGGAGGAACAACTGTTAACATCGTCATCGCATGGAATGAACACCTTTATACTGCTAACATTGGAGATTCTAGATCTATTGCAATCAATGAAAAAACGGGCGCAGTCCAAGTATTAAGTGAAGATGCCCTACCAAACGATCCGAGACATAAACAAATCATTAAAGCTCTTGGTGGATTCGTTGAGCTAGTAGACGGAGTATGGAGAACCTCTAGCACTCATGCGATGGGAAGCGCCTTTGGCAATCCAAGCGCTAAAAAAGTCATGAATCCGACAGTTGACATCACAAAAAATCCAATGATCCCAGGATCTATTGTCGTAATAGCTTCTGATGGAGTGTGGGATACTGCACCTTCTTTTGGGCTTGGCAAGGCTCTTGGCAACAGGCTTTTCAGTTTTAGAACATCCGAACAAGCGATTGCTGAAGATGTTGTTTACTCCTCTTTAATGAATCACTCTAACGACAATCTATCAGCTGTTGTGATCCGGATTCCTCCTGCTAAAGGATCTGGATGGTTTGAATTTAGATAACTTCCCAACTCTGATTGACTTTTTGTATAAGAGAATGTAAACTGCTCATTCTCTTACCTTTTTATCTAAAAAAGAGTTCAAAATGCTTTCTATTGGAAACTATCAAGTAAAATTCGAAATCAAGAATTATACGGGGATTGTCGCCGTGACCTCTACGCTCATTGCGTTCTCAAGTATTATTACAGACGTCGCAAACGAAAATCCCATTGTTTCTATCAAGAATACGGTATTGACCCTATTTAGCGCAGGATCCTGGGGCTATACACTTGCAACTAAATCTTCAAAGGTCTTTGCAAAAACAATAAAAACAGATTTATCTGAAAAAAAACTCACCCCAGAGCAAAAGTTCTCTGAGGTCTACAAGCTCTACTGTGCCGCAAAAAAACAGCTTGAAGGTCTACAAGCTTTATCTAAGGGAGGAGATCTTTGTGATGAGTCGGTCTTAACAGAAGAGATCGAAAGCTTCGAAGCTTTAGAACTAGAGCTTCGCACTCTGTTTAATGGACTTAACAAGGCTCAGCAAAAAAGCTATATAGGTCTCTCTTTTCTTAGAGATAAAGATTCGGATGACAGAACGTAAAGCCTGCCTCTTTGATCTTTTGATTGGATACTCTGTATCCTAGACCTGTGTTTTTAGAAGACCAAATAGGCCCGCTACCATAAAGCTCTTTTTTACTTGGATGAGAGTCATTGACTAAATGGTATAGCCCCTTCAATCTCTTCTCCAAACAAAACCCCAAAGCTCCTACAATATCTTCTAAATGGATATGATTGGTATACTCTTCACCATTTCCTGGCATCTGCTTTCCTGCTAACCTAAGAGCTCTAGTCTCTATCTCCCTTCCAGGTCCATAGATCCCACCCATGCGAAGTACACAAACATCCACTCCAGAGTCCAAATACACTTTTTCTGTTTCTAAAAGGATTTTTGCATTTTCTGATTTTGGACATAGCTTTGTGTCTTCGAAGATCCACTCACCTTCAGCTCCTTCACAAACAGAAGTGCTACTCGTATAGATGATATAAAAAGGTTTTTTTCTTTCTTTTAAAGCTCTGGCAACCCTTTTTGCGGTATGTAAGTAGGTCTCTTCATACGTAGAATTTTTATTAGGAGCTATCAAAATGATCATGGCGTCGCATTTAGCGATCGCCTCTTCCAGAGAATCTATCATGATGACATGATGTCCATAGGCTTTAAGCTTTTGGATCTTATTTTCATCGGTTGTTGTAATGAAAATTTCATGAGACTCTTTGCCTAGATGCTTTAAAAAAGCAAGACCGACATAGCCGGCACCCACAACAAGGAGTTTCATTCTAAAAGTCCGATTCTAAATAGGCATCTAAAGCTTGCTCTATGGCTTTAAAAACAACCGAATAATACTCTTCATGACCTTGTCCAAGCAGGGCTTTTTCGATGCCGTTGATGTATTCACTGCGCATGCTAAGATCGATCTTTACAAGTGGATATCCAAGTTCAAGTAGAAGTAGATTCATAAGAAGACGAGCTGTGCGACCATTGCCATCGACAAATGGGTGTATGAATACAAATTGCAAATGCGCATCTGCTGCGATTTTTGCTTCATGGTCAGAGGCAGTATGTAAGTTCTTTATAAACCCATCCATAAGCTCCGGGAGCTTAAGATAATTAGGACGAGGAACTACGGACCCTGCAATACGCACCGAAATCTTTCTAAGTCTTCCGCTATTTACCGGGTCTATTTTCCCTAAAAGGATACGATGTATTTCTAAGATGTCTTCAAGGGTTAACTGGGAACGCTTCTTTTTTTGACTGAGCTCACTAATAAAATCAATACTTTCCGCCTGTCCTATTGCCTCTAAATGCTCAACAACCGTCTTCCCTCCGATTGTAACACCTTTTTCGACAACAAGAGCCGTCTCACCTTCAGTAAGCGTATTACCTTCAAGGGCATTGGAAGTGTAAGTTAGTCCCATCTTAGACCAATTATACAAATTCTTCTCTAGCTCAATAGGAAACGGTTTTTTAGCCTCTAGCTGTTTTTTCTTTTTAGTAATGCGCTCTAAAATTTGTTCCATAGTACCTACATGTAAATTTTGAGTGTACTAGACTTAGCTCTATTTTTTAAAGTTCGATGCACAAAATTCATAAGACGCCCGCAATGCTTTGGGCCATCTTTCTGAAGATGAAAAAATGGAATGGATACATAGAATACCAATAGAGCCTTCCCCATATTCCTAGAGGGCGAAACGTTGCACGCTGCAATAAGATCCATTTACCTTCGGCTTGCTCTAACTGAAACTCAAGCCAAGCTTCTCCTGGGACCTTCATCATGGCAAGTAGGATCAAATGCCCTTTTGCCTTATCAGCAAAGAGAACTCTCCAAAAATCAATAGAGTCCCCAAGCATAATTTCAGTGGGGTGTCTTCTGCCTCGATTAAGCCCAATGCCCCCTAACATCTGATCAATAAGACCTCTTATGTGCCAAGCCCAATCAAGAGCATAATATCCTTTATCACCACCAATGGACCAAATGCGCTCTATCACTTCTTCTTTAGACCCTTTGATCTCATAGCGTTTTTCATCTTTCAAACACCCTTCTTTAGGCACTTCACTAGCTGTTAGCTCTTCCCCACACGCGTCCATCCATGTAGAAATCACTTCGTTATTTGAAATCTTCTCAAAAGCAAGCTTTAAAGCTTCTGTGTATTTTAGACACTCATGGGGCAAGATGTCTTGAATGCCTGTCAATTTAACAACGGAGCTATTTTTCATGCTCTCGACTAAGTATGAACAAAGAGAGAGCCTCACAGAAGTGATCAGCACCAGCCAGTAGCTTGAAAGCCTGGGTGTTAAAACAGGAACATCGATGATCCAGGTTTTTAGATTTCTAAACTTAGAATACTTGAGCATGAGCTCTTTAAACGTTAACGCTTCTGGCCCTCCGATATCAAACGTCTTTCCAAAGCAGCGCTCGTTTAATAAAACTCCTGCCAAGTAAAAAAGAACATCCCGAATAGACATCGGCTGGCAAGATGTATGAACCCACTTAGGGGCGATCATGATCGGAAGCTTTTCACAAAGATCTCGGATGATTTCAAAAGAAGCGCTTCCAGCGCCTATGATGATACTCGCTCTTAAAACTGTGACGGGAATATTGCTCTCTTTAAGAGCTCTTTCAACTGATAATCTCGATCTTAAATGGGGAGAGAGGTGACTCTCATCATTGATGATCCCACCTAAATAGATGATCTGCTTGATCTTTGTAGTTTTAACCCCTTGAAGAAAGTGGTGCACCACTTCCACTTCAGCATCTGCAAGATCGTTTACAATCTCAGTCATGGAGTGCACAAGGTAGTAAGCCGCATCTAGATCTAAAGGAAGCTTTTTATATACCTCAGAATCTCTTAAGTCTCCCCAGATGTAGTGAAGTCCTTTTTGATCTTCTACAAAAGGTTTGGTGCCTTTTGCCCTACATAAGGCATATACTTCATGACCTTGACTTAGCAAAGTCAGAATCAACCTCTTCCCAACAAATCCCGTAGATCCCGTAACAAAAACCTTCGACATGGTAAAATCCCAATTTCTTACACGTAAAAGTCATGCTACCAGAATCGAGATTAATCAAGACAAAAAAATCCCCCTAGATCTTTTGACCTAGAGGGCGCATAAAAAATCTTAGCAGCGACTTAAACGCTTTAGACCCCTATTAAGGGATCCCTACCGTAGCGTAGATTTCCTAGAATTGTAATCGCTACCATCGCTACTGCTGGAGCAAGACTTAAGACAATCGCTGTACCAAAACCCATAGTAACTCCACAAACTGCAGCTAATTTCCAAGCTATGGCAATTTTGGCAATTGTTAGTAAATGCCTCCCAGCAACCGAACGAACTCTGCTTGTTCTTTCTAGGACTACTTGATCCGTTGCACCGTACATTGCACCATATATCGCGCCTCCTAAGGCGCCCACTGGATGGGCAAATACAGCAACTGCAGCTGCACATGACACAGCTCCAACAACTGCTCTTGCAGCTATAAGATTTATAGGCATTGTAATTCCCCTTTTTAAATTTATGTTCATTGAATTTTAAACAAAAAAGCTAACTATTATAGGAAATCATACCCCTCTCTTGGGGTTATCTTCAACGAATTAAACAAGAAAAACACACAAGATCTTAAGCATTTCTTTACAAGAGACTTAAAAGTGCATAGCGATTTTTGAGGATTAAAGTAAAAATTTAACTATAAAAAAAGACAAAAAAAAATCCCCCTAGATCTTTCGACCTAGAGGGCGTGTAAAAAAACCTTGGCGGCGACCTACTCTTCCATACTCTTGTGTATAGTACCATCGGCGATGAGGGGCTTGACTTCTGAGTTCGGGATGGGTTCAGGTATTCC